>NZ_JBOIBY010000418.1:0-7183 GCF_050739655.1 Pseudomonas sp. | reverse complement strand
GCTAGCTGTGATCTCTCTGTAGGTTGTTCACTCGGGGCTTTTCCGGGAAATTGGAGGTGCGAACCAAACCAAGCTCCGGGAGGCCCCGAGTGAACACTCACAAAAATGCCCGATTAACCGTTTGTGGTCGAGCCCTTCTTGTTCAAAGAATCACTAAGGAAGGCCTGAGACCTGTTGAGGTAGCCCAGTCCCAGGGAGTCAGTGTTCGCACTGTCTACAAGTGGCTTAACCGCTATCGAACAGAAGGCGAGGAAGGGCTGCAGGATCGTTCGTCCCGCCCCAAATCTTGTCCGCATGCTCTTCCTGCAAAGTGCCAGGAACAAGTGATTGAGTTACGCCATCTGCGAAGAACCTATCGCCAAATCAGCCAGTTTTTGAACGTGGGACATAGCACTGTAGGCAGGATATTGAGCCGCTCGGGCCTCAATCGCCTGGCTTATCTGGAGCCGCCAATCCCGGTCATTCGCTACGAATATCCTCGGCCCGGGGGCTTGCTGCACCTGGATATCAAGAAGCTGGGACGTTTTTACAAGCCGGGCCATCGAGTGACAAAAGACCGCCTGAAAGGTCGTTCCTACCATGTGGGTTGGGAGTACGTGCATGTTGCCATCGACGATAACAGCCGAGTGGCGCACAGCAGTTTGCACCAAGACCAGAGCGGGCGTAGCGCCTGTCTCGCGCTGATCAAGGCCCTGCGCTACTACGCAAGCCTTGGCGTTCGTTTCGAACGGGTAATGACCGATAACGGCCCGTGCTACAAGTCCGGACGCTTCAAGCGTCTATGCCGTCGCTTAGCTCTGAAACATATCTATACCAAGCCCTACACGCCGCGTACTAACGGCAAGGCAGAGCGGTTTATCCAGACCTCTCTGCGCGAATGGGCGTATGCCAGAAGCTATGAAAGCTCAGATCAGCGCGCGGCATACTTGCCGGCGTGGTTGCATGAGTACAACTGGCATCGCCCACATGCCAGTCTGAGTTATTTACCGCCGATTAGCCGGATAGCTTCTGTGAACAACCTGGTGGGTTTACACAGCTAGCTCGCTCCTACCGGGATCGGGGTCAGGCAGCTGCTGGCACACCACTGTGAAAGCGAAACTCAACATCCGGCGACTCGATCAATTCCTTTTCAGCTGCACGGACCTTGTCGATCACCTGAGCAATGTCCTTGGCATCCCCATACTGGTAGGCCAGTTTGAGATAACCCTGGAAGTGCCGGGCTTCGCTTTTGAGCAGGCCGAAGTAAAACTTGCCCAGCTCTTCGTCCAGATGCGGTACCAGTGCCTCAAAACGCTCGCAGCTGCGGGCCTCGATGAATGCCCCCACCACCAGCGTATCCACCAGTTTCACGGGTTCGTGACTGCGTACCACCTTGCGCAGGCCCGATGCATAACGCCCCGCAGACAACTGACGCAGTCCGATCTTGCGCTTTTTCATCAGGCGCATGACTTGCTCGTGGTGCACCAGCTCTTCCCGGGCCAGCCTCGACATCATGTTGATCAGATCAACATGGGAGTGATATTTGGCGATCAGGCTCAGTGCGGTGCTGGCGGCTTTGAATTCGCAATTCTTGTGGTCGATCAGCAGGGTTTCCTGATCAGCCAGCGCTGCCTGGACCCAGCCGTCGGGCGTGCGACAGCCAAGGAACTCGTGAATTTCGGGAAGGATCATGGGGCCTACGGGATAAAAGGTTCAAAACGAAGGGCGCCGATTATACCGGCCTGTCGGCAGACCACCAGCCGCCGACCGTTGATATGCGTCAACACCGTGATTGACGAGCAGCAACTATAGTTGTGCAACGCCGTGCTTTTTCATTTTCAGGAGATCCCGCTCATGCAAGCCATACGCAGCATTCTGGTGGTCATCGACCCCGAACATTCGGAAAGCCTGGCGCTCAAACGGGCCAAATTGATAGCCGGCGTGACCCAGGCGCATTTGCATCTGCTGGTTTGCGATCCGAAACATGATCACGCCGGTATGCTTGGGGTGCTCAGGGCGGCTTTGGAGCAGGACGGCTACAGCGTTACCACTGAACAGGCGTGGAACCAGAGCCTGCACGAAACCATCGTCGATGTGCAGCAGGCGGAAGGTTGTGGGCTGGTGATCAAGCAGCACTTTCCCGACGGCGCATTGAAAAAGGCGCTACTGACACCCGCCGACTGGAAGTTGCTGCGCCATTGCCCTACCCCGGTGCTGCTGGTAAAAACCGCAGGCTCCTGGAAAGACAAGGTGATTCTGGCGGCCATCGACGTCGGCAATCTGGAAACTGAGCACCGCCACCTGCACAACACCATCATCGATCACGGCTATGACATCGCCACCCTGGCCAAGGCCAAGCTCCATGTGATCAGCGCCCATCCTTCACCGATGTTGTCGGCAGCCGACCCCTCGCTGCAACTGAGCGAAACCATCGAGGCCCGTTATCGCGAGCATTGCAAGGCATTCCAGGCGGAATTCGACATCGATGACGAACACCTGCACATCGCCGAAGGCCCGGCGGATGTGCTGATTCCATTCATGGTGCACAAGCTGGAGGCGGCGGTGATCGTGATCGGCACCGTGGCGCGCAGCGGCTTGTCGGGGGCCTTGATCGGCAATACGGCGGAAGTGGTGCTCGATGCGGTGGAGAGCGATGTGCTGGTGCTCAAGCCGCAGGAGATTGAAGATCATCTGGATGAGTTGGCAAGCAAGCATTGAGGCGTGTGGCGTCTGACGAATTGCCTTCGCGGGCAAGCCTTAATGCCAGTCAGTTAAGCGATGAAGGTCAACTGTAGGAGCGAGCTTGCTCGCGAAAAACGTTAACGATAACGCGGAAATTCTGAATGAACGCGGCGTCCTGAAATTTTTCACGAGCAAGCTCGCTCCTACAAATGCCTTAACTGACCGGCATTAGGGCAAGCCTCGCTCCTACAGGTATCGCGGCGACCACAGAATTTGCGATCAACTGAATTCAAGGCTGCAGGGTTCCCCTGCAACATGGAATCTCCCACAGGGGATAATGTTTCAGGCAACAAAAATGGGCATCCGATTTGATCGGTATGCCCATTTTTTATTGCGGCCCTCCCTGTTCGAGAAGGAGGTTGGCGCAATTACGGATTGACGCTGTCTTTCAACGATTTGCCTGGCTTGAAGGCGACGGTGTTGCTGGCCTTGATTTTGACGGGCTCACCGGTTTGCGGGTTTTTGCCGGTGCGGGCGCCTCGGTGACGTTGCAGGAAGGTGCCGAAGCCCACTAGCGTCACGCTGTCTTTGCGGTGCAGGGCACCGGTGATTTCTTCCAGGACGGCGTTGAGAACGCGGTTGGCCTGCTCTTTGGTGAGGTCTGCTTTTTCAGCAATTGCTGCGGCGAGTTCTGGTTTACGCATATTAGTGAAGCCCCTTTGACGGTTTTTTGTTGTTATGTCCGTGCTGCTCTCTGCGGAGCAGCGCCCAAAGCGCCGCAGGTGCTCTACTCTGCGGCAGACGGGAGTGAGAATGGCACGCACGGAAGAGCCGCGCCAGTATCGATGCGGCCTTTATATGGGCAACTTGAGGGTGATTCCGACAGAACGACTGGTATTTACGCCAGCAGAGCCGGAAGCTCTTTGTTCAGGGCCAGTTTTTCCATCACCGCCGCGCCTGTCAGGGCATAACCGAGCAGTTGGCCGTTGGCGTCACGGCATAACACCTTGATGTCGGCGCCCTGCCCTTCGACGGTCCAGACACCTTCTGCGCCCCGTGCTGGCGGAGATACCACCAGTGGGCACACCGGTGTTTTGACGGTGATTGGCATCGGGCCATAAGTGACCACGGTCGGGTTGCCGGCAAGGGTCTGGGCCAGCGCTCGCGCACAGCTCATCAGGGGCATCACATACAACAGATTCAGCCCATCGACCTCGGCGCAATCGCCCAACGCATAAATATTGGCGTGAGAGGTTTTCAGGTGCCGGTCGACCATCACTCCCCGATTGACCTGCAAACCGGCAGCGGAGGCCAGATCGATCCGTGGACGCAGGCCAATGGCAGACACCACGACGTCACACCCGATCACCTGACCATCCGACAGGTGCGCTTCCAGGCCATCAGCCACTCGCTGCAAGCGAGTCAGTACCGGGCCCAGGTGGAAGCGTGCACCGAGACTTTCCAGCCCCGCCTGCACCGCTGCGGCCGCCGCCGGGTGCAACAGGGTCGGCATGACCTGCTCGCACGGTGCAACCAGTTGCACCTCGTAGCCACCCAGGCTCAGGTCGTTGGCGAATTCGCAACCAATCAGGCCGGCACCCAGTAGCAACACCCGACGTTTACCGGCCGCGGCCACGCGAAAACGTGCGTAGTCTTCCAGGTCATTGATCGGGAACACGCAGTCCGCCGCATCGCCTTCAATAGGCACACGTATGGTTTCAGCGCCCCAGGCCAGGATCAGGTCGCGGTAATTCACCGCTTCTTCACCGATCCACAGGCGCTTGTGGCCCGGGTCTATTCCGCTGATGCGTGTATGGGTGCGTATTTCGGCCTTCAATTGTTCAGCCATGGCGCCGGGTTCGGCCATGCTCAGGCCATCGGCGTCCTTGTTTTTGCCGAAGCCTGTGGAAAGCATCGGCTTGGAGTAAGAGCGTCCGTCATCGGCGGTAATCAGCAGCAGCGGGGTTTCGCCATCGAGTTTGCGAAACTCCCGGGCCAGGTTGTAGCCAGCAAGGCCGGTACCAACGATCACGACAGGTGCGTTCATTCCTTACTCCTTTGGATGTCTTAGTTGATTTCGATCATTTCGAAATCCATTTTGCCGACGCCGCAATCCGGGCACAGCCAGTCTTCCGGTACGTCCTGCCACTGGGTGCCAGGCGCAATGCCGTCATCCGGCCAGCCGTCGGCTTCGTTGTAGATCAGGCCGCAGACCACACATTGCCACTTTTTCATTCAGGTACTTCCTCAGTTCAGGCGTTTTGCAGGCGCGAACGGTCGATGTTTGGAGCGCTGCCGTTCGGCTCAGGGCGTTTTGTATAGAGGGGGCCGGACAGATGCAAGCCTGTTCGAAGCAACGGGGCGCCCGATCACTCAAATTTATAAGCTGACATGTTAAGCTCGCCGCCTCCTTTGCTGCCAATAATGACTCACTGTGCCGCACTCAAAATCCCCCCACCCAACGCCGCTCTGGCTTCCTCAAAGCCTGCTGACGCCCCTCCCCGACCCGATTGCCCTCGACTGGCTGTTCGATGAAGGCTCACTGACTCGACGCCTGACCCATCTGTCGAACGACGGATTCAGCGTCACGCCGCTGTTCGAAGGCTGGCAAACCCTGCGCGACGATGAATGCGCCGCGCTGGACCTGGCCGAGGGCAGTGAAGGCTGGGTGCGCGAGGTGTATTTGCGTGGGCATGGCGAGGCATGGGTATTTGCTCGCAGCGTCGCAGCACGTAGCGCGTTGCAGGGCGACGGCTTGCACATGGACGAACTGGGCAGCCGCTCTTTGGGCGAACTGTTGTTTTGCGACCATGCCTTCCAGCGTCGCGCCATCGAGGTTTGCCACTATCCTCAAGCGTGGCTACCGGTCCAAGTGCAGGCTCCAGCGCTATGGGGCCGCCGTTCGCGCTTTGATCGCGGCACCTTGAGCGTGCTGGTGGCCGAAATCTTCCTGCCGACCCTGTGGAGCGCCGCTCGCGCCCATCCGGAGAATTGCTGATGTACCAGAGCCTGCTCAAGTCCTTGAACCGCGTGAATCCACGGGCGTGGGACTTCATTCAGCTGACGCGCATGGACAAGCCGATCGGCATTTACCTGCTGTTGTGGCCGACGCTGTGGGCGCTGTGGATTGCCGGCAAGGGTTCGCCATCGCTGGCCAACATCGTGATATTCGTCCTCGGCGTGGTACTGACTCGCGCCGGTGGTTGCGTGATCAACGATTGGGCGGACCGCAAGGTCGACGGCCATGTGAAGCGCACAGAACAACGGCCATTGGTCAGCGGCAAGATCAGCTCCAAGGAAGCCCTAGTGTTCTTCGCGCTGCTGATGGGTGTGAGTTTCCTGCTGGTGCTGTGTACCAATGCCACCACCATCTGGCTGTCGCTCGGCGGTCTGGCGCTGGCGTTCAGTTACCCGTTCATGAAGCGCTACACCTACTACCCGCAAGTGGTGCTGGGTGCGGCGTTTTCCTGGGGAATGCCCATGGCGTTCACCGCCGAAACCGGAGAACTGCCTGCAGCGGCCTGGCTGCTGTACATCGCCAACCTGATGTGGACGGTGGGCTACGACACTTATTACGCGATGACCGACCGCGATGACGACTTGAAGATCGGCGTGAAATCCACGGCGATCCTGTTTGGCGAGGCAGACCGGGTGATCATCCTGACCTTGCAAGGCCTGGCGCTGAGTTGTTTGCTGCTGGCCGGTTCGAAATTTGAACTGGGTGGCTGGTTCCACCTTGGGCTGGCGGTAGCCGCGGGCTGTTTTGCCTGGGAGTTCTGGTACACCCGTGGCAAGGACCGGATGCGCTGTTTCAAGGCGTTTCTGCACAACCACTGGGCCGGGTTGGCGATCTTTATCGGGATCGTGCTGGATTACGCGTTGCGTTAAAAAACGCATGCAATTGCTTTCTGTAGGAGCAAGGCTTGCCCGCGAAGGCGATCTCGAGAACACCTTCGCGGGCAAGCCACGCTCCTACGAAAAGCTCAGCGTACGTGGTTACTTCTGCGATTCGTGAACCACGTGCCAGACGTCCTTCATTTTGTCGCCGGTCATGTCTCCCGGCGCCTTGTCTTTCACGAAGGTGTACAGCGGTTTGCCGTCATAGGCGTACTGCATATGGCCATCATCACGCTTGATGACGCTCCACTTGCCATCGGCCTTGGCGCCCGCCGGAGCCATCATCGGCGGCCAGTTCTTGGCGCACTCGTCGTTGCACATCGACTTGCCGCCCGAGTCTTTGTCGAACGTGTACAGCGTCATGCCTTTATGGTCGACCATCATCCCGCCTTTCATCATCGCCGGGTCGGCAGCGAACGCCAGTGTCGGCAACGTTAGCGCAGCAGTGACCAGCAGAGCCTTCCAGGATTGAGCAATGTGAGTCATGGAAACCTTCCGTTTGTGGTTGTCAGGGTTCGGACTTAGAGCTTAGTTCAGGTTCGCTACAATCGCAGGGCAACTAAAATACTGTCACACGACTGCAATAATTCCGTTATCTAATGCGGCGCAAGACAGTTAAATGACA
>NZ_JBOIBY010000417.1:0-3879 GCF_050739655.1 Pseudomonas sp. | reverse complement strand
GATCAAAAGATCGCAGCCTGCGGCAGCTCCTACAGGGTGGACGGTGTCAGGCTTGGGGTTTGATGCGCTCCGCTGGCCGCCGCACGCCCGCCACAATCTTGTCCACAGCCTTGGTCGCCGCGACCATGCCGAACGTTGCCGTCACCATCATCACCGCGCCAAAACCGCCGGCGCAGTCCAGCTTCACGCCATCGCCGACAAAACTCTTCTGCAGGCAAATGCTGCCATCCGGTTTCGGGTAGCGCAGCTGTTCGGTGGAAAACACGCACGGCACGCTGTAATGACGGGTCACGGTACGCGAGAAACCATATTCCCGGCGCAGGGTGGAACGCACTTTCGACGCCAGCGGATCGTTGAACGTGCGGTTCAGATCGCACACCTGAATCAGCGTCGGGTCGATCTGCCCGCCTGCGCCACCGGTGGTGATGATCTGGATCTTGCGCCGCTTGCACCAGGCGATCAGCGCCGCCTTCGCGTTGACGCTGTCGATGCAATCGATCACGCAATCGATGTTTGGCGTGATGTATTCGGCCATGGTGTCGCGGGTGACGAAGTCTGGCACTGCGTGCACCGTGCAATCAGGGTTGATCCCGCGCAGACGCTCGGCCATCACCTCGACCTTGGGTTTGCCCACGGTGCTGTCGAGCGCGTGCAACTGGCGATTGGCGTTGCTGACACAAACGTCGTCCATGTCGAACAACGAAATCTCGCCCACACCACAGCGGGCCATGGCTTCCGCCGCCCAGGAACCGACGCCACCGACGCCAACGATCGCCACATGGGCCGCACGCAGGCGCTCAAGACCTTCGATGCCATACAAACGGGCGATGCCAGCAAACCGCGGATCTTCTGTACTCATGACCATTACCCTAAAAACCGGCGCGCATTATAGGGCCGCAGGCGGCCAAGAGCATCATTGCGCTATAAACGGGTATCTTCTGCAAAAACTACATCGAACGAAGATTTGCCCTACACGCTCTAATGAAAGAACTTAAACCGACTTGGATTGCCCAACGTCCGGCATTTCCCTGTCCGATGTACGTTCAGTGAACTGCCAGTGTAGGATGCGCGCCCCTTGGCGCGAGCCAACCGTTCCTTTGTTCCACAGCCTTTGGAACCCGAAATAGCTATGTCATCGCGTAAATTTGGACTCAACCTGGTGGTGGTGCTCGCCATCGCTGCCTTGTTTACCGGCTTCTGGGCGCTGATCAATCGCCCGGTCACGGCCCCCAACTGGCCGGAACAGATCTCCGGTTTTTCGTACTCGCCATTTCAGCAGGGTCAATTCCCACAGAAAGAGCAGTACCCGACTGACGATCAAATGCGTCGCGATCTGGAGATCATGAGCAAGCTGACGGACAACATCCGTACTTACTCGGTCGACGGCACGCTGGAGAACATCCCCAAACTGGCGGAAGAGTTCGGCCTGCGGGTGACGCTGGGGATCTGGATCAGTCCGGATCAGGAGCGCAACGAACGGGAAATCGCCCGGGCCATCGAACTGGCCAATTCCTCGCGCAGCGTGGTTCGCGTGGTGGTCGGTAACGAAGCGATCTTCCGCAAGGAAATCACCGCCAAGGAACTCAGCGTCCTGCTGGACCGCGTCCGCGCGGCCGTGAAGGTGCCGGTGACCACGTCCGAACAGTGGCACGTCTGGGAAGAACACCCGGAACTGGCCAAGCACGTCGACCTGATCGCTGCTCACGTCCTGCCTTACTGGGAATTCATTCCGATGGACAAGGCCGGGCAGTTTGTCCTCGACCGTGCCCGCGACCTGAAAAAGATGTTCCCGAAAAAGCCGCTGCTGCTGTCCGAAGTGGGCTGGCCGAGCAACGGTCGCATGCGCGGTGGCGCCGATGCGTCGCCAGCAGACCAGGCGATTTACCTGCGCACGCTGGTCAACAAGCTGAACCGCCAGGGCTTCAACTACTTCGTGATCGAAGCCTTCGACCAGCCGTGGAAGGCCAGTGACGAAGGTTCGGTGGGCGCCTATTGGGGCGTGTTCAACGCCGCACGCCAGCAGAAATTCAACTTCGAAGGCCCGGTGGTCGCGATTCCACAATGGCGCGTACTGGCCATCGGCTCGGTCGTTTTGGCATTGCTGTCGCTGACCCTGTTGATGATCGACGGCTCGGCCCTGCGCCAGCGTGGTCGCACCTTCCTGACCTTTATCGCATTCCTGTGCGGTTCGGTGCTGGTGTGGATCGGTTACGACTACAGCCAGCAATACAGCACCTGGTTCAGCCTGACCGTGGGCTTTTTGCTGGCCCTCGGTGCGCTCGGGGTATTTATCGTGCTGCTCACCGAGGCCCACGAACTGGCCGAGGCGGTGTGGATTCACAAGCGGCGCCGGGAATTTTTGCCAGTGGTGGGTGATTCGAACTACCGACCGAAAGTCTCGATCCATGTGCCGTGCTACAACGAGCCGCCGGAGATGGTCAAACAGACCCTCAATGCCCTGGCCAACCTCGACTATCCGGATTTCGAAGTCCTGATCATCGACAACAACACCAAGGACCCGGCGGTCTGGGAACCGGTGCGCGACTACTGCGAAACCCTCGGCCCACGCTTCAAGTTCTTCCACGTCGCGCCGCTCGCCGGCTTCAAGGGTGGCGCGCTGAACTACTTGATTCCGCACACCGCCAAGGATGCCGAAGTCATTGCCGTGATCGACTCGGACTACTGCGTCGACCGCAACTGGCTCAAGCACATGGTGCCGCACTTCGCCGATCCGAAAATCGCCGTGGTGCAGTCGCCACAGGATTACCGCGACCAGAACGAAAGCACCTTCAAGAAGCTCTGCTACGCGGAATACAAAGGCTTCTTCCACATCGGCATGGTGACCCGTAACGACCGTGACGCGATCATCCAGCACGGCACCATGACCATGACCCGTCGCTCGGTGCTCGAAGAACTGGGCTGGGCCGACTGGTGCATCTGTGAAGACGCCGAGCTGGGCCTTCGTGTGTTCGAGAAAGGCCTGTCGGCGGCGTACTACCACGACAGCTATGGCAAGGGCTTGATGCCCGATACCTTTATCGACTTCAAGAAACAACGGTTCCGCTGGGCCTACGGTGCGATTCAGATTATCAAACGCCATACCGCCAGCCTGCTGCGCGGCAAGGACACCGAACTGACCCGTGGCCAGCGTTACCACTTCCTCGCGGGCTGGCTGCCGTGGGTCGCCGATGGCATGAACATCTTCTTTACCGTCGGCGCGCTGTTGTGGTCGGCGGCGATGATCATCGTGCCGCAGCGGGTCGATCCGCCGCTGCTGATTTTCGCGATCCCGCCATTGGCGCTGTTCGTGTTCAAGGTCGGCAAGATCATCTTCCTTTACCGTCGCGCCGTCGGCGTAAACCTCAAGGACGCGTTCTGCGCCGCGCTGGCCGGGCTGGCGTTGTCGCACACCATCGCCAAAGCGGTGCTGTACGGCTTCTTCACCAGCAGCATTCCGTTTTTCCGCACCCCGAAGAACGCCGATAACCACGGCTTCTGGGTGGCGATTTCGGAAGCACGGGAAGAGGTGTTCATCATGCTGTTGCTGTGGGGGGCGGCGCTGGGGATCTTCCTGGTCAATGGCATGCCGAGCAACGACATGCGCTTCTGGGTGACCATGTTGCTGGTGCAGTCGCTGCCGTACCTGGCGGCGCTGATCATGGCGTTCCTGTCTTCGCTGCCAAAACCTGCGGCCGAAGTGGAAACGGCGCCAGCGGCCTAAATCTGCTCGGATGCACTAAACGGCGGCCTATGGTCGCCGTTTTGCTTTAAGATAACCGCCATTTTGCGGGGCTTGGCGTGAGTTGCGGTCTACTGACCGACTCATGACCTGTGGGAGCGGGCTTGCTCGCGAATACGGTGTAACAATCAACATTTATG
>NZ_JBOIBY010000416.1:0-15159 GCF_050739655.1 Pseudomonas sp. | reverse complement strand
CCGATAAGCGCGCGGCTAATGCAAAAAGGGCCTTTGGTGAGGCCCGTAACGGTGGCCTATCCTACTGATGGCTCCGACCGACCACCACTCGGAATCTGTATTTTGCGAAAATGTTGTGGTTATTACTACATTTTCCCTTGAGTGATGCCTTGAAAAAAGGTATTTGTAGCTTAACTTGATAAAAGAACAAACATCATGCTCTCGATTACGGTTGAACCGTGCACCTTTGCCTTGTTCGGCGCTCTGGGCGATCTGGCCTTGCGCAAGCTGTTTCCTGCCCTCTATCAACTCGATGGTGCAGGCCTCTTGCACGAGGACACGAGGATCATCGCGCTGGCCCGGGAGGCTGGCAGCGAGCAGGAACACCTGGCGTTCATCGCCTCCGAACTGCGCCGCTACGTCGCTGCCAAAGAGCTGGACGAAGCCGTGGTCGAACGTTTTCTGGCTCGCCTGAGCTACTTGCACGTCGATTTCCTCAAGTCCGAAGACTACGTGGCTCTGGCCGAAGCGGCCGGTAGTGCACAACGGGTCATTGCCTACTTTGCGACCCCGGCAGCCGTCTACGGCGCGATCTGCGAGAACCTGGCCAAGGTCGGCCTGGCGGAAAACACCCGCGTGGTGCTGGAAAAACCCATCGGTTCGGACCTGGAATCTTCGCGCAAGGTCAACGATGCCGTGGCGCAGTTCTTTCCGGAGAATCGCACTTACCGTATCGACCACTACCTGGGCAAAGAGACCGTCCAGAACCTGATCGCCCTGCGTTTCGCCAACAGCCTGTTCGAGACCCAGTGGAACCAGAATTACATCTCCCACGTGGAAATCACCGTGGCCGAGAAGGTCGGTATCGAAGGCCGCTGGGGTTACTTCGACAAGGCCGGTCAGCTGCGGGACATGATCCAGAATCACCTGTTGCAGTTGCTCTGCCTGATCGCCATGGATCCTCCGGCCGACCTGTCCGCCGACAGCATCCGTGACGAGAAGGTCAAGGTGCTCAAGGCACTGGCGCCGATCAGCCCCGAAGGCTTGACCACCCAAGTGGTTCGCGGCCAGTACATTGCCGGTTACAGCGAAGGCAAACCGGTGCCGGGCTACCTGGAAGAGCCCAATTCCAACACCCAGAGCGACACCGAAACCTTCGTCTCGCTGCGTGCCGACATTCGCAACTGGCGCTGGGCCGGCGTGCCGTTTTACCTGCGTACCGGCAAGCGCATGCCGCAGAAACTGTCGCAGATCGTCATCCACTTCAAGGAACCATCGCACTACATCTTCGCTCCCGAGCAGCGCCTGCAGATCAGCAACAAGCTGATTATCCGCCTGCAACCGGACGAAGGCATTTCCTTGCGCGTGATGACCAAGGACCAAGGCCTGGACAAGGGCATGCAGCTGCGCAGCGGTCCATTGCAGCTGAATTTTTCCGACACCTGGAGCAGCGCTCGGATTCCCGACGCCTACGAACGGTTGTTGCTGGAAGTGATGCGCGGCAATCAGAACCTGTTTGTCCGTAAAGATGAAATCGAAGCCGCGTGGAAGTGGTGTGACCAGTTGATCGCCGGTTGGAAGAAATCCGGCGATGCGCCCAAGCCGTACGCGGCCGGGTCCTGGGGACCGATGAGCTCCATTGCTCTGATCACGCGGGATGGGAGGTCGTGGTATGGCGATATCTGATTTGAAACTGCCTCAGGGCGTCAGCGCCCGTGAGTTCAAGAGCCCGGTGCTGTTGGCCGAAGGCCTGGCGCTGTCGGTCGCCAAGCGACTGAGCGATGCCATCGACGCACAAGGCACCGCGACCCTGGTGGTATCCGGAGGTCGCAGCCCTGTGGCTTTTTTCCAGCACCTGGCCAAGCAGTCGCTGGACTGGTCGAGCGTCGTGGTCAGCCTGGCCGATGAGCGTTGGGTGCCGGTTGAACATGCCGACAGCAATGCCGGCCTGCTCAAGAAGTATCTGTTGCAAGGCCCGGCGGCCAAGGCGCAGTTCTTGAGCCTGTACAGCGCCAGCGCCAATCTGGAACAGGCGGCGGAGCAGGCTGATCGTCTGCTCTCCGAATTGCCGGTGATTGACGTGCTGATATTGGGCATGGGCGATGACGGGCACACCGCGTCGCTGTTCCCCAATAGCCCGAACCTCGCCGAGGCCTTGCAGGCCGACGGCGTTCGTCGTTGCTACCCGATGCTGGCGCCGACCGTGCCGCATCAGCGCCTGACCATGAGTCGCGCGCTGCTGGCTTCGGCCAAACACAAGGTTCTATCGATTTCCGGTCAGTCCAAGCTGACCACCCTGAACACCGCATTGGCCGGTGACGATGTCGCCGCACTGCCGATTCGCGCGTTTCTGCAACCCACGTTAGAGATTTACTGGTGCCCATGAGCCAAGGAACAGCCGCTATGACAAATCCATCCCCGACCGTTTCCATGGCGGATAAAGTTGCCCTGATCGACAGCCTCGCCGCCAAGGCGCGGATCCTGCCGGTCATCACCATCGCTCGCGAGCAGGACGTTCTGCCCCTGGCCGACGCCCTCGCTGCTGGCGGCCTGACCGCCCTGGAAGTGACCCTGCGTTCGCAGTTCGGCCTCAAGGCCATCCAGATCCTGCGTGAGCAGCGTCCGGAACTGCTCACAGGTGCCGGCACCGTGCTCGACCGCCAGATGCTGGCCGCGGCCGAAGCGGCGGGTTCGCAGTTCATCGTCACGCCGGGCATCACCCGCGATCTGCTGGAAGCCAGCGTCGCCAGCCCGATTCCATTGTTGCCAGGCATCAGCAATGCCTCCGGCATCATGGAAGGCTATGGCCTGGGCTATCGCCGCTTCAAACTGTTCCCGGCGGAAGTCAGCGGCGGCGTCGCGGCCATCAAGGCCTTGGGCGGCCCGTTCGGCGAAGTGAAATTCTGCCCGACCGGCGGCGTGGGCCCTGCCAACATCAAGAGCTACATGGCGTTGAAAAACGTCATGTGCGTGGGCGGTAGCTGGATGCTTGATCCGGAGTGGATCAAGAACGGCGACTGGGCCCGCATTCAGGAATGCACCGCCGAGGCCCTGGCGCTGCTGGACTGATCGCTTCACCCGACACTTCGTTGTGTGCTTTACGGCTTTACGGTGCGCTTGGTCGGTGCACCGTTTTTTTTGCCTACGCCCCTGTAGGAGCTGTCGAGTGCAACGAGGCTGCGATCTTTTGATTTTCAAAAGGCAAGATCAAAAGATCGCAGCCTGCGGCAGCTCCTACATGGGGGACGTGCGCCAGGACATCGTGCGATACATAGTTACCGCATCCTGAAAATCGGCCGGTGCTAGCCTGCGTTCATCTTATGGAAGAGAGAACGTCATGGACGCCAACACCCCAGCAACACCCGTTTGCCTGCTGTCCCCGGAACAAATCGCCGGCCCATATTTCCGCAACCCCAAACTCATCAGGAGAAACATCAGCGAAGGCGTCGACGGCATCCCGTTGATACTGCGCCTGACCATCGTTGATGCAATGACCTGTGAGCCTGTCAGCAATGCGCTCGTGGACATCTGGCACTGCAACGCACGTGGAGCCTATTCAGGCTGGAGCAAAATCAATCCGGATCTGGAGGTCGACACCGGCGACATCGGTGCAATCCCACGAACCGACGACGACACCTACCTGCGTGGTGGGCAGTTCACCGACCAATCGGGCAATGTACGCTTTACTACCATCTATCCGGGCTTCTATGCCGGCCGTGCCCTGCATATTCATGTGGCCGTACGAATCACCTCGGGCAACAACTATCTCGAAGAGCGGCACGTGGCCTGGGTTGGCCAGCTGTACTTTCCTGAAGTGGCCTCGCGTTCGGTGCTCGGCAATCGGCAATACAGCGGGCGCGCCTCTGTGCCGCTGAGCAATGAGCAGGATGAGCTTTACACGACCATGGGCGGCGACGTCTCGACCCTGAACATTCATACCCTCGGTCGAGACTCCAATGAAGATGGCTTTTTCGGGCAATTGACCATCGGCATCGACACCTTCGCCGTGTCGAACCAGATCAAACCCGAGGACTTCGATAAATACACTGTGTAACGTCAGCCCAATGCCGTCAGCGCCGTGGCCAGCAGGTTCATGTGCGCAGCGGTAGTGGTCAGCCCCGGCGTAATGCGGATACACGGGCCACTGGCTGCGCCATTGCGCACGACGGTAAACAGGTTGTATTCGTTGAGTAGCCGCTCGGCCATTGCCTGCTGGTCGTCATGCGCGGTAAAGCGCATGGAGGTAATGCCGCAATACAACCGCGGGTCATCCGGGGTCATGACTTCGATGCCCGGCAGCTCGCGCACCGCTCGCACCCACAGATTGCGCAGATACAGGAGTCGCGCGCCCTTGGCCGCTGCACCGCACATGGCCTCATGCTCTTCAAGCACCAATGGCAGAGTCATGAGTGCCGGGATGTTCGGTGTGCTGTAGGGCGTGCGGGCGCGAACATCGGTGATCGGGAAATGCATTTCACCCATGTCCGGGTCGATGTCGGCCAGGCGCTCGGGATCGATGTAGAGGAAACCCAGGGTCAGCGGTGCACCGATCCACTTGTGCAGGTTGTAGGCGGCAAAAGCGATACCCAGTTCATCGAGATCGAACTCGAACTGGCCCAGGGCATGGGCGCCGTCGAGGATCACATCGATGCCATGTTCTTTGGCGGCAGTGGCAATCGCCTGCACCGGCATCACCAGACCTGTGCGGTGGGTAACGTGGGTCAGCGCCATCAGCTTCAGCCGTGGATAACGCGCAAAAGTTTCCCGGTAGGTGGACAGCAAACTGTCGAAGCTGGCGGGATGCGCATGGTCGATCTCGATCACTTCAACGCCCCGGTGGCGCGCCAGCCAGCGCATCGCGCCCTTGACCGTGTCGTACTCCAGATCGCAGATCAGCACTTGATCGCCCGGTTGCAGGCGATTGTAGTTGCGGATCAACGATTGCAGACCTTGCGTGGCATTGCTGGTGAGAGCGACGCTGTCGGCGGGCACGCCAATCAACCCGGCCAACTGAGCGCGAATCTTCAGGCTGTCGCCTTGCTCGAAACGCTGGCGCACGTAGACCGAATTGCTGCGGTTAATCAGTTCGATGTTGCGCTGATATTCCTCGACCACGGTGCGCGACATGCGTCCGAAATAACCGTTTTCCAGGTTGATCGGGCCAGATTGGAGGTCGTAGCGGTCGGCAAAGGTCTGCCAAAAGGCTTCATCACGGGCGCGGCGGGTGTTATCGGGCATGGGCGTACTCAATCAGAGGCGAGAAGAACGAGGTCGGGATGAATGGATCAATGGCGAGGGGCAGGTTTGCCATGTTTGGCACGCAGGGGTTCGAGCAGTTCCGACAAGCCGTTGTGATCGATTTCATGCATCAACGCCAGCAAGCCACCCAGTTCGCCGTGGGGGAAACCTTCCCGGGCGAACCAGTTCAGATAAGGGCCAGGCAAATCGGCAATGATCCGTCCCTTGTATTTGCCGAAGGGCATTTCCCGGGTGATCAGTAGTTCGAGCTTTTCAGGGTTCATCACGCAGTCGTCTTGATTCAGTCAGTCTGGAAAATACAGGCATTCTGCATGCAGGCCAATTGACAGATCATGCAAAAAAAACGGATACAGATTTTCTAACAAAGAATAACTCATTGAATAATAAAGAATAATTATTCGATTTTGAGCTGGCATGCGCTCTGCAATAACTAAGTCATCTTTCAACCAACGCAAGGAATTGAAAAATGACCGACATGAATAAAGAAGCGATCTCTGTACTCAACGACCTGATTGAAACCAGCAAGGACGGTCAGGAAGGGTTCAAGACTTGCGCTGAAGACATTAAACACCCTGAGCTTAAAACCCTGTTTGTGCAACGCTCGGCCGATTGCGCCACCGCAGCTTCCGAGCTGCAGGCAGCCGTTCGTTCGATGGGCGGCGATCCGGAAACCTCCACCAGCGTCAGCGGTGATTTGCACCGTCGCTGGGTCGATGTGAAGTCGATGTTCACCGGCAAGGATGAAGAGGCGGTGCTCAACGAAGCCGAACGTGGTGAAGACCATGCGATGAAGGCCTACCGGGATGCCATGGAAAAAATCAACAAGCACAACCTGGTGGGCATTCGTGACATCGTCGAACGTCAGTACCACGGTGTGCAACGCAATCACGATCAGGTGAAAGCCTTGCGCAACCAGGCTCGTGCACGTTCTTAAGCGCAAATTTACTGTCAAAAACGCCAGCCAGCCTGGCGTTTTTTTATGCCTGGGATTTAGCGCTGGACGGCTTATAGATAGCTAGCTAATAATTTGTTTTTTCAAGTGACCGGTCCAAGCCGACTATCGTTAAATTGTCCCCCCAAGAGTGTCTTTAGTGCCTATCACCTTCCAGGCGTTGTTCGCGCCTGACCGCCATGCCTTGCAGTTCGCGATCAAGACTTTGATCGGCGGAGGCGTAGCGCTGTGGCTGGCATTGCGCTGGGGGCTGGAGCAACCGGCCTGGGCCTTGATGACCGCCTTTATCGTGGCCCAGCCGTTGTCCGGAATGGTGATGCAAAAGGGCCTGGCGCGGCTTTTGGGCACATTGGTCGGGACGATCATGTCCGTGGTGTTCATGGGTTTGTTCGCCCAGACACCCTGGCTGTTTTTGCTGGCGTTGGCGTTGTGGCTCGGCTTGTGTACCGCGAGCTCGACCTTGCTTCGCAGCGCCTGGTCCTATTCATTTGTGCTGGCCGGCTACACCGTGGCGATCATAGCCTTGCCAGCGATCAATCATCCGTTGGCGGTGTTCGATCAGGCCGTGGCGCGATGCACGGAAATCTGCCTGGGAATTATCTGCGCCACTGCCAGCAGTGCCTTGCTCTGGCCAATGCGGGTCGAGCGACAACTGGCGGATCAGGCGCGTGCGGCCTGGCAAAGCGGGATGAATGCTGCGCGGGCGACGCTAACCGGGGACGGTCAGGCGCGTAAGGGGCTGTTGGAAATCCTCGGGCGGATCGTCGCGGTCGATGCGCAGCGTGAACACGCCTGGTTCGAAGGCCGTCTGGGGCGGCAACGTGCGCGAGCCATCGGCGCATTGAGCCAGAAGCTGCTGATGTTGTTGCGCATCGCCCGCTCCGTACGTCGGCAGTGGAAGCAGTTGGAGCCGTGGGAGTCGACGCAATTGCTGCCTTGGCTGAGCGAGGTTCAGGGCGCGTTGAAGATGGCCGACCCGGCAGTCCTTCAGGCCTTGCGCCTACGCTTGCACAGTGCTTCCCATGACCCGTCCATGAGCTCGGCACAGAGTTACTGTCTGGTGCGATTCACCCTGCTGTTGGACACGGCCCTGGCGGCGAGTGCAGCGTTGCATGCGGTGGAAGAGGGCGGTGAAACCGTCTCTGCGCCGAAGACCCTCACTCCCCACCGCGACCTGTCGCTCGCCCTGGTGTTCGGCGCCCGAAGCGCCCTGGCGTTTCTGGTGGTTGCGACTTTCTGGCTGGCGACCGCGTGGCCCGCAGCGGCAGGTGCGATGTTGTTGACCTGTGTGGTGTGCAGTCTGTTTGCCAGTCGTGAGAACGGCGCGCAAATCGGCATGAGTTTCATGCGGGGTATTTTTCTTGCCCTTCCGGCGGCGTTCATCGTCGGGCAGATCCTGCTCCCGCAATGGAGCAGCTTTGCGATGCTTTGCATGGGCATGGGCGTGCCCTTGTTTCTCGGGGCATTGGGCATGGCCAAGCCACAGATCGGCGCCACGGCGACTTCGTTCTGCCTGCATTTTATTGTGCTGGTCGCACCGCTGAACCAGATGAAATTCGACGTCGCAACGTTCTTCAACAGCGCACAAGCCATGGTGATCGGTGTCGGCGCGGCAGTGCTGGCGTTCCATTTGCTGATCCTGCGCAACCCGGCGTGGCATGGCCGTCGATTACTGGCCGCGACCCTTGATGATCTGGTACGCCTGACCAGGCGCAACCTGGCCGGTGCCGAAAGCTGGTTTGGCGGGCGCATGGCCGATCGTTTGCTGCAACTGGCGCGGCACTATCCCGAACTGCCGGAGCCTGCGCGCAGTCGTTGGGATGACGGTTTGCTCGGGCTGGATATCGGCGATGAATTGCTGCACCTGCGCTTGAGTCTGGCGGTGGCGCAGCTGCCGGTTATCGCGCCGCAACAGCGTTATCTCGAACAACTGGAAAAAATCCTGCAACAGGGCCCCGCTGGCAATCGCGCCCAGGCATTGGCCGAACCCAGCGAAGCCTTGCTGCAAGCCTTGTACGCCTTGCCACCAAACGATGCGGTGAAACTGGCGCAAGGTGCGGTTCTGCAATTGCAAAGCAGCTGGCGTGCCTGGTGTCGTCAGCAGGAGGAAAGCCATGGGCTTGCGTGAGTGGGCGGTGGGTGGCGTGCTGCTCAGCCCGTTTCTGATTTACGTGCTGTTGGCGCTGCTGGTGACGGGCGCCTTACGCCTGTTGTTGCGCCTGACGCCGCTGGGCCGGTGGGTCTGGCACGAAGCGTTGTTTGATTGTGCCCTGTACGTCTGTGTATTGACCGTGATCACCGTCGTCCTCGGGCCTTTATAAGGAGTTGAATATGCGTACTCCCGTACGTGTTGCGGTAACCCTGTGCCTGGTGACGGTGGCGATTTTTGCCGGCGTGCATTTATGGCAGTACTACATGCTGACCCCTTGGACTCGCGATGCGCGCATCCGCGCCGACGTGGTGGTCATCGCCCCGGACGTGTCGGGTTGGGTGCGTGAGCTCAAGGCCCAGGATAATCAACAGGTGAAGGCCGGGGATTTGTTGTTGAGCATCGATCGCGACCGTTTCGAAGCTGCACTGGAAAAAGCCCAGGCCGTGGTGCAGACCCGTCAGCAACAACTCAGCTTGCGTGAGCGCGAAGCCAGCCGTCGTGCCAGCCTCGGGCCGCAAGCGATCAGCGCCGAGCTGCGGGAGAACGCGCAAATCAATGCCGGCATCGCCCGTGGCGAACTGCGCGAGGCTCAGGCCGAAGCCAAGGTTGCCGAGATCAATCTGGCACGCAGCCAGGTCCATGCACCGCGCAACGGTCACATCACCAACTTGCGTCTGGCCGAAGGCAACTACGTGAATGCCGGGCAATCGGTGATGGCGTTGATCGATGATTCGACCTTCTACGTGCAAGCGTATTTCGAAGAAACCAAGCTGCCGCGGATTCGAATCGGTGACCCGGTGAACGTCTGGTTGATGAGCGCCGGGGAAGCGCTGCAGGGCCACGTGGAAAGCATCAGCCGTGGGATCACTGATCGCAACACCACACCGGACGGTCAGTTGCTGGCGGAAGTGGAGCCGACCTTTAACTGGGTCAGGCTGGCGCAGCGGATTCCGGTGCGGATCAAGCTGGACAAGGTCCCCGAAGGCATCAATTTGAGTTCCGGGATGACGGCGAGCGTGCAGGTGCAGGAGGGCGAGCGTTAAGTCTCGTTGTGTTGCAGTCTTGTGGCGAGCAAGCGTGCTCCCTCGCCACAAGTGATCAGTGGATCAGCCGATGCTGATCGGTGGCAGCTCAGTCAGCGTCACGCTCTGCTGCTTGCGCGGCGCAAGGATTTCCGCCTCGCCGTCGACCACCAGCTCATCGCGCTGGTTGAACACGCGGGTGGCGATGCGCACGCGGAATTTCGGCATTTTTTCGAGAATTTCCAGGCGTACTGTCAGGGTGTCACCAATCTTCACCGGCTTCTGGAAGCTCATTTGTTGACCGATGTAGATGGTGCCCGGCCCAGGCAACTCGCAGGCGACCGCAGCGCTGATCAGTGCACCGCTGAACATGCCGTGGGCGATGCGTTCCTTGAACATGGTGCTGGCGGCGTATTCAGCGTCCAGATGCACCGGGTTATGGTCGCCCGACATGGCGGCGAACAATTGAATGTCGCGCTCTTCGACCGTCTTGCTGAAGCTGGCGGTCTGGCCGATTTCGAGGGCTTCGTAAGGGGTGTTGGTAACCTGGGTCATCTGTCTCAATTCCTGTGCGAATTAAAAGATTCACAAAAAAACTATTCGGTTCGATGTGGCCGGGATTTGCTCAAGGTCTGGTTGATCCAGCCCAGCACGTCGGCAGTCACTTCATCGCGGTTGGTTTCGTTAAACAGTTCGTGCCGTGCCTGCGGATAAATAGTCAGTTGCAGGCTCTGGCTTCCAGCCTCGCGCAGGGCGCCGGCCAGATCTCTCAGACGCTTGCCTTCGCTCACCGGATCACATTCACCGCCAATCACCAGCAGCGGCAGGCCCGGATCGATCTGGGCGAGATTGGACGCTTTGCTGATTTGCTGCAACCCACCGAGCAAATCGATCCACAGCTGATTGGTGCAGCGGTAGCCGCAGAGTGGGTCGTTGGCATACAAATCGACTTCCACCGGGTCGCGGCTGAGCCAGTCGAATGGGGTACGCACCGGCTTGAATTTTTTGTTGAACGAACCGAACGACAACCATTCGATCAATGCACTGCGCCCCTTGGGGCCCTGGCGCAGGCGTTCGAAACGGGCAATTTGCCGTGCCGCACGGTAAAGCGTTACGGGCTGGCAGTTCGAACCGCTGAGAATCGCCCCGTGCAGGCTGGCACTGTGATGCAGCAGATAACCCTGGGCGATGTAGCTGCCCATGCTGTGCCCGAGCAACACGATAGGCACACCGGGATGGTGCTGGCCGATATGCTGGTTCAGGCACGCCAGGTCGCCCACCACCTTGGCCCAGCCATCGCTGTCGGCGAAATGCCCGAGCGTCCCGTTTTCGGCAGTTTTGCCATGTCCACGCTGATCCGCTGCATACACGCCGAAGCCTTGATCGCAGAATTTTTCTGCCAGACGCCCATAGCGGCCACTGTGTTCGGCCATACCATGGGCCAGCAGAATCACTGCCTTGGGATGGCTTTCGGGCAGCCACTGGTTGACGTAGAGGCGGCTGCGGTCGCTGGTGGTCAGCCAGAACGTGTCGTGGATCATTGCGATTCCTTTGCTGGCGGTCACATATCACTGTAGGAGCGAGCTTGCTCGCGAAGGGCGACCCTGGCACCGCGGTGCGTCAGGTTTGCCGCGTTATCGTTGACGACCATCGCGACGGTGCGACGATTCGACAAGCTCGCTCCTACAGTGAAGTCTATAGCCCATCCTCCAGCAAAGTGTCTGATCAGGCCACGCCGGGGCAGCAAGATTCACGCGATCTATGACGCCCGTGCGCATATTTGCCTGATTCGCCATTACTGCTAGTGTCCCTGAAGCTCCGTTTTCCTGTGTTTCAAGAAACAACGAGAAATGACAGAAGAACGGCTCGGATAGGCTCAGGTAAAGAGGACAAGAACAATGCAACCTGATTTCTGGAATGACAAGCGCCCGGCCGGCGTGCCCCTGGACATCGATACGGGCGCCTACAAGTCGGTCATCGAGGTGTTCGAACGTTCCTGCAAGAAATTTGCTGATCGCCCGGCGTTCAGCAACATGGGAGTGACCCTGACCTACGCCGAACTGGAACGCTACAGCGCCGCATTTGCCGGCTATTTACAGGCCCACACCGATCTGGTGGCGGGGGATCGCATTGCGGTGCAGATGCCCAACGTCCTGCATTACCCGATTGCCGTGTTTGGCGCGTTGCGCGCCGGGCTGATCGTGGTCAACACCAACCCGCTCTATACCGCGCGAGAGATGCGTCACCAGTTCAAGGATTCCGGTGCCCGGGCGCTGGTGTACCTGAACATGTTCGGGCAGAAAGTCCAGGAAGTGCTGCCCGACACCGACATCCAGTACCTGATCGAAGCGAAAATGGGCGATTTCATGCCCGCGGCCAAGGGCTGGCTGGTCAATACGCTGGTGAGCAAGGTCAAGAAAATGGTGCCGGCGTTTTCCTTGCCCCAAGCCATTTCCTTCAAAAGTACTTTGCGTATGGGGCGAGGCCAAGGCATCAAGCCGCTGAACGCCGGCCTAAACGACATTGCCGTGCTGCAATACACCGGCGGCACCACCGGCCTGGCCAAGGGCGCGATGCTGACCCACGGCAACCTGGTAGCGAACATGCAACAGGCACGGGCCTGTCTCAGTCAGTCGGCCAGCGACGGCCAGCCGCTGCTGCGCGAAGGGCAGGAGATCATGATCGCGCCGCTGCCGCTGTACCACATCTATGCCTTCACGGCGAACTGCATGTGCATGATGGTGACGGGCAACCACAACGTGCTGATCACCAACCCACGGGACATCAGTGGCTTCATCAAGGAACTGAAGAACTGGCGGTTCTCGGCATTGCTGGGGCTCAACACGCTGTTCGTCGCGCTGATGGATCACCCGGACTTCAAGACCCTGGACTTCTCCAGCCTCAAGCTCACCAACTCCGGCGGCACTGCGCTGGTCAAGGCGACAGCCGAACGTTGGGAACAACTGACCGGTTGCCGCATCACCGAAGGTTACGGCCTGACCGAAACTTCGCCGGTGGCTTGTACCAACCCGTATGGCGACCAGTCGCGGATCGGTACGGTCGGCCTGCCGGTGCCGGGCACTGCGCTGAAAGTCATCAGCGATGACGGCGTCGAACAACCTTTGGGCGAACGCGGCGAGTTGTGCATCAAGGGCCCGCAGATCATGAAGGGCTACTGGCAGAAACCTGAGGCCACGGCCGAAGTGCTGGATGCCGAGGGCTGGTTCAAGTCCGGTGATATCGCGGTGATCGACCCGGACGGCTTCGTGCGTATCGTCGATCGCAAGAAGGACATGATCATTGTCTCGGGTTTCAACGTGTACCCGAACGAGATCGAAGACGTGGTGATGGCACACCCGAAAGTCGCCAACTGTGCGGTCATCGGTGTGCCAGACGAACGGTCGGGGGAGGCGGTGAAGCTGTTCGTGGTGGCCCGTGAAGCGGGCGTCAGCCTTGAAGAGCTGAAGGCTTACTGCAAGGAGAACTTCACGGCGTACAAAGTACCCAAGCACATCGTGCTGCGGGAGTCCCTGCCGATGACGCCAGTGGGCAAGATCCTGCGGCGGGAGTTGCGTGATATCGCCTGATCGGTGAATGGCCGATCCCTGTAGGCGCGAGCCCGCTCGCCATGGACGACAACTATAACGCGCGCTGTCTGAATGATCGCGTTCCCCGGACGTTTTTCGCGAGCAAGCTCGCTCCTACACGTTTAAGCGAAAGCCCCGAATTTCGGGGCTTTCAGCGATATATAGGTTTTTTGCTCTAAAATGACCGCTTGTCATTCTTGAGTCACTATTGTGACCATAGAGGCCGCTTTTGGCTCTAGTCGACCCTTTGCAAAGCTGCTACTCTCGGCGCGCTTTGTGACTTCTCGGCCTTCTATCAGCCAGATTTACCAATGGCCAAACACCAATAATAATCGCATCAAATGCGGTGCTGAATTCGCGTTGCTGAGGAGTGGGCTTCCATGATCGAAGACTTTTGGAAGGATAAGTACCCAGCCGGGATTGCTGCCGACATCAATCCCGACGAGTATCCGAATATTCAGGCAGTGTTGAAGCAATCCTGCCAACGCTTCGCCAACAAGCCGGCATTCAGCAATCTGGGCAAGACACTCACCTACGGTGAACTGTACGAATTGTCCGGTGCGTTTGCCGCTTACCTGCAACAGCATACCGACTTGCAGCCCGGCGATCGAATCGCCGTGCAACTGCCCAACGTGTTGCAGTACCCGGTTGCCGTCTTCGGCGCCATCCGCGCCGGGCTGATCGTGGTCAACACCAACCCGCTGTACACCGCGCGGGAAATGGAGCACCAATTCAACGACTCCGGAGCCAAGGCCCTGGTCTGCCTGGCCAACATGGCGCACCTGGCTGAAACCGTGGTGCCGAAAACCGGCGTCAAGCACGTGATCGTCACCGAAGTCGCCGACCTGCTGCCGCCGCTCAAGCGCTTGCTGGTCAACAGCGTCATCAAGTACGTGAAGAAGATGGTGCCGGCCTATCACTTGCCAAAAGCCGTCAAGTTCAACGACGTGCTGAGCAAAGGCCTGGGCCAGCCAGTGGCGGAAGCCAACCCGGCCAGCGGCGATGTCGCGGTGCTGCAATACACCGGCGGTACCACCGGCGTGGCCAAGGGCGCGATGCTGACCCACCGCAACCTGGTGGCGAACATGCTGCAGTGCAAGGCGCTGATGGGGTCCAACCTCAATGAAGGTTGCGAGATCCTGATCACGCCGCTGCCGCTGTACCACATCTATGCGTTCACCTTTCACTGCATGGCGATGATGTTGGCGGGCAACCACAACATCCTGATCAGCAACCCGCGCGACCTGCCGGCGATGGTCAAGGAACTGTCGAAGTGGAAGTTCAGCGGCTTTGTCGGTTTGAACACACTGTTCGTGGCCCTGTGCAACAACGAAGGTTTCCGCAAGCTGGACTTCTCCGCGCTGAAAGTTACCTTGTCGGGCGGCATGGCCCTGCAACTGGCCGCGGCCGAACGCTGGAAAGCGGTGACCGGTTGCGCCATCTGCGAAGGCTACGGCATGACCGAAACCAGTCCGGTGGCGACGGTGAACCCGATCCAGCACATCCAGGTCGGCACCATTGGCATTCCGGTGCCGTCGACCCTGTGCAAAGTCATCAACGATGCCGGTGTCGAGCAGCCGCTGGGCGAAATCGGCGAACTGTGCGTGAAGGGGCCGCAAGTCATGAAGGGTTACTGGCAACGCCAGGAAGCCACCGACGAGATCCTCGACAGCGAAGGCTGGTTGAAGACCGGTGACATCGCGCTGATCCAGCCCGATGGCTTCATGCGCATTGTCGATCGCAAGAAAGACATGATCCTGGTTTCCGGTTTCAACGTGTACCCGAACGAGCTCGAAGACGTGCTGGCTACCCTGCCGGGCGTGCTGCAATGCGCGGCCATCGGCGTGCCGGACGAAAAATCGGGCGAGGCGATCAAGATTTTCATCGTTGCCAAGCCGGGCGTGACCCTGACCAAGGAACAGGTGATGGAGCACATGCGCGCCAACGTCACCGGCTACAAGGTCCCGCGCTCCGTGGAATTCCGCGATGCACTGCCGACCACCAACGTCGGCAAGATCCTGCGTCGTGAATTGCGCGATGAAGAGCTGAAGAAGATCAACGCGAAGAAAGCCACCGCGTAATCAACAAAAAGCCCCGCAGATGCGGGGCTTTTTGTTGGTCGGCTGGCAACACCGATCCTCTGTAGGAGCGAGCATGCTCGCGAAAAAGGTACAGACAACGCGGGCATCCA
The DNA here is from genome assembly GCF_050739655.1 of Pseudomonas sp. GTDB lineage: Bacteria > Pseudomonadota > Gammaproteobacteria > Pseudomonadales > Pseudomonadaceae > Aquipseudomonas. The sequence goes on along the minus strand of NZ_JBOIBY010000416.1, from coordinate 17 downwards.
GGCACCCCGCGTTATCG
>NZ_JBOIBY010000415.1:0-2287 GCF_050739655.1 Pseudomonas sp. | reverse complement strand
CGGGATTCTGGGGTACGAATCCTTGAGGCCGATCCTGTTCATTGCCTACTTAGAATCAACAATGAGGTGCACGGGGTCGATACAGCGAGCGGTGCCATTATGGTAGATGAGGTCGTCGTTTGCGCGGGCCTGCAAAGCCAGATTTTACTCACCTCAGCAGGGTTGATTCTGCCGCTCAGGGCTGTGGAAAACGGCTTGGGCGCAAGCTCAGCTCGCCAGGGAATCCCGGGTGTATTCACTGGCATGGTTCCGCTCACTCCCAATGGAGTTCCGTATGTGGGTCGCCCTGAAGGATACCGTGGGCTTTACCTTGGAATTGGGCATGGCACGAACCCGGCGGCTGCAATTGCTGTAGGCGAGGATATCGCCGAGGCTCTGTGCGGGGGGGGAACTCCACCAGTTAGCATGCTACTTCGCAGAGATCTTTTTGCTGGTCACCCGATTTCGCAAACTCTCTAACAACGTTTTATATCCGTGTTGGGGCCTCTTATGAATACGTCGCATCTCTCCGGCAACGACAACAAATCCGTAGTAAGGGCGGGAGTTATCCGGGCCACTGCTTTGAAGCTATTTGCAGCAGAAGGATTTGGTTCGGTGAGCTTACGAAGGATTGCAGACATGAGCGGCATCCAGGTCGGATCGCTCTACAACCATATCGACGGCAAACAGCAGCTGCTTTTCGAGCTGATTTATGAGGCTGAGCAGAACCTGTTAGCTGGGTTGAAGCTTGCCGTGAATGAGACTCAAGCACCTGCGGCCCAGATTAGAGCATACGTTGAGCAGTACTTCCTCCACGCTTCTCGCAACAAGGAGCTCCATCTGCTCGCGGTTCGGGAAAAGCGCAGCCTAGACGACGGGGATGCCAGAAGGCTTAGGGATTTACTGCTCAATCATGAGCGGCTCATCCACAAAGTTTTGGATCGAGGTGTTCAAGCAGGGGTTTTTACCGTGCCGAGTTACGAGTTCGCTATCAAGGCGATCTGGAGTTTGCTCGATGGGATGCTGGGAGGCGTTTCTGCAAACACTGTTGAAGTATCAAAGTGCGCTGATCATCTCAAGGATTGCGTCATCCGTCTCTTGGGGCCCAACGCGACTCTGTAGGTCTCTGAAAGCGTGAGCTTGGTCGAGCCAGTGCAGGTTTGATCAAGTGCATCTGACTAATGAAAACTGAATTTACACGAGGTGAGCCATGTTTGATCTGAAGGGTAAAGTTGCTGTCGTGACTGGCGGAGAGACTGGTATCGGTCTGGCCATTTCTCGCAATCTCGCGGTCGCCGGCGTCAAGACTGTGATCGGCGGCATTCAGCCAGAAGCGGGCGCAAAAGCTGTGGCCGAAATCCAGGAACTGGGTGGCGACGTCCTATTTGTCCGCACGGATGTTCGATCTAAAGAGCAAGTCGAAGCACTGGTGCAGACCGCTATCGACAAGTTCGGCCAGCTGGACATCATCGTAAACAATGCTGGCGTGTTCGATGGTTTCGCCGATGTGATGGAGACGACGGAAGAGCTCTGGGATCAGATCACCGGGATCAACCTAAAAGGCACCTTCTTCGGCTGCCAGGCTGCTCTCAAGCATATGATTCCACGCGGTGTAGGCCGAGTGATCAACACTTCGTCGATCGGTGGGTTGGTAGGCCGTGCTGATGGTGCTTCTTACACTGCATCGAAATTCGCTGTTATCGGTCTGACCCGCCAAATGGCAACCACTCACTCCGATTCTGGCATCACTTTCAACACCGTGTGCCCTGGCGTGATTGCAACCGACATTCGTGGCAACTCCGCCTCGATCCTGCCGACTGCCGCTCACCTGATGAACCGGGGCGTCGGCGCGTCTGATCCTGAAGCCTATAAGAAGTCCATCCCGGCTCGCCGAAAGGGCACTTCCGATGAGGTTGCGGCAGCAGTGTTGTTCTTGGCATCGGATGAAGCCAGCTACATCACTGGACACTCGCTAGTCGTGGACGGTGGCTTTGTTGCTTGATCATCTGACATAGGGCCGGGATTAGTTCTCGGTTTTATGGGCAGTATGTGTTGATTGCTGGCCTCGGATGGGGCCTGCTTTCCTATGTTCGACTGTACAGGAACGTGCCCGTGGAGCGTCTCTTAGAAGGATGGAGGATGGTGGCATGCGTGTGCATTGCTCTCCTTGCAATGCCTCTTTGCTTTTCAGCAGGAATTCTCGCGGTTCCTGTCATTCGCTCAGAGCTTGGTGGTGGAGCGATGGAGCTTGCCTGGATCACCAATGGCTACATCTTGATGGTCAGCTGCACGATGTTGGCCGCAGGGA
>NZ_JBOIBY010000414.1:0-1506 GCF_050739655.1 Pseudomonas sp. | reverse complement strand
CGCCTGAACTCAAGGCGATGGTTGCAGACCTGTCCGACGACGAGATCTGGAAACTCAACCGTGGCGGCCACGACCCGTACAAGGTCTACGCGGCGTACCACGAAGCGGTCAACCACAAAGAACAACCAACCGTCATCCTGGCCAAGACCATCAAGGGTTATGGCACCGGTGCCGGCGAAGCGAAAAACACTGCGCACAACACCAAGAAAGTCGACGTCGACAGCCTGAAGTTGTTCCGTGATCGTTTCGACATCCCGGTCAAGGACGAAGAACTGGAAAACCTGCCGTTCTTCAAACCTGAAGAAGGCAGCGCCGAAGCCCGCTACCTGAGCGAGCGTCGCACCGCACTGGGCGGCTTCGTGCCTCAGCGCCGCGCACAAAGTTTCAACATCCCGACGCCTCCGCTGGAGACCCTCAAGGCCATCCTCGACGGCTCGGGCGACCGCGAAATTTCCACCACCATGGCGTTCGTGCGGATCCTCGCGCAACTGGTCAAGGACAAGGAAATCGGCCCACGCATCGTTCCGATCATCCCGGACGAAGCCCGTACCTTCGGTATGGAAGGCATGTTCCGTCAATTGGGCATCTACTCGTCCGTCGGCCAGCTCTACGAGCCAGTCGATAAAGACCAGGTGATGTTCTACAAGGAAGACCAGAAAGGCCAGATCCTCGAAGAAGGCATCAACGAAGCGGGCGCCATGAGCTCCTTCATCGCTGCCGGTACTTCGTACTCCAGCCACAACCAGCCGATGCTGCCGTTCTACATCTTCTACTCGATGTTCGGCTTCCAGCGTATCGGCGACCTGGCCTGGGCCGCTGGCGACAGCCGCACCCGTGGCTTCCTGATCGGCGGCACCGCCGGCCGTACCACCCTGAACGGTGAAGGCCTGCAACACGAAGACGGTCACAGCCACCTGCTGGCCGCGACCATCCCGAACTGCCGCACCTACGATCCAACCTACGGCTACGAGCTGGCGGTGATCATTCAGGACGGCATGAAGAAGATGACCGAAGAGCAACAGGACGTCTTCTACTACATCACCGTGATGAACGAGTCCTACCAGCAACCAGCCATGCCGGCCGGTGCCGAGGAAGGCATCAAGAAGGGCATGTACCTGCTTGAAGAAGACACTCGCGAAGCGGCGCACCACGTTCAGCTGATGGGCTCCGGCACCATCCTGCGTGAAGTCCGTGAAGCGGCGAAGATCCTGCGCGAGCAGTTCAACGTTGGCGCTGACGTATGGAGCGTTACCAGCTTCAACGAACTGCGTCGCGATGGCCTGGCCGTCGAGCGCACCAACCGTCTGCACCCAGGCCAGAAGCCTAAGCTGAGCTATGTGGAAGAGTGCCTGAACGGCCGTAAAGGTCCGGTCATCGCCTCTACCGACTACATGAAACTGTTCGCCGAGCAGATCCGTCAGTGGGTACCGTCCAAGGAATTCAAAGTCCTGGGCACCGACGGTTTCGGCCGCAGCGACAGCCGCAAGAAACTGCGTCATTTCTTCG
>NZ_JBOIBY010000413.1:0-8845 GCF_050739655.1 Pseudomonas sp. | reverse complement strand
CCGAGCAACTGGTCGAGCTGGAAAGCCGTCCGGATGATGCGGACTTGCTCAATGCAATTTTTCGCGGTTTTCACACTGTAAAAGGGGGCGCCGGCTTCCTCCAGCTCAACGAGCTGGTGGAGTGCTGTCACATCGCCGAGAACGTGTTCGACATCCTGCGCAAGGGCGAGCGTCGCGTTGACTCGGAACTGATGGATGTGGTTCTCGAAGCACTGGACGCGGTGAACAGTATGTTCAGCGAAGTCCGTGATCGCAGCCCGATCACGGCTGCCACGCCTGAATTGCTCGCTGCTCTGGCCCGTCTGGCCGAGCCGCAAACGGCTGACGAGGTTGCACCTGCACCTGTCGCCGAAGTGGTTGAAGAACCAGCCGCTGAAAGTGAATCAGGTGACATCACCGACAATGAATTCGAACAACTGTTGGACTCGCTGAACGCCGTCAAGGCGCAGGCCGAGGCGCCAGCGGCTGCTCCGGCTCCCGCCAGCGGTGAAGCTGCGAGCGACGAAATCACCGACGCCGAGTTCGAGTCGTTGCTCGATCAATTGCACGGTAAAGGTCAGTTCGCTGTCGATGCGGTGGTACCTGCTGCTCCCGTCGCACCGCAGGCTCCTAAAGCCGAAGGTGACAGCTCCGACATTACCGACGACGAATTCGAAGCCCTGCTGGACCAGTTGCACGGCAAGGGCAACTTTGCCGTCGAGGCCCTGGAATCGGCCATCGCGTCGGTGCCAGCTGCTACCAAGCCAAGCGCTGCGGCGGCTGGAAGCGATCTGATCACCGATCACGAATTCGAATCGCTGCTCGACGAATTGCACGGCAAGGGCAAGTTCACTGAAGTGGGCACGGCGAAAGTGGTCAGCGAATCGAGCGCCTCGGTCGCGGCACCTGCTGCCAAGGCTGCGGCACCGAAACCGGTGGCCAAGGCACCCGAGCCGAAAGCCGAAGCACCTGCTCCGGCAGCAGCGGCAGCACCGGCTCCGGCTCGCGCCCCGGCCGCGCCACCTGCGGAAAAACCGGCCAGCGAAGCCGAGACCACCGTGCGGGTCGACACCGCGCGTCTGGACGAAATCATGAACATGGTCGGCGAGTTGGTACTGGTGCGTAACCGCCTGGTCCGTCTGGGCCTCAACAGCGGCGACGAAGCCATGTCCAAGGCCGTGTCGAACCTCGACGTGGTCACCGCCGACCTGCAGACCGCGGTCATGAAGACCCGGATGCAACCGATCAAGAAAGTCTTCGGGCGCTTCCCGCGACTGGTTCGCGACTTGGCTCGCCAGCTCAAGAAAGAGATCAACCTTGAGTTGGTCGGCGAAGACACCGACCTCGACAAGAACCTGGTCGAAGCGCTGGCCGACCCGCTGGTGCACTTGGTGCGCAACGCGGTCGACCACGGTATCGAGTCGCCGGAAGAACGCGAAGCGTCGGGCAAGGCCCGTGGCGGCAAGGTGATCCTGGCTGCGGAACAGGAAGGCGATCACATCCTGCTGTCGATCTCCGATGACGGCAAAGGCATGGACCCGAATGTCCTGCGTTCCATCGCGGTAAAACGCGGTGTGATGGACAAGGATGCCGCTGACCGTTTGAGCGACACCGAGTGCTACAACCTGATCTTCGCCCCGGGCTTCTCGACCAAGACCGAGATCTCCGACGTGTCGGGTCGTGGCGTGGGCATGGACGTGGTGAAAACCAAGATTTCCCAGCTCAACGGCTCGATCAACATTTTCTCGGCCAAGGGCCAGGGATCGAAGATCGTCATCAAGGTGCCGTTGACCCTGGCGATCATGCCGACGCTGATGGTCATGCTCGGCAACCAGGCCTTCGCGTTCCCGCTGGTGAACGTCAACGAAATATTCCACCTCGACCTGTCGACCACCAACGTGGTGGATGGCCAGGAAGTGGTGATCGTGCGGGACAAGGCACTGCCGTTGTTCTACCTCAAGCGCTGGCTGGTCAGCTCCGCCGCTCACGAAGAGCAGCGTGAAGGCCATGTGGTGATCCTTTCGGTGGGCACCCAGCGGATCGGCTTCGTCGTCGATCAGCTGGTGGGCCAGGAAGAAGTGGTCATCAAGCCATTGGGCAAAATGCTCCAGGGAACCCCGGGCATGTCGGGCGCCACCATCACCGGTGACGGTCGCATCGCGCTGATTCTCGATGTACCGAGCATGCTCAAGCGTTACGCCGCACGGCGTATTTGATTCTGGTGGAGCGGGGCGCCTGTGGCCCCGCTGCATCTAACGGAGTGTTTATGGCAGTCAAAGTCCTGGTGGTGGATGATTCGGGGTTTTTCCGCCGCCGCGTCTCGGAAATTCTTTCAGCGGATTCGAATATCCAGGTCGTCGGTACCGCGACCAACGGCAAAGAGGCGATTGATCAGGCACTGGCCCTCAAGCCGGACGTGATCACCATGGACTACGAGATGCCAATGATGGACGGCATCACGGCGGTGCGGCACATCATGCAACGCTGCCCGACGCCGGTCTTGATGTTTTCCTCGCTGACCCACGAAGGCGCCCGAGTGACCCTCGACGCGCTGGACGCCGGTGCGGTGGACTTCCTGCCGAAGAATTTCGAAGACATCTCGCGCAATCCCGAGAAGGTCAAGCAACTGCTGTGCGAGAAGATTCTGAGCATCTCGCGCAGTAATCGTCGTGTCAGTGCCTACAGCGCTCCGGCGCCTGTGGTCGCCGCTACGCCTACGCCGGCGCCTTCGAGCGTCAGTAGTTTCGGCAGCAGCGCGCCCGTTCGTCCGGCACCGGTACCGACAGCGATTCCCGCGCGTGCACACGCCGCTGCCCCGTCGTCGCCCGCGCCGAAACGCAAAGCCTACAAGCTGGTGGCCATCGGCACCTCAACGGGCGGTCCGGTTGCCCTGCAGCGGGTGCTTACCCAATTGCCCGGGAATTTCCCGGCGCCGATCGTGCTGATCCAGCACATGCCGGCAGCGTTCACCAAGGCCTTCGCCGAGCGCCTGGATAAGCTTTGTCGCATCACGGTCAAGGAAGCCGAGGATGGCGACATCCTGCGTCCGGGCCTGGCGCTGTTGGCGCCGGGTGGCAAGCAAATGATGATCGACGGCCGTGGCGCGGTGAAAATCCTGCCGGGTGACGAGCGCCTGAATTACAAACCCTGCGTGGACATCACTTTCGGTTCGGCGGCCAAGTCCTACGGTGACAAAGTTCTGGCGGTCGTGTTGACCGGCATGGGGGCAGACGGTCGTGAAGGCGCGCGCCTGCTCAAGCAGGGCGGCAGTTCGATCTGGGCTCAGGATGAAGCCAGCTGCGTGATCTACGGCATGCCGATGGCCATCGTCAAAGCAGAACTCGCGGACGCGGTCTACAGCCTGGACGATATCGGCCGGCACATCGTCGAGGCGTGTATCTGATGGATGTTCTGAGCCTTATCGGCATCATCATGGCGTTTGTCGCCATCATCGGCGGCAACTACCTTGAAGGCGGTCACCTCGGTGCACTGGCCAACGGTCCGGCTGCATTGATCGTACTCGGCGGCACCGTTGGCGCGGCGCTGCTGCAATCGCCGATGAGCGCCTTCAAGCGCGCCATGCAGATTCTGGCGTGGATTTTGTTTCCGCCACGGGTCGATCTGGCCGGTGGCATCGACCGTGTCGTCAACTGGAGCCTGACGGCGCGCAAGGAAGGCTTGCTTGGGCTGGAAAGCGTGGCCGACACCGAGCCTGACAGTTATTCGCGCAAGGGCTTGCAATTGCTGGTGGATGGCGCCGAACCGGAAGCCATCCGCAGCATCCTGGAAGTGGATTTCTACACCCAGGAAAGCCGCGACATCGAAGCCGCCAAAGTCTTCGAAAGCATGGGTGGGTATGCGCCAACCATCGGCATCATCGGTGCCGTCATGGGCCTGATTCACGTCATGGGTAATCTGGGCGATCCGTCGCAACTGGGTAGCGGCATCGCCGTAGCCTTCGTCGCCACCATCTACGGCGTGGCCAGTGCCAACCTGGTGTTGCTGCCGATTGCCGCCAAACTCAAATCCATCGCTTTGCGCCAGTCGCGTTATCGCGAAATGTTGCTGGAAGGCATCCTGTCGATCGCCGAAGGTGAAAACCCTCGCTCCATTGAGTTGAAGCTTCAGGGCTTCATGGATTAAGGGAATAACCTCATGGCCCGTCGTCGCCAGCATGATGAACACGTTAATCACGAGCGCTGGCTGGTGTCCTACGCTGACTTCATCACCTTGCTATTCGCGTTTTTCGTTGTGATGTACTCGATTTCTTCGATCAACGAAGGCAAGTACAAGATCATTTCCGAAGCGCTGATTGGCGTATTCACCGATACCGATCGCGCGCTCAAGCCAATTCCGATCGGCGACGAGCGACCGAAAACCGTGACCCCGGCCAAGCCATTGGTCAAGGACAGCGACCAGGTCGATGCCGGTGTCGCAGGCGCGAGCGACCCGCTCAAGAGCATCGCAGACGACATCAGTGCTGCGTTTGGCGATCTGATCAGCTCCAACCAGATGACCGTGCGGGGCAACGAGCTGTGGGTCGAGATCGAACTCAACTCCAGCCTGTTGTTCGGCAGCGGCGATGCCATGCCCAGTGACATCGCGTTCAACATCATCGACAAGGTTGCGGCGATTCTGAAACCGTTCGACAACCCGATTCACGTCGAAGGCTTTACTGACGATCAACCGATCCGCACAGCGCAGTACCCGACCAACTGGGAGCTGTCGTCGGCCCGTTCGGCGAGCATCGTGCGCATGCTGGCAATGCAAGGGGTGAATCCCGGTCGCCTGGCGTCGGTGGGTTACGGTGAATTCCAGCCCGTGGCCAATAACGCCACCGCCGAGGGCCGGGCGCGCAACCGTCGAGTCGTGCTGGTGGTATCGCGCAACCTGGATGTTCGCCGCAGCCTGACCGGCACCGGAACCGCCCATGCGCAACCGGATGCCGCATTGAAGCGTGCTGGCACACAAACTGCACCGACCGCGGTCAAGTCGCCGGTACGAGAGAGCGCCGTCAATTCTCCGTCACCGGCATTAACACGTTGAGCTATTTCTCGGCCGATTCCTTATGGTTGGCCGGGAGGAACAATCCGAATGAGAGTCTGGGCAGTCGCCAATCAAAAGGGTGGTGTCGGTAAAACCACTTCCTCCATCGCTTTAGCCGGTTTACTGGCCGAGGCGGGCAAGCGCGTGGTCGTGGTCGATCTGGACCCCCACGGCTCGATGACCAGCTACTTTGGTTACGACCCCGATAGCCTTGAACACAGCAACTACGACCTGTTCCTGCACAAGGGCAGCGTCCCGCAAGGCCTTCCGGGCCAGTTGCTGCTGTCGACCAGTGATGAACGTATCTCCCTTCTGCCCTCCAGTACTGCCCTGGCAACCCTCGAGCGCCAGTCGCCGGGTCAGAGCGGCCTCGGGCTGGTGATCGCCAAGAGCCTGGCGCAACTTTGGCAGGACTTCGATTACGCCATCATCGACAGCCCGCCGTTGCTCGGCGTGCTGATGGTCAATGCCCTGGCGGCGAGCCAGCAACTGGTGATCCCGGTGCAGACCGAGCACCTGGCAGTCAAAGGCCTGGAGCGCATGGTCAATACGTTGGCGATGATCAACCGCTCACGTAAGCAATCGTTGCCGTTCACCATCGTTCCGACCTTGTTCGACCGACGTACACAAGCCTCCCTTGGGACGCTGCGCGTGCTGCGTGACATGTATCCGGAAGAAATCTGGCAAGGCTATATCCCGGTGGATACGCGCTTGCGCGACGCCAGCCGCGCCGGCCTGACGCCTTCGCAATTCGACGGCAAGAGCCGTGGCGTCCTCGCTTATCGCGCGCTGCTCAAGCAGTTGTTGGCGGCACAACTTGTTCCGCAGGTGGCGTGAGATGAACACTATCCGTGTAGGAGCTGCCGCAGGCTGCGATCTTTTGACCTTGCTTCGTAGCTTCTCCCAGAAGATCAAAAGATCGCAGCCTTCGGCAGCTCCTACAGAAGGGACATGCCAATGAACCGGCCGCTGAAGACCACCTCCCGGCCGCAACTGGCGTTGCAGTCGTATCTGGACAGTTTGCTGCAGGAATTGCCCGAGGAACTGCTGGCGCCCATCGAGTCAGCGCCCGAAAAACTCCCGGCTGAAGCCGTGCTGGACGAGTTCCAGGCAGCGGTGCTTGAAGAGCAGGTTCGCGATGCCCGCGCAGCGGAAGTTACGGCTGTACCGGCACCGAAAGCTCCAGTGTTGAAAGCTCCCGTTGCTGTGGTTGAAGCGGCGCCACCGTTCATGGCCCCGGTTTCCACGATCGCACCACTGCTGCGTGCGTTGGTGCCGCCACCTGTCGACGTTCAGCCCACTCAGGAGCCTGCCGACTTCGAGGCATCCCCGGCGCTGGAACCCGCGATCATCGAGGTTGAGCAAATCCTGGTGTCGCCGGTGGTTGAAGTCCATCTGCCACCGAGCAACACGCCTCCGCCGCTGGAAACCGATGGTCGTCCGAGCTGGGCCGCCGAACCGTTCGAATGCCTGTTGTTCGATGTTGCCGGGTTGACGCTTGCGGTGCCGTTGGTGTGCCTGGGGTCGATCTACCCCCTGGCCGGTCACGAGTTGACACCGTTGTTCGGTCAGCCGGAGTGGTTCCTCGGCATCCTGCCGAGTCAGGCGGGCAATCTGAAAGTGTTGGATACCGCACGTTGGGTCATGCCCGACCGCTATCGCGACGATTTCAAGCAGGGCCTGCAATACGTCATTTCGGTTCAGGGCTATGAGTGGGGGCTGGCGGTACATCAGGTCAGTCGCTCATTGCGCCTGGACCCGAACGAAATCAAGTGGCGAAGTCACCGTGGTCAACGGCCATGGCTGGCGGGCACGGTGATTGAACACATGTGTGCGTTGCTCGACGTTTCTGCGCTGGCCGAGTTGATCGCCAGCGGCGGAGCAAAGCACATGGGCGGCCAAAAGCCGACCCACAAACCTACATAACAGAACAAACCGCCAGAGCGGTTACTTGAGGGGTCAGGGTATGAATGATAAGGCGATGGCGGCAAAGGGTTCCGAAGATCCGATCCTGCAATGGGTAACCTTCAAGTTGGACAACGAAACCTACGGCATCAACGTGATGCGCGTTCAGGAAGTCCTGCGCTACACCGAAATCGCCCCGGTACCGGGTGCTCCGAGCTACGTGCTGGGCATCATCAACCTGCGCGGTAACGTGGTCACCGTGATCGACACCCGTCAGCGCTTCGGCCTGATGCCCGGCGAGATCAGCGACAACACCCGTATCGTCATCATTGAAGCCGACAAGCAGGTGGTCGGGATCATGGTCGACAGCGTCGCCGAAGTGGTTTACCTGCGTCAGTCGGAAATCGAAACCGCGCCGAACGTCGGTAACGAAGAATCCGCCAAGTTCATCCAAGGCGTATGCAACAAGAACAACGAACTGCTGATCCTGGTCGAACTGGACAAGATGATGAGCGAAGAAGAATGGTCGGAACTGGAGAGTATCTGATTGATTCTCGAGGTTGCGGTCATTGTCCTGTTCCTGTTTTGGGCAGGCACGCTGGCGATGTTCCTGGCTTACATTCGCGGCCAGAAACTGATCGCCGCTCAACAGGCCCAGGGTGATGCGCTGCGCGATCAGCGCATCAAGGACCTGGCCAAGCGCGTCGACGACTACCAGAACGGCAACGTGCGCATGGGCCAGGACCTGCACGAACTGCGCTCGATCGTTGCGCCGTTGCCGGACAAACTGGTCCAGCTGGAACAACGCGACCCCACCAGCCTGTCGTTCGCCCAGGCGGCGCGACTGGTGGGAATGGGCGCCAGCGTCGACGAACTGACCCAGTCCTGCGGCTTGACCCAGGCTGAGGCAGAGTTGATGAGCAAGCTTCACAAGAACTGATTTTTGCGATTGATCCGAGATCGCCATCGCGGGCAAGTCGAATCGTCGCACCGCCGCTCCCACAATTCTTGATAGTGCTCACAAGATTTGTGGACACTCCCAACCCTGTGGGAGCGGGCTTGCCCGCGATGGCGTCCTTGAAAACTCAATACTTTTCCCCGCGATCCGCCACATCCCTCTCTTTCCTCTCAAATCCTCAGACGCGTACTACGCCGTCGTAGTCTCCTGCCTATAGCTTTTTCGGATACGGCTGCCTTGTTACCGCAATCCGCCACCAGTAGTTTGATCAGCTTGTTCAAACATGTGCTGTGCCAAGGAGGCATATGCTCGAAATTCTACGTAGTACGCCATTGTGGGTTTACGCAGTTTTTCTGATCCTGACCTATTACGGGGTACGTGCCTGTTTCGAAAGTCATGAGTCGAAAAGGTCGCTGCAGATCACTCCGGCGATATTCGTGACCCTATCATTGGCCTCGCTGAATCTTTCCCAGGGGCCAGTCATTCCACTTTTGGTCTATGTGCCAGGCGTATTGGCAGGATGGTTCTTTGCACTGCGCTTTTACTCGTACACGAATGTGAAACTCGTGGGCGGAAATCTGGTGTTGGGTGGCACGGTCAAGGTACTGATGGTGTATTGGGGCTTCTTCGCATGGCGTTACTACCTTGGTTATCAGGCAGCCATTTATCCGCAAGCGGCTGACGAATGGCCGATGACGGCATGGTCGGCGCTGGGGGCTGGTCTCATCAATGGTTTGATTGTTGGCCGTAGTCTCAGGCTTTTGCGTTTTTTCAAGGTTGAGAGCGCCAGATCGCGGCAGCTTGCTTCCAGGGACTGAATTTTGAAATCGCTATCGCTAGCAGGCTAGCTGTGATCTCTCTGTAGGTTGTTCACTCGGGGCTTTTCCGGGAAATTGGAGGTGCGAACCAAACCAAGCTCCGGGAGGCCCCGAGTGAACACTCACAAAAATGCCCGAT
>NZ_JBOIBY010000412.1:0-5551 GCF_050739655.1 Pseudomonas sp. | reverse complement strand
AAGGCAAGTCGGCGACCGGCGTCAAGGATGAGGACTACATCGCTCACCTGCTGGTTGCCAACAGCCACACCACGCTGCTGCTGTTCTCCAGCAAGGGCAAGGTGTACTGGCTGAAAACCTACGAAATCCCTGAGGCGTCCCGTGCTGCCCGCGGTCGTCCGCTGGTCAACCTGCTGCCGCTGGATGACGGTGAATACATCACCACCATGCTGCCGGTCGAGGAGTACACCGAAGGTCATTACATCTTCATGGCCACCGCCAACGGCACCGTGAAGAAGACCCCGCTGGAATCGTTCAGCCGTCAACGCAGCGTCGGCCTGATCGCGCTGGAGCTGGACGAAGGCGACGTGCTGATTTCCGCAGCCATCACCGATGGCGAGCGTGAGGTCATGCTGTTCTCCGACGGCGGCAAGGTGACGCGCTTCAAGGAATCCGACGTTCGCGCCATGGGCCGAACCGCCCGCGGTGTGCGCGGCATGCGTCTGCCGGAAGGTCAGAAGCTTATTTCCATGCTGATCCCTGAAGAAGGCAGCCAGATCCTCACCGCTTCGGCGCGTGGTTATGGCAAGCGTACGGCGATCACCGAGTTCCCTGAGTACAAGCGTGGCGGTCAGGGCGTTATCGCCATGGTCAGCAACGATCGTAACGGCCGTCTGGTCGGCGCGGTTCAGGTGCTCGATGGCGAGGAAATCATGCTGATTTCCGACCAGGGCACCCTGGTGCGTACCCGTGTCGACGAAGTGTCCAGCCTGGGTCGTAACACTCAGGGCGTCACGCTGATCAAGCTGGCCAACGATGAAACACTGGTCGGTCTGGAGCGGGTTCAGGAGCCGTCGGAAGTCGAGGGTGAAGAGCTGGAAGGTGAAGAGCTCGAAGGTAAAGAGCGTGCAGTGTTCGAGGGTGATGTCGTGATCGACGATGTTGCCGAAGACCAGCAACTCGACGCCGCCGCTGACGAAGAACCACAGGAATAAGCAGGCAAGCAGGGGGCGGATGAAAATTCGCCCCCTTGTTGTTTGTCCGTAAAGAAATATCGACACCACTGGAGATCCCTTGTGGGAGCTAGCCTGCTAGCGATGCAGGCGCTGCGGTACGTCTGATGTGCCGCAGTGATGCAATCGCGAGCAGGCTCGCTCCCACAAATCCCTGTTTCAGTAGGGGGCCGGTGTCGGCTGATAATGCGATTAATTGCGTGATACCACCAAATCAGAGCGAGATTGGATGTGAGCAAGAGAGCCTATAACTTCTGTGCCGGTCCTGCGGCGCTTCCCGAAGCTGTCCTGCAGCGCGCCCAGGGTGAACTCCTCGATTGGCACGGCAAGGGCCTGTCGGTCATGGAAATGAGCCATCGCAGCGATGAGTTCGTGTCCATCGCCACCAAGGCCGAGCAGGATCTGCGTGATCTGCTGAATATCCCTTCGAACTACAAAGTGCTGTTCCTGCAGGGTGGCGCCAGCCAGCAGTTCGCGCAGATTCCGCTGAACCTGTTGCCGGAAAACGGCACCGCCGACTATATCGACACCGGTATCTGGTCGCAGAAAGCCATCGAAGAAGCTTCGCGCTACGGCCACGTCAATGTTGCCGCGACCGCCAAGCCTTACGACTATTTCGCCATCCCTGGCCAGAACGAATGGAAGCTGTCCAAGGACGCGGCCTACGTTCACTACGCGCCGAACGAGACCATTGGTGGTCTGGAATTCCAGTGGATTCCGGAAACCGGTGATGTTCCGCTGGTGGCCGACATGTCTTCGGACATCCTGTCGCGTCCGGTGGACGTTTCGCGTTTCGGCATGATCTACGCCGGCGCCCAGAAAAACATCGGCCCGAGCGGCATCGTCGTGAACATCGTTCGCGAAGACCTGCTGGGCAAGGCGCGCTCCCTGTGCCCGACCATGCTCGACTACAAGGTCGCGGCCGATAACGGCTCGATGTACAACACTCCGCCAACCCTGGCCTGGTACCTGTCCGGCCTGGTGTTCGAGTGGCTGAAAGAGCAGGGCGGTGTCGAAGCCATTGCCAAGTTGAACGACGTGAAGCAGCGCACGCTGTATGAGTTCATCGACGCCAGCGGCCTCTACAGCAACCCGATCAACAAGTCGGATCGCTCGTGGATGAACGTGCCATTCCGCCTGGCCGACGACCGCCTGGACAAGCCGTTCCTGGCCGGCGCCGACGAACGTGGCCTGCTGAACCTCAAGGGGCACCGTTCCGTGGGCGGCATGCGCGCCTCCATCTATAACGCCGTCGACATCAACGCGGTCAACGCGCTGATTTCGTACATGGCAGAGTTCGAGAAGGAACACGGCTAATGTCTGAGCAAGAACTCAAGGCACTGCGCGTTCGCATTGATGCTCTGGACACTAAAGTTCTGGAATTGATCAGTGAGCGTGCGCGCTGCGCCCAGGAAGTCGCGCGAGTAAAGATGGCCTCGCTGGCCGAAGGCGAAGTGCCGGTGTTCTATCGTCCTGAGCGTGAAGCTCAGGTGCTCAAGCGTGTCATGGAGCGCAATCAGGGGCCGTTGGGCAACGAGGAGATGGCGCGTCTGTTCCGCGAAATCATGTCTTCGTGCCTGGCGCTGGAGCAGCCGCTGAAAGTGGCTTACCTCGGCCCTGAAGGCACCTTCACCCAAGCTGCAGCCATGAAGCACTTCGGCCACGCCGTGATCAGCAAGCCGATGGCGGCAATCGACGAAGTGTTCCGTGAAGTGGCAGCCGGTGCAGTGAACTTTGGCGTGGTGCCGGTGGAAAACTCCACCGAAGGCGCGGTCAACCACACCCTCGACAGCTTCCTCGAACACGACATGGTGATCTGCGGCGAAGTCGAGCTGCGGATTCACCATCACCTGTTGGTTGGTGAAAACACCAAGACCGATAGCATCAGCCGCATCTATTCCCACGCCCAGTCCCTGGCCCAGTGCCGCAAGTGGCTGGACGCCCACTACCCGAATGTCGAGCGCGTGGCGGTGTCCAGCAACGCCGAAGCAGCCAAGCGGGTCAAGGGTGAGTGGAACTCGGCGGCCATTGCCGGCGACATGGCGGCCGGTCTGTACGGGTTGACCCGTCTGGCCGAGAAAATCGAAGACCGTCCGGACAACTCCACGCGCTTCCTCATGATCGGTAACCAGGAAGTGCCGCCGACTGGCGACGACAAGACATCGATCATCGTTTCCATGAGCAACAAGCCGGGCGCTCTGCATGAGTTGCTGGTGCCGTTCCATGACAACGGCATCGACCTGACGCGGATCGAGACTCGTCCGTCGCGCAGCGGTAAATGGACCTACGTGTTCTTCATCGACTTCGTCGGCCACCATCGCGACCCGTTGGTCAAAGGTGTGCTGGAAAAGATCAGTCAGGAAGCAGTAGCACTCAAAGTGCTGGGTTCCTACCCGAAAGCAGTTCTCTAAGGGGCGGTAGCAATGAGTGGCAATTTCCTCGCTCTGGCACAGCCGGGCGTGCAACAACTTTCGCCATACGTTCCGGGCAAGCCCGTGGACGAACTGGCTCGCGAGCTGGATCTGGATCCAGCCAGCATCGTCAAACTGGCGAGCAACGAAAACCCGCTGGGTGCCAGCCCCAAAGCACTGGCGGCCATCCGTGACGCGCTGGCCGAGCTGACCCGTTATCCGGACGGCAACGGCTTCGCGCTCAAGACCCTGTTGGCTGAGCAATGCCGTGTCGAGCTCAATCAGGTGACGTTGGGCAATGGGTCCAACGACATCCTTGAGCTGGTAGCGCGCGCCTATCTGGCGCCGGGCCTCAACGCGGTGTTCAGCGAGCACGCCTTCGCGGTTTACCCAATCGCGACTCAGGCCGTCGGCGCTCAGGCCAAGGTCGTTCCGGCCAAGGATTGGGGGCATGACCTTCCAGCCATGCTAGCAGCCATCGACGCTAGCACCCGTGTAGTGTTCATCGCCAACCCGAACAACCCGACCGGTACCTGGTTCGATGCCGAGGCACTGGACGAATTCCTGCAGGATGTGCCGGAGCACGTACTGGTAGTGCTGGATGAGGCTTACATCGAGTACGCCGAAGGCAGCGACCTGCCGGACGGCCTGGATTTCCTCGCGGCTTATCCGAACCTGCTGGTTTCACGCACGTTCTCCAAGGCTTACGGCCTGGCGGCGCTGCGTGTTGGTTATGCCTTGTCCACGCCTGTGGTGGCTGACGTGCTGAACCGTGTTCGCCAGCCGTTCAACGTCAACAGTCTGGCCCTGGCCGCCGCTTGCGCTTCGCTGCAAGACGACGAGTACCTGGCAGAAAGCCGTCGCCTGAACGAATCCGGCATGCAGCAACTGGAAAATGGTTTCCGCGAGTTGGGTTTGAGCTGGATTCCTTCCAAGGGCAATTTCATCTGTGTAGATCTGGGGCGCGAAGCGGCACCTGTCTTCCAGGGCTTGCTGCGTGAGGGTGTGATCGTGCGTCCGGTCGCCAACTACGGCATGCCGAACCACTTGCGTATCACCATTGGCCTGCCCGCTGAAAACAGCCGCTTCCTTGACGCGCTGACCAAGGTTCTGGCTCGTGGTTGATGTCACTGCACTGCAATCTGCTGAACCTGTGATCGGACGCCTGGTGGTGGTCGGTCTGGGTTTGATCGGCGGTTCGTTTGCCAAGGGCTTGCGCGAAAGTGGCCTGTGCCGCGAAGTGGTTGGGGTCGATCTCGATCCGCAGTCGCGCAAGCTGGCGGTTGAATTGGGTGTGGTGGATCGCTGCGAAGAAGACCTGGCTGTTGCTTGCCAGGGCGCCGACGTGATCCAGCTGGCTGTGCCGATTCTCGCCATGGAAAAAATGCTCGGCCGTCTGGCTGGCATGGACCTGGGGCAGGCCGTGCTGACTGACGTCGGCAGCGCCAAGGGCAACGTCGTGCGTGCCGCCACTCAAGCGTTTGGCGGTATGCCGGCGCGCTTTGTGCCGGGTCATCCGATTGCCGGTTCCGAGCAGAGCGGGGTGGAAGCCTCCAATGCCGAGCTGTTCCGTCGCCATAAAGTGATCTTGACCCCGCTGGATCAGACCGATCCGGCAGCCCTGGCAGTCGTCGACCGGCTTTGGCGCGAATTGGGTGCCGATGTCGAGCACATGCAAGTCGAGCGTCATGATGAAGTGTTGGCGGCAACCAGCCACCTTCCGCACTTGCTGGCGTTCGGTTTGGTCGACTCGTTGGCCAAGCGCAATGAAAATCTTGAGATCTTCCGTTACGCTGCGGGCGGTTTCCGCGATTTCACAAGAATCGCCGGAAGCGACCCGGTGATGTGGCACGACATCTTCCTCGCCAACCGCGAAGCTGTCCTGCGCACTCTCGATACATTTCGCAGCGACCTCGACGCCTTGCGCGACGCGGTCGATGCAGGGGATGGGCACCAATTATTGGGCGTTTTCACTCGCGCCCGGGTTGCTCGCGAGCATTTCAGTAAAATCCTGGCCCGTCGGGCCTATGTGGACGCTATGAATTCCAACGATCTGATTTTCCTGGCTCAACCTGGTGGCCGCCTGTCCGGTCGGATTCGCGTACCAGGTGACAAATCGATTTCCCACCGTTCGATCATGCTCGGCTC
>NZ_JBOIBY010000411.1:0-1847 GCF_050739655.1 Pseudomonas sp. | reverse complement strand
AAATAACGCAAAAACCGCCCAAACAAGGGCGGTTCTGCTTCTCATTTAGACTTCGTTAAGCTGTACGTTGAGCAGCTTTGCGATTGCTTCTCCATACGCCGGGTCGGCCTTGTAGAAGTGCTGCAACTGGCGGTCAACCACATCGCTCGAAACACCCGCCATCGCACCGGCGATGTTATTGACCAGCAGTGATTTCTGCTCTTCAGACATCAAGCGGAACAACGCGCCGGCGTGACTGTAGTAATCAGTATCTTCACGGTGGTCGTAACGATCGGCGGCACCACTGAGGGCCAACGCGGGCTCTGCATAACGAGGCGCTTGCTTCGGCGACTCGACGTAGCTGTTTGGCTCGTAGTTGGGCGCTGCGCCACCGTTGCTTCCAAAAGCCATCGAACCGTCGCGCTGGTATGTATTGACCGGACTGCGAGGCGCGTTCACTGGCAGTTGCTGATGGTTGGTGCCAACGCGGTAGCGGTGAGCATCCGCGTAGGCGAACACCCGACCTTGCAGCATGCGATCCGGCGAGAGACCAACCCCTGGAACCATATTGCTAGGGCCGAACGCCGCTTGCTCGACTTCCGCGAAGTAATTCTGCGGATTGCGATTGAGCTCCAGCTCTCCGACTTCAATCAGTGGAAACTCTTTCTGCGACCAGGTCTTGGTTACATCAAACGGATTCTCGTAGTGCGCCGCCGCCTGAGCCTCACTCATGATCTGAATGCACACGCGCCATTTTGGAAAGTCACCGTGTTCGATGGCATTGAACAAGTCGCGCTGGGCGTAATCCGGATCAGTACCCGCCAGGCGCGCAGCCTCGGCCGGAGCCAGGTTCTTGATCCCCTGTTTGGTCTTGTAGTGCCACTTCACCCAGTGACGCTCACCTTGAGCGTTGATAAGGCTGTAAGTGTGGCTGCCAAAGCCGTGCATGTGGCGGTACCCGTCAGGAATACCCCGGTCGGAGAACAGGATGGTGACCTGGTGCAGCGCCTCGGGCGAATGCGACCAGAAGTCCCACATCATCTGGGCACTCTTCAGGTTGCTTTGCGGTAAGCGCTTCTGGGTGTGGATAAAGTCTGGAAATTTAAGTGGATCGCGAATGAAGAACACTGGTGTGTTGTTGCCGACGATGTCCCAGTTGCCTTCCTCGGTGTAAAACTTCAAGGCAAACCCGCGCGGATCACGCTCGGTATCGGCCGAACCACGCTCACCACCCACGGTGGAAAACCGCAGGAACGTGGGGGTTTGCTTGCCGACTGCATCAAACAGCCTGGCACTGGTGTATTGAGTGATATCGCGCGTTACGGTGAACGTACCGTAAGCACCCGAGCCTTTGGCGTGCACACGGCGCTCAGGGATGTTTTCACGGTTGAAGTGGGCAAGCTTCTCGATCAGGTGAAAGTCGTCGAGCAGCAGCGGGCCACGAGGGCCGGCGGAACGGGAATTCTGGTTATCGGCAACAGGAGCGCCACTGGCGGTGGTAAGCGTGGTGTTCTGGCTCATGCGATCTTCCTTCCTCTGTCGGTCTTGAACTGCCGGCTAATCGGCTGAGAAGGAGTATTGATCATCAATATGACAGCTACAAATTCATTAACTTGCAGACATCGATAGAGAAATACTAATGACCATCCCCGCCACATCATGACGACACGGACGAAGGAAACGCTTGTACAAACGGCGCTTTTCTTACGGGCACAAAAAACCGGGCACTAGGCCCGGTTCCTTGTTTCAGACTGACGTCTTACTCGGCGGATACAGCTTCGCCAGCAGTAGCACGATCAACCAACTCGACGTACGCCATAGGCGCGTTGTCGCCAGCGCGGAAACCGCACTTGAGGATGCGCAGGTAG
>NZ_JBOIBY010000410.1:0-2583 GCF_050739655.1 Pseudomonas sp. | reverse complement strand
GATCAAAAGATCGCAGCCTTCGGCAGCTCCTACACGATGGCAGTTAGATCCATGTCTCGCGGGCTCAGCTATTATGCCCCCAACCCCGATACGCGAGACCGTCATGCGCCGTTTGCTCTGCCTGCTGCTATTAGTGTTCGCCCTGCCGGTCTGCGCCACCGGGTTGCTGGAGAGTCGACCCAGTTCAACCCTGGGTTCGATCAACAACAGCGCCGACTTCTTGCCGGTGCGCGAAGCTTTTCAGTTGAGTCTGGTAGAAAGCACACCGCAATCGATCAAACTGCGCTTCGTCGCCACCGAGGGTTATTACCTTTACCGACACCGTTTTCAGTTCCGCACCGACCCGCCCGACGTCGTACTCGGTACAGCGCAATTGCCCGACGGACAGAAAAAGCATGACGAGTACTTCGGCGACGTAGAGGCCTACCACGGCATTCTCGATGTAGAACTGCCGCGCACCGATCAACGTGCCTTTACCCTGGCCGTCACCTATCAGGGCTGCGCCGACAAAGGTCTGTGCTACCCACCGGAAACCGAGCGCCTGACGATCAACGGCAGTGAGAGCACCGCAACTCCATACAACTGGAGCTGGCGTGAACTGGCGTTGTTCTTCCTCGCAGGTCTCGGCCTGACCTTCACACCCTGCGTGCTGCCGATGCTACCGATTCTTTCCGGAGTGGTATTACGCGGTCAGGTCGGCGGCTTGCGCGGTTTCAATCTGTCATTGGCGTATGTTTTGCCGATGGCGGCGTGCTTCGCCCTGCTTGGCGCCTTGATGGGGATGTTCGGCGCACAGTTGAACCTGCAGGCACGCCTTCAATCAGCCTGGGTGCTGGTGCCCTTCGCGATGTTTTTTGCAGTGTTCGCATTGGCGATGTTCGGGGTGTTCGAGCTCAAACTGCCCCACGCCATCAGCAGCCGGCTTGACCGTATTGCCGGCCGCACCGAAGGTGGCTCGCTCTGGGGCGCGGCAGTATTGGGTGTGGTTTCCAGCCTGTTGGTTTCACCCTGTGTTTCAGCACCGCTGGCCGGTGCATTGCTGTACATCAGCGCCAGCGGCGATGCCTTGGGCGGCGGACTGAAGCTGTTCATGCTCGGCCTGGGCATGGGTGCACCGCTATTGCTGGTGGCCACCGGTGGCGCAGCCTGGCTACCCAAAAGCGGGCCGTGGCTGATCTACGTGAAAAACGCGATTGGCGTTCTGCTGCTGGGGCTGGCCATCGGCTTACTGAGCCGGGTAATGCCGGGCCAGATAACCCTGCTGCTGATAGGCTTGCTGGCCGCGGGCGTCGGCTTGTTCCTGGGAGCGCTGGAGTTCGTCTACAAACCGCCACGCAAACGCCTGGGTCAATTACTCGGCATGTTCCTGCTGTTTTACGCCCTGGCCTGTTGGTACGGCGGATTCAGCGGCCAGAGCGACCCGTTCAATCCAATCGGCCAGCCACGGACAACCGTGGTCGAGGCGTCCGCGTCCGACGTCAGCGCGTGGCAAACCGTCAGCACCCCGGCAGATCTCGACCGCGCCCTCGCCCAAGCCCGATCGTCCGGCACTCCACTGCTACTCGACTGGTACGCCGACTGGTGCATCAGCTGCAAAGTCATCGAACGCGAAGTACTCAACGACACCACCGTCATTGAACGCCTCAAGGGCTATCGCCTGATCCGTTTCGACATTACTGAAAGCAACGCCGAACAGCGCACCTTGCTCGATCGCTACAAACTGTTCGGCCCCCCGGCCTTGATGTTTTTCGGCAAGGACGGCGCCGAACGTACCGATGTACGGGTGATCGGTGAAATCAACGCCCCGGACTTCGCCGAACGTGTTGCGAAAGCAAATGACCGGATTTAATCAAGCGGTCACATACTTTGCGCAAACATCGCTCATCGTGCTGGCTATTGCAGAGAACTGGACAGTCACAAAGGCTTTGCGGCATAGTCGCCAGGTTCTGACAATTGCCCGCTCACAACACAGGAACAACCGATGGCGACGCTACTCGTACTGCACGGCCCCAACCTGAACATGCTTGGCACCCGTGAACCGGGCACCTATGGCGCCACGACACTGGCGCAGATCAATCAGGATCTGGAACGCCGGGCCCGCGAAGCCGGCCACCATCTGCTGCACCTGCAAAGCAATGCCGAGTACGAATTGATCGACCGCATCCACGCCGCTCGCAGTGAAGGTGTGGACTTTATTTTGATCAATCCAGCAGCTTTTACGCATACAAGTGTCGCATTACGTGACGCGCTGCTGGCTGTGAGCATCCCATTCATCGAAGTGCATTTGTCTAACGTGCACAAACGCGAACCTTTCCGCCATCACTCTTACTTCTCCGACGTAGCGGTGGGAGTGATCTGCGGCCTTGGCGCCAGCGGTTATCGACTGGCCCTGGAGGCCGCCCTAGAGCAGCTTGAAACACAGGCAACGACTTGAACAACAAGCGTTAAACGCCCCTGACCGACCCTTGGGAGTTGATGATTCATGGATATCCGTAAAGTTAAGAAACTGATCGAATTGCTGGAAGAGTCCGGCATCGACGAGCTCGAGATCAAGGAAGGCGAAGAGTCCGTACGCATCAGCCG
>NZ_JBOIBY010000409.1:0-8695 GCF_050739655.1 Pseudomonas sp. | reverse complement strand
GGTTAATGCAGGGCAAGTGCCGAAACTGTTCTCAAGATCTCGCCGTCACCGTACTGCGCCTCTCGGAGGGCAAATGGTGTACCAAAGCAATCTGGGCTCTACGGGCAGTACTGATACGAGTGTTTGGTAGCTTGAAAGGCTTTGCGCCAACATCTCTAATTCATCATTGTTCTCCCGTAACCGGTGTTTTGCTCTTCGTCAAAGTCAGGCTCAACAGTACCGAAATCAAGATGATGCCGCCGACTGTGGTCAGCGACCATTGGATCGGCATGTGCCACCACGGCGCGACCAGCATCTTGCCGCCGATGAACACCAGTACGATGGCCAGACCATATTTGAGCAAGTGGAAACGGTCGGCCATGTCGGCAAGCAGAAAATACAGTGCGCGCATGCCCATGATGGCGAAGATATTGGAGGTGAACACGATGAAGGGGTCGGTGGTGACGGCGAAGATAGCCGGGATGCTGTCGACCGCGAACACCAGGTCGCTGGCCTCGATCAGTACCAGCACCGGGAACATCGGCGTCGCCCAGCGCAGGCCGTTCTGGCGCACGAAGAAGTGCTCGCCGTGAAAACCGTCGGTGATGCGAAGATGGCTGCGCAGCCAGCGCAGCAAAGGGTTCTTTTCGAGCTCTGGCTGCTGGTTGGCGAAGATCAGCATCTTGAAGCCGGTGATGAGGAGGAAGGCGCCAAAGACATAGAGCAGCCAGGCAAACTCCTGCACCAGCCAGACACCGGCGAAAATCATACCGGCGCGCATGATGATGGCGCCGAGCACGCCATAGAGCAGGACGCGGCGCTGCAACTCTGGCGGCACGGCGAAATAGCCGAAGATCATCACGAAAACGAACATGTTGTCGATCGATAGCGACTGCTCGATCAGGTAGCCCGTCAGGAATTCGAGCGTTGTACGCTGGGCCACTTCGGCGCCGAACATGCTGCGCAGATACCACCAGAGCAGGACGGAAAAGACCAACGCCAAACTGGTCCAGGCGATGACCCAGGCCAGCGCTTCGCGTACTGAAACACGATGCGCCTTGCGCCCGCCGAAGACGAAAAGATCCAGCGCCAGCATGGCGAGAACGAAGCCGATGAAGGCGGCCCACATCCAAGATTGGCCGACGCTTATGGCGGTCATTTCACTATCCAAGGTTGGCCGATACTCATGTTGAGCCGCACGATCACCCTCCCAATGCGGGTGGTGCTATGACTTAAGCTGGAGGCCAGGCGTTTGCTGCTGTGATCGTACAAACCCTCGGTTAGTTCGAAAACGCGGCATTGGATGGCCATCTGCATGACTGTCTCCGCATGAAGCAAATGGGCTGGAAGAGGTCATGCTAACGGGCATGTTGCATCAGTAAAAATCGTTTATTCGTTGCTAATGGTTCGTTTTTTACGAAGTGTTGATTCAGATGCTCAACTACCGGCAATTGTATTACTTGTGGTTTATGGCCAAGGCGGGAGGCATGGCGCGCCCCGCCGATCAGTCGCACCTTACGCCGCAGACCCTTTTCGGGGAGATCTCCCAGCTGGAAGAAACACTGGCAGTGAGCCTATTCCAGCGCGCCGGGCGGCTGGAGCTAACCGAAACCGGGCGGGACGAGATCTTTCAGGTAGTGCTAGGGGCACATTCGTTTTATCAGCTGCCCCTGTGGCACGAGAAAATGGACACCGCACACCGCTGACCCTTAGCGCAATCGTCCTAAGCATTAATATTGCAAGAGGATGTTGCCGTAGGCAATGCCATATTACCTACAAGACTTCTAACTACATTCAGTCATCACCCTCCAAATGGTAGTTTTCTGCCTAGACTTGCTCTTGTCCGCCGTGCACATGCTTTTCAGAGCATGGAAGTGTACGAAAACGAAAACAAGAGGAATCCCCCCCATGTTTAAACCTATGTGGAAAGCAGTCGCCTGCGCCCTTGCCCTTGGCACCATGAGCACGGCCATGGCTGCAGACCCGGTAATTATAAAATTCTCCCACGTCGTCGCAGAGCAGACTCCCAAAGGCCAGGGCGCCCTGTTGTTCAAGAAACTGGTGGAAGAACGCTTGCCCGGCACGGTCAAAGTCGAGGTCTACCCCAACTCCTCATTGTTTGGCGATGGCAAAGAGATGGAGGCCTTACTGCTCGGGGACGTACAGATGATTGCACCGTCGCTGGCCAAATTCGAGCACTACACCAAGACCGTTCAACTGTTTGACCTGCCTTTCCTGTTTGATGACATCACCGCTGTTGACCGCTTCCAGCTGAGCCCGCAGGGCCAGGGGCTGCTCAAGTCCATGGAAGACAAAAACATCACGGGTTTGGCCTATTGGCACAACGGGATGAAACAACTGTCCGCGAACAAGGCGCTGCGAGTGCCGAGTGATGCCCGTGGCTTGAAGTTCCGAGTGCAGGCTTCGGCCGTGCTCGAGGAGCAGTTCAAGGCCGTACGGGCTAATCCGCGCAAGATGAGCTTCGCCGAGGTGTATCAGGGCTTGCAGACCGGAGTGGTCAACGGGGCGGAAAACCCTTACTCCAACATCTACAGCCAGAAGATGCATGAAGTGCAGAAATACATTACCGAATCCAATCACGGCGTATTGGATTACATGCTGATCACCAACACCAAGTTCTGGAACGGTTTGTCGCCGGAGCTTCGCAGCGAGCTGGACAAGATACTCGTCGAAGTCACCGCTCATGTGAACAAAGAGGCCGAGAAGCTGAACCAGGATGCCAAGCAGAGCATCATCGCGGCCAAAACCACCGAAATCATTACCCTAACGCCTGAGCAACGCGAACAATGGCGTGTCGCGATGAAACCGGTGTGGAAAAAATTCGAAGGCGATATCGGCGCCGAGCTGATCACTGCCGCTGAAGCTGCCAACCAGGCCCAATGATCGGTCGTCGGCAGGTGTTGCCGCCCTGGCAGCACCTGCCTGTCGTCCGCTACAGGAGATGCCATCCATGAATGCTCTTCGGCGCATCTGGGAACACTTCGAGGAAGGCTTCATCGTCTTCCTTCTGGCCGCCATGACGTTGGTCACATTCGTCTACGTTGTCCTCAACAACCTCTACACCCTGTTCTATCGCCTCGCTGAGAACTGGGAAGGCGCCAGCGAATCGCTGTTCGCCATCGGCGACGGCGTCATGGGTATGGCACAGGCCATGACCTGGAGCACCTCACTGACCAAGGCCTTGTTTGGCTGGCTGATTTTTTTCGGGCTGTCGTACGGAGTACGCACGGCCGGCCATATTGGCGTTGATGCGCTCGTCAGAATGGCCAGCAAATCGGTGCAACGGCTCATTGGCATCATTGCCTGTCTTTTCTGCCTGACTTATGCCGGATTGCTCAGCATTGCCAGTTTCGGGTGGATTCAGACCCTGATGATTGCGCGCATAGGTGCCGAAGACTTGGGCCAGTACGGGATCATGCAATGGCACATCGGGTTGATCGTCCCCGTAGGGTTCGCCTTGGTCTTTATCCGTTTCGCTGAAATTCTCGTGCGCATCCTGCAAAACAGGCAGACCGGCCTGGGCTTGGCCGATGAAGCCGCAGATGCGATGAAACTGACTGAACACGAGGATGACAAGTCATGACCATTGCCTTCCTCTTTGCATCACTGTTCGTGCTGATGTTGATCGGCGTTCCCATTGCCATCTCCCTGGGGTTGGCGGGCTCACTGACCATCGTTTTTTTCAGCCCGGACTCCGTGCGCTCACTGGCGATCAAACTGTTCGAGACGTCGGAGCACTACACGCTGCTGGCCATCCCGTTCTTTCTGCTCGCGGGGGCCTTCATGACCACCGGTGGCGTCGCTCGGCGGCTGATTGACTTTGCCAATGCCTGCGTCGGCCATATCCGTGGTGGTCTGGCTATCGCTGCCGTGTTGGCGTGCATGTTGTTCGCGGCCCTTTCAGGATCCAGCCCAGCCACTGTGGCGGCGGTGGGTTCAATTGCCATTGCCGGCATGGTCCGCTCCGGTTATCCGCAGGCCTTCGGCGCGGGGATCGTCTGTAACGCCGGGACCTTGGGTATCCTGATTCCACCCTCGATCGTCATGGTGGTCTATGCAGCCGCGACCGAAACGTCTGTCGGCAAACTGTTTATGGCTGGCGTGTTACCAGGCCTGCTGCTGGGGCTGGCGTTGATGGTCGCGATCTACATCGTCGCCGTGAAGAAAAAGCTGCCCGCCATGCCGCGCGCGACGTTCCGTGAATGGCTTAGCACGGCACGCAAGGCGATCTGGGGTCTACTGCTGATGTTCATCATCTTGGGAGGTATCTACTCCGGGATGTTTACCCCGACCGAAGCTGCGGCAGTGGCGGCCGTGTACTCGGCCTTCATCGCCTTGTTCGTTTACAAAGACTTAACGTTCCGCGAAACGCCAAAGGTCCTGCTGGACTCGGCCAAGCTGAGCATCATGCTGATGTTCATTATTGCCAACGCCATGCTCTTCGCGCACGTTTTGACCACTGAGCAGCTACCGCAACAGATCACCGTGTGGGTGATTGAAGCGGGGCTGACACCGGTGATGTTCCTGCTGGTGGTGAACATTGTGCTGTTGATTGCAGGGGCCTTTATGGAACCCTCGGCCATCATCCTGATACTGGCACCGATCCTCTTTCCCATCGCCATGAAACTGGGTATCGATCCCATTCACCTGGGCATCATTATGGTGGTGAATCTGGAAATCGGCTTGATCACTCCACCTGTGGGCCTGAACCTGTTCGTGACCTCTGCTGTGACGGGTATGACACTGCCGGCAACCATCAGAGCCGCCATGCCGTGGCTGATGATTCTGCTCCTGTTCCTGATTCTGATTACCTACGTTCCTTGGATCTCCCTGGCTTTGCCAAACTGGCTGGGCATGAGTTGATGCCTGCCTGTCCGGGTACTGGATGTTCGTATCCGGACAGGGCTTTCACGTTTGTGCTTCTGGCCACTTATTGTTGTTCTGAGTCCGTCACGCAACTCCATAGCTCCACTGAGAACGGATTGTTGACCGGTGGTCCCAGCCACTCGCTCATCTCATGACATTGCTGATCGAAGCATAGCTGGTAGTCACCTGCTTGCGGGGTACGTCCCAGGTTCAACGGTTGCATGGGCGGCAGGTGGCGCTGATAGTGCCAGCTACCTTTTTCCAATCTAGCCTCTGCGGGGATTTCCATACCTGCGCCATTTCCTTTGACCCTCGCCTCCATAAGAACGAGCCCTTGCTCCGCGACACGGTAATCTTCTTCCCAACGAATTTTTTCGATTGTGTGATTCCAAGCCAGTGTAAAGCTTGAGATTGGAAGTTGGGTCCAGGCGACTCCCGCCAGACCTAGGCACAAGCCGATCATGCTCTGGCCAGTCCGCCACGGCGAGACCGCCAGACATGCTGAAGTATCAGCAACACACCCAGCACAAAACCGATTTCGTCAGTCAACGGCAGCGCAACGACTAACAAAGCACCTGCCGCGAAACACAATAAACGCTCCCAAACCGGCATCTTCTGTTGCAGATAACCTGTGGACGCCATTCCCCAAAGGCCAACGGCCAACAACGTCTTCACCAACATATAGGCAGTCATCCACAAATTGTCGCCTTGCATCATGAGCGCAGGGTTGTAGACCGCCATGAAAGGAATGACAAAGCCAGCCAGAGCAATACGAACCGCCCACAGACTGATCTTGAATCCTGTTTCCTTGGCGATGGGCGCTGCGGCAAAGCATGATAAAGCGACCGGTGGAGTAAGGTCTGCGAGAATTCCGAAATAGAAAACGAACATGTGCGACACGATCAGCGGCACACCCAACTCAAGCAAAGCGGGTGCTGCAATTGAACTGGTAATGATGTAGTTGGGAATCGTCGGGATACCCATACCCAACACCAGGCAGGTAACCATCGTCAGTATGAGTGACAACAACAAGTTATCCCTGCCAATGGCCAGTATGTAACCGGCGAAGGTCGAGGCTATGCCCGTCAATGACACTACACCGATGATGATTCCCACTAGCGCGCAAGCAATCCCGACCGGCACAGCATGACGAGCACCTTCGACCAAGGCATGCAGGCAAATACTCAGGGTTTCTCGGCCTCCCTGAATGAACCAACAGATGACCACTAACGTGGCGATTACCGCAAAGATCACGCTAATACCCAACTGGAAAAAACCGACGCAGAGGACACCAAGAGCGATCCAAAACGCACACCGCAACGCGAAACTGGACACCCGAAGAATGATTGCCGAACCGAGAATAACGATGGCTGTTAGCGCCAGACCCACCATTCCGGAGAATAGGGGGGTACGTCCGGAGAACAGCAGGTAAACCAGGACAAAAAGCGGAATCAGCAAATACCAGCTTTCCTTTACCGCACCCCATGCGCTGGGACATTGGTCTTTGGGTAACCCCTTAAGGTCGGAGCGTTTTGCCTCAAGGTGAACCATCCAGAACACCGAGCCGAAATACAGTATGGCTGGAATTAACGCAGCTTTGGCGATTTCTACAAACGGGACATTAATTGTTTCCGCCATAATGAAGGCGACAGCCCCCATCACAGGCGGCATCAGTTGGCTGCCCATGCTCGAAGTCGCCTCTACGCCGCCAGCAAATGCTGCCTTGTAGCCGAAGCGCTTCATCAATGGAATCGTGAACTGTCCTGTCGTGACAACGTTTGCAATGCCTGAGCCTGTGATCGTCCCCATCAAAGCCGATGACGCGACCGATACTTTTGCCGGCCCCCCGAGTTTGTGGCCAAACAATCCCATCGCGAAGTCAGTGAACAATTTGATCATGCCGGCCTGTTCGAGAAAGGAACCGAACAAAATGAACAGGAAAATATAGGTAGCGGAAACGTAGGTTGGTGTGCCGTAGAGCCCCTCGGTGCCGAATGACAACTGGTTGACGATTTGATCGAATCCGTAGCCTCGATGTGCCAGGTCGCCTGGCAGGTATTCACCCAATAGACCGTATGCCAAAAACAGTCCACAGATGACAGGCAACGCGTTACCCATCACCCGACGAGCCGCCTCAAACACCAATGCGATCAATACCAGCCCAACCACCATGTCTGCAGATGTCAGTTCACCTGAACGCTGGATCAAATCCGCTTCGAAGAACCATTGATACAAGGCAGTGGTAATCCCCGCGAGGCTCAATATCCAGGACAACGGCTGCCAAGGACGTGCTTTGCCATACGCCGGGTAACTCAGAAACACCACCCACAGCAGGAAACCAACGTGCACCGCGCGCAGCACCTGGCTGGAAACAGGCGCAAACGCAGCGGTGACAATCTGGAAAACTGAAAACAACAACGCCACGTAGAACAGCGTCTTAGGCCAGTCGCGTGGGTTGGCGGCGATGCCATGATGATCTTCGCTCATTGGGTACCTGCCTCAAAACTACATAGAAGGGTACGAACCGCTCTATCGCTCTAGCGACCATCCCCGTGGCGCATTTTTGGATTACAGCGCTCCAGCTTCCTTGTAGTAGCGCTCGGCGCCGGGGTGAAGTGGAATGGGCAGATTCTTGGCAGCGTTTTGCAACTTGATGTCCTTGGCGGCTGAGTGAGAATTACCTAGACGAGTGAGGTTTTCGAACATCAGCTTAGTCATCTGGTAGGCAACGTCAACCGAGACATCCTCGCGCGTCACCAAAATATTAGTGATCGCCACCGTAGGCACTGACTCAGGCTGTCCGTCATAAGTATTGGCTGGAATTTGTGCAGGCTGATAAGCGGAATTGCCAATTTTCGAAACCACATCGGGAGGAATGGAGACGTAGTTCAATGGCATAGTTGAGGAAAGGTCGCGGATGGCCGCCATTCCTAACCCCGAGGACTGAAGCGTGGCATCTAACTGACGGTTTTTGATCAGCTCGACCGACTCCGCAAAGGGTAGGTATTGGACTTTGCTCATGTCTTCGTATGTCAATCCCGCCGCTTTGAAGATCGCACGCGCGTTCAGCTCGGTACCGGATTTCGGGGCGCCGACGGAGATGGTTTTCCCTTTCAAATCCGCCAAGGTTTTGATACCGGACTCTTTGTTCGCCACAATTTGAATGTAATTCGGATAGGCTCCTGCAATTGCTCGCAACTTTGTCAGCGGGGCCTTGAATCCGGCATCTTCCACGCCGTTTTTTGCATCAGCCACAGAGTCCCCAAGCGCCAGAGCGAGCTCCCCACGACCAGCTTGTAAAAGGTTGAGATTTTCCACTGAGGCTTTGGTCGCTTGGACAGAAGTCTTCGCCCCCGGAATCCCATCGCTGTATATCTGTGACAGCCCAACCCCAATGGGGTAATAAACCCCGCTAGTACCACCTGTAAGGATATTTATGAACACAGGTGCGGCGTTAGCTGCGCACGAGACTGTCAACGCAGCGGTGGCCGCAAAGAGGCTAAAGTGTTTGTTTACTCGCATGGAAAACTCTCCGTCTTGTTATGGCTTTATGCAGAGTCTTTCTACTGTAGTCGAAACCAACGCCTTGAGTGGGAAGCTGAGTTAGCCTAATAATTTTGGGCTTCTCAATCGGTGGTTGCGATGACGCCTAATCGGGATTCTCACGCCCGAAAAAATGCCAGTCAGCTTAGCTGACTGGCATTACCTGTTGATGCTGATGCGATTTTGACCCAGACGGCTGATTTTGGTTGACCCATACAGCTTCTGAAACCAATCGCACGAGCTTCCTTTGCTGAGTATTTGGGCGGGGCAATGAATTCCGGCAGCC
>NZ_JBOIBY010000408.1:0-1280 GCF_050739655.1 Pseudomonas sp. | reverse complement strand
GTCGTGACGGTTGCCGAGACTGGCGGACAAACAACGACCATCACCTTGGTCGGGGTTGATGTTCAGAATACCGACATCTTTTTTGGCAGCGCCTGAAGCATTGCGCGCGTGAACGGATGCGAGGGTGACCCAGGAACCCACCCTCGCATTCTTTTTGCAGTTCCAATACAAGAGCCCCCTGATTGCATCCGCTGTGAACTGGCGAGCAGCACAGGGCTTAAAGAACGCCGTGGCGTGCATATGGCTACATTCAATGCGCGATGAAAAACGCCGAAGCGGAGGCCGCGGCAAAAAAGTAGCCCGCGCGTTACGAGTAACGGGGGCTATGTTCAATTACCCGGTACAGGCAGGGTGCTGCTGGTTGAAAACTACGCCACTGATGGCAACCCAAGCCCCCAACTTCTGGTGCACCAGCGCCTAGACTTACGGTTTAAGAGTGAACGCGCGAATCGGGAAGGTAGTTCGGTATGCTATTTTTCAAATCCAAGCGAGAACGAGCGCTTGAACGAGACCTCAAGGGATTCATGCGCAGGCTCACAAACCTCAGTGCCGCCACCATGCTGATGATTTCTCTCAAGCTGCGGGATTATCTAAGGGCCCTGGAAAACGACACAGGTGGACTGTCTGGATTTATGGCGTTGTCGGTTGACGGAAAAGCCGATTACATGATTCCCATCATTTCGCAAATGAACGAAGCCAGAGATCAACAGAATGAGGTCGACTTCATCGCGGCCTACCTGACCGTCATGCTGCTGGAGAGCATCAGCTGCGGTTATCACTCGACGATGAAAAAGGTCATTGGTGTGATGGAACAGATCGCCACGTTCCCGTGGGATGTATTGTAAAAAAACCATCCAACAAGAAACCCTGGAAGCACTTTTCAGCGCCCAGGCGCTGCGTGAGCTGCACACTTGGGCGAGCCTGACGGCGGCAGGGTGCTTTGCCGATAGGTTGGAGTTGCGAGGGTCTACCGTGAAGCTGTGACCAGTCACAGCTTCACGGTAGACAAAAAAACGGCTTAGGAGGGGTGTTTTTTTTGCCTATACACAAAGCCCGCCGAGTGCGGGGTCGGGTGTTTCTGGCGAGCGTGACGTCGCCGTGCCAAGTGATGAAGCGTCGATCTGGGGTTGATGCACCAGATCCTTGTTTGAGGCTTATTCCCCCTCCTCAAACTCAAACGGCTTGAAGCGAACAACCTCTTCAAAAAGTGCCCGCCGCTAAAGCGTGCCCCCCGTGCGTTGCGAGTAACGCTATGGGTTGTGGATTCAACCGGTCGAGTG
>NZ_JBOIBY010000407.1:0-14880 GCF_050739655.1 Pseudomonas sp. | reverse complement strand
TCAAAAACCTGCTTATCTATCGCCTGACCCAAGATCTGCCTGTTGATGCCGAGGCGTTGGAAACTGCACTGGCCACCAAACTGGCGCGCCCATGTGCAAGCCAGGAGTTGACCACCTACGGTTTCGTTGCACCGTTCGGTAAGGGCGAAGATGCACCGCTTGTGCACGTCAGCGGTGACTTCCTGCTGATCAGCGCGCGCAAGGAAGAGCGCATCCTGCCGGGCAGTGTCGTGCGTGACGCGGTGAAGGAAAAGGTCGAAGAGATCGAAGCCGAGCAAATGCGCAAGGTCTATAAGAAAGAACGCGACCAGATCAAGGATGAAATCATCCAGGCCTTCTTGCCTCGCGCCTTTATTCGCCGCTCTTCGACCTTCGCCGCCATCGCGCCGAAACAGGGCCTGATCCTGGTCAACTCGGCCAGCCCGAAACGCGCAGAAGACCTGCTGTCCACCTTTCGTGAAGTGATCGGCACTCTACCGGTACGCCCGCTGACCGTGAAAATGTCCCCAACCGCGACCATGACCGAATGGGTCACCACGCAGAAAGCCGCGGACGATTTCTTTGTGCTGGACGAGTGCGAACTGCGCGACACCCACGAAGATGGCGGCATCGTTCGTTGCAAGCGCCAGGACCTGACCAGCGAAGAAATTCAGCTGCACCTGAGCACCGGCAAAGTGGTCACTCAGCTGTCGCTGGCCTGGCAGGACAAGCTGTCCTTCGTCCTCGACGACAAGATGGTGGTCAAGCGCCTGAAGTTCGAAGACCTGCTGCAAGACCAGGCTGAACAGGACGGTGGCGACGAAGCTTTGGGCCAACTGGATGCCAGCTTCACCCTGATGATGCTGACCTTCGGCGACTTCCTGCCGGCGTTGGTGGAAGCGCTGGGTGGCGAAGAGATTCCGCAAGGGATCTGATTGGCCTGACATCGGCGGCGCCTGAAAAGAGATCGCAGCCTGCGGCAGCTCCTACATTGGGATTTACGTTTCCTTTGTAGGAGCTGCCGCAGGCTGCGATCTTTTTTTGCGAGCAGCGTATGCTTAGCTCCCTAACGCTTTTCACATAACAAGGATCAAGCCATGCGTGCATTGGCAGTACTGAGCCGTTTTGTCGGCAATACCTTCGCTTATTGGGTACTGATTTTTGCCATCGTTGCGTTCCTGCAACCGGCCTGGTTCATCGGCCTCAAAGGCGCCATCGTGCCACTGCTGGGACTGGTGATGTTCGGCATGGGCCTGACCCTCAAACTTGAGGATTTCGCCGAAGTCGCCCGCCACCCTTGGCGCGTGGCATTGGGTGTGGTTGCGCACTTCATCATCATGCCCGGCGTGGCGTGGTTGCTGTGCCAGGCGTTTCATTTACCACCCGAAATTGCCGTCGGTGTGATTCTGGTTGGCTGCTGCCCAAGCGGCACCTCGTCGAACGTGATGACCTGGCTGGCACGCGGGGACCTGGCATTGTCGGTGGCCATCGCCGCCGTCACCACCCTCCTCGCTCCGCTGCTGACACCGGCATTGATCTGGCTGTTGGCTTCAGCCTGGCTGCCGGTGTCGTTCATGGAGTTGTTCTGGTCGATCCTGCAAGTGGTGCTGCTGCCGATCGTGCTCGGCGTCGTTGCCCAGCGCGTGCTGGGTGACAAGGTTCGTCACGCGGTGGACGTGTTGCCGCTGGTCTCGGTGGTAAGCATCGTGATCATCGTCACCGCCGTGGTCGCCGCGAGCCAGGCGAAAATCGCCGAGTCAGGCCTGCTGATCATGGCCGTGGTCATGCTGCATAACACCTTCGGTTACCTGTTGGGTTACTTCACCGGTCGCGTCTTCAAATTGCCATTGGCTCAGCGCAAATCCCTGGCGCTGGAAGTCGGCATGCAGAACTCCGGTTTGGGCGCAGCCCTGGCCAGCGCGCACTTCTCGCCACTGGCGGCAGTGCCGAGTGCGTTATTCAGCGTCTGGCACAACATTTCCGGTGCCCTGCTCTCGACGTACTTCCGTCGCATGAGCGAGAAGGATGACCGCGAAGTCGCGGCTCAGCAGGCCACTGACTGATCCGAAAACTTGATCCCCGGATTAATGCTGGGCACTATATTGCGCAACGCGAGGACGACCTCGCGGCTCGATCGAGTCATTAATCAGGGGACGACCCCGTCAGACGATGGAGGTCTTCATGTCCTGGATCATTCTGTTTTTCGCCGGCCTGTTCGAAGTCGGCTGGGCCGTCGGCCTCAAGTACACCGACGGCTTCACCCGCCCGCTCCCCACTGTTTTGACCGTTACGGCCATGGCTGTCAGCCTTGGCCTGCTCGGCCTTGCCATGAAGGAATTGCCGCTGGGTACGGCCTATGCGATCTGGACCGGTGTCGGTGCCGTTGGCACAGTGATCGCCGGGATCATTCTGTTTGGCGAATCCATGGCGCTGGTGAGGCTGGCGAGTGTGGCGTTGATCATTACCGGGTTGGTTGGGCTCAAGGTCAGCGCCTGATTTTCAGACCACCATCGCGAGCAAGCTCGCTCCCACAGGGCCGGAGGTGAATCACACATTTTGTGTACACATCCGATTATTGTGGGAGCGGGCTTGCCCGCGATGAGGCCAGCACAGCCAGCGGCTATCTAGCGGCCCCACGCAACTCCCCCACCAACACCTGCAACTTCGCAGGCTCCGCCACCTCAACCGCCACCGCCGGCCCGGCCACCAACGTCACCCGCGACCACAACCGGCGAAACAGCCCTTTATCCGGATCGCGGCTGAAGAAACTCCCCCACAACCCTTGCAAGGCCAGCGGAATCACCGGCACTGGCGTCTCTTCGAGAATTCGCGTCAAGCCGCCCTTGAACTCATTCAACTCACCATCGGCGGTCAATTTACCCTCGGGGAAGATGCACACCAGCTCACCGTCCTTCAGATACCGGGCAATGCGTGTGAAGGCTTGTTCATATATCTGGATATCTTCCTGGCGGCCGGCAATCGGAATCGTCCCCGCGGTACGGAAGATGAAGTTCAGCACCGGCAGGTTGTAGATCTTGTAATACATCACAAAGCGAATCGGCCGACGCACCGCACCGCCAATCAGCAAGGCGTCGACGAACGAGACGTGGTTGCACACCAGCAGCGCGGCTCCTTCATCGGGGATGAGTTCTAGATTGCGATGCTCCACGCGGTACATGGAATGGCTAAGCAGCCAGATCATGAAACGCATGGTGAACTCGGGGACGATTTTGAAGATGTAGGCGTTGACGCCGATGTTGAGCAACGACACCACCAGGAATAACTGCGGGATCGACAGCTTGACCATGCTCAGCAGGATGATCGAGACAATCGCCGAGACCACCATGAACAACGCGTTGAGAATGTTGTTGGCGGCAATCACCCGCGCCCGCTCGTTCTCGGCGGTGCGCGACTGGATCAGCGCGTACAGCGGCACAATGTAGAAACCACCGAACACGCCGAGGCCAAGAATGTCGAGCAGCACCAGCCAGGCGTGACCGAAACCAAGAATTTCGATCCAGCCATGCCCGGCATCGCTTTCTGGAATCCCACCGGAGTGCCACCACAACAGCAGGCCGAACACGGTCAGGCCGAACGAGCCGAACGGCACCAGGCCGATTTCGATTTTGCGCCCCGAAAGCCTTTCGCAAAGCATCGACCCCACAGCAATACCCACCGAGAACACCGTCAGAATCAGGGTCACCACGGTTTCGTCGCCGTGCATCCATTCCTTGGCATAGGCCGGAATCTGCGTCAGATAAATCGCCCCGACAAACCAGAACCATGAGTTGCCGACAATCGAGCGCGACACCGCCGGGGTTTGTCCAAGACCCAGCTTCAGCGTGGCCCAGGACTGGCTGAAGATGTTCCAGTTCAGGCGTATTTGCGGCGAAGCGGCTGCCGCTCGCGGAATGCTTCGGCTGGCCAGGTAGCCGAGTACGGCAATGCCGATGATCGCGGTAGAAACCACGGGCGCGTAATGACTGGACGACATAATGATCCCCGCACCAATGGTGCCCGCGAGGATTGCCAGGAAGGTGCCCATTTCCACCAGACCGTTGCCACCGACCAGCTCATCTTCATGCAGGGCTTGCGGCAAGATCGAGTACTTCACCGGCCCGAACAGCGCCGAGTGGGTACCCATGGCGAACAGCGCCACCAGCATCAGCGACAGGTGATCGAACATGAAACCGACCGCGCCGACCGCCATGATGGCGATTTCCCCGAGCTTGATCAGACGGATCAACGCGTCCTTGGCGAATTTTTCCCCGAACTGCCCGGCCAGCGCCGAGAACAGGAAGAACGGCAGGATGAACAGCAGCGCACACAGGTTGACCCAGATCGAACGGTCACCCTCGATGGTGAGCTTGTACAAAATGGCGAGGATCAACGACTGCTTGAAGATGTTGTCGTTGAACGCCCCAAGGGACTGGGTCACGAAGAACGGCAGGAAACGCCGGGTGCGCAGCAAGGTGAATTGTGAGGGGTGGCTCATCGTCCATGTGTCCCTGATCGAGGTAGAGAGAGGCGTGGATACATTGATTGGAATGCACCACACCGATCCAGGCCACACCTTACCTAATCTTTTGCGTTTATTTCTTCAATCCTGCAATGCAAGGCGAGACGAACAGCTCACCGCGCCAGGCGCCCAGCAGTGTGCGTTTGCCGACGATCAGCCACATTACTGCAAGCAAGGTCACCAGCACACAACCGAAGACACTGAAAAACGTCAGGTGCAGCGTGCTGGCCAGTTTCAACGTTGCCAGGGAATAGACGCCCAGCGGGAAGGTGAAACCCCACCAGCCGAGGTTGAAAGGAATGCCGGCGCGTAGATATTTCAGCGTGATCAGCAGTGCCATCAGCATCCACCACAGACCAAAACCCCACAACGTGATGCCGGCAACCAGCCCAGTGCCAGCAGCGACTTCACCCACACCCTGCAAACCATTGGCAGCGAAGATCGCAGGCGCATCGGCGCCCAACAGCAACATGCCCAGCGCACCCGTGCCGATCGGCCCCAAGGCCAGCCAGCTGGAGGCGGCCATGTTCTCGTGGGGCAACTTATGCAGGGCCATGCGCAACAGCAGAATCGTCAGAATGCTGAACGCGACGGGTAGGGAAAATGCCCAGAGCACGTAGCTGGTCACCAGCATCACCAGTTGAGCGTGGGCATCGGCGAGGTGCGGCGCCAGCAAGCCACCGCTGGCGGCCGCTACTTCCGCCGCCACTACCGGCAACAACCATACGGCGGTCATCTGGTCGATGCTGTGCTCCTGACGGGTGAACATCATGTAGGGAATCAGCACCCCACACGCCAAAGACATCGCCACATCCAGCCACCACAACGCTTCGGCCAGGGCGATGACGCCTTCGCCCCAGCGCGGCAGTCCGAATACCAGGAAACCGTTGATGATGGTCGCCAGCCCCATGGGGATGGTGCCGAAAAACATCGAAACCGTGGAATGCCCGAAAATCCGCCGCGCCTCGTCGAAAAACAGCACCCAGCGCGCCGCGTAGAGCATCGTGAACAACAGGAACAGCACGATATTGAATTGCCAGAGCGCTTCGGCAAGGGCGCGTAAAAGCGGATTGGTGACCGGCAACTGTGCCAGTGCCAAGGCCAGCACCCCGGTGCCCATGGTGGCAGCGAACCAGTTTGGGGTGAACTGGCGAATGACTTCGCGCGGGTGCTGCAAATGGCTGAAAGGCTTGATGCCGGGTTTGGCGATGTTGGTGCATGTCATGGCGAACTCCTGTCCTCGGGTGAGGTAGAGCCCATCATAGATCCGAAAAGAATATCGATATAACGGGTAATATCTCTATATGTTATCGATTATGCAGATAACAATATAAAGCACCGCACCTCGATCCGGCGCTGTGTTTAGTCCCTTGAGATCGAGAAGCTGCATCAGTTGGTAGAGATTGCGTCGCATCAGTAAGGCCCATTTGCGAGCAAGCCCGCTCCCACAATGGACGGTGTGAACACGGACATTGTGGGAGCGGGCTTGCTCGCGAAGAGGCCAGAGCCATTCGCTGAAGATCCCCCTGCGACACCCCGCCACCCCACGACCTTGGTCGACACTGACTAACCCCGGCCATCGTGCGAGACTGTGTCTGTCCGGGCGGGAGGCCCGGGTGCCTTTGGTTATCCGGAGTTCCCATGTCGCTGTCCAGCGGGCTGATTGCCGCCGTCGCCCTGGCCTATATGGCCATCATGTTCGCCATCGCCTTTTACGGTGACCGTCGCAGCGCCCCTTTGCCACCGCGCGTGCGTGCCTGGGTGTACAGCCTGTCATTGGCGGTCTATTGCACCAGCTGGACATTCTTTGGCGCAGTAGGCCAGGCAGCCGAACAGCTGTGGTCATTCCTGCCCATTTACCTCGGGCCGATCCTGTTGTTGATCGGTGCACCGTGGGTACTGCAAAAAATGGTGATGATCAGCAAGCAGGAGAACATCACCTCGATCGCCGACTTCATCGCCGCGCGCTATGGCAAATCCCAATCGCTGGCCGTCGTGGTGGCGTTGATTTGCCTGGTCGGCGTGCTGCCCTACATCGCACTGCAACTCAAGGGCATTGTGCTGGGCGTGAACCTGCTGATCGGCGCCGGGGCCGACGCCATGGGGGTTCGTGCGCAAGACACGGCCTTGGTGGTATCGCTGGTACTGGCGCTGTTCACCATCGTCTTCGGTACCCGCAACCTCGACGCCACGGAACACCATCGCGGGATGGTGCTGGCAATTGCCTTTGAGTCGCTGGTGAAACTGTTCGCGTTTTTGGCGGTGGGTGCGTACGTGACCTTTGGCCTGTACGACGGGTTCGACGACCTGTTCGATCAGGCCATGCTCGCCCCGCGCCTTGAAGAGTACTGGAAGGAAACCATCAACTGGCCCTCGATGGTGGTGCAAACCGGTGTGGCGATGATGGCGATCATCTGCCTGCCACGCCAGTTCCATGTCACCGTCGTCGAGAACATCGAACCGCAGGATTTACGTCTGGCCAAATGGGTATTCCCGACCTACCTGGCCCTGGCGGCGCTGTTCGTCGTACCGATTGCGCTGGCGGGTCAGATGATGCTGCCCAGTTCCGTGCTGCCGGACTCGTTCGTCATCAGCCTGCCGCTGGCACAGGCCCACCCTGCCCTGGCGCTGTTGGCGTTTATCGGCGGCGCGTCGGCGGCCACCGGCATGGTGATCGTGGCCAGTGTGGCGCTGTCGACCATGGTCTCCAATGACATGCTGCTGCCGTGGTTGTTGCGCCGCAACAACGCCGAACGCCCCTTTGAAGTGTTCCGCCAGTGGATGCTCTCGGTACGCCGCGTGAGCATCGTCGTCATCCTGCTGCTGGCCTACGTCAGCTATCGCCTGCTGGGCTCGACCGCGAGCCTGGCAACCATCGGCCAGATCGCCTTCGCCGCCGTGACGCAACTGGCACCGGCCATGCTCGGCGCCCTGTACTGGAAACAGGCCAACCGCCGTGGCGTGTTCGCCGGCCTCGCCGCCGGCACGTTCCTGTGGTTTTACACCTTGGTCCTGCCGATCGCCGCCCACAGCCTCGGCATGTCCCTGAATACCTTCCCTGGCCTTGCATGGCTGCACGGCAACCCGTTGAACCTGCCGATTACCCCGCTGACCCAAGGTGTAGTGTTGTCCCTGGCTGGCAACTTCACCTTGTTCGCCTGGGTTTCAGTGCTGTCGCGTACCAGAGTCTCGGAGCATTGGCAGGCTGGCCGTTTCATCGGCCAGGAAATCAGCGCCCGCCCTAGCGCACGTTCGATGCTGGCGGTGCAGATTGACGATTTGCTGCAACTGGCAGCCCGATTCGTCGGTGAAGAACGCGCCCGCCAAAGCTTCATTCGCTTTGCCTATCGCCAGGGTAAAGGCTTCAATCCCAACCAAAACGCCGACGGTGAATGGATCGCCCATACCGAACGCTTGCTCGCCGGTGTGCTCGGGGCCTCGTCGACCCGGGCGGTGGTGAAAGCCGCCATTGAAGGACGGGAGATGCAACTGGAGGACGTCGTGCGCATTGCCGACGAAGCTTCGGAAGTCTTGCAGTTCAACCGTGCGCTGCTGCAAGGGGCGATCGAGAACATCACCCAGGGCATCAGCGTGGTCGACCAGTCGCTGAAACTGGTGGCCTGGAACCGTCGCTATCTTGAGCTGTTCAACTACCCCGATGGCTTGATCAGCGTCGGTCGGCCGATTGCCGACATCATCCGCCACAATGCCGAGCGTGGCCTGTGCGGCCCCGGCGAGGCCGAAGTGCACGTTGCACGGCGCCTGCACTGGATGCGTCAGGGCCGTGCGCATACCTCCGAGCGGCTGTTCCCCAATGGCCGGGTGATCGAGCTGATCGGCAACCCGATGCCGGGCGGCGGTTTTGTCATGAGTTTCACCGACATTACCGCGTTTCGCGAAGCCGAACAGGCCCTGACCGAAGCCAACGAAGGACTGGAGCAGCGGGTCGCCGAACGTACCCACGAGCTGTCGCAACTTAACGTGGCCCTGACCGAAGCCAAGGGCACCGCCGAGGCGGCCAACCAGTCGAAAACCCGCTTCCTGGCCGCTGTCAGCCATGACCTGATGCAACCGCTGAACGCTGCGAGACTGTTCTCCGCCGCCCTCTCTCATCAGGACGATGGCCTGTCGGGTGAGGCGCAAAAGCTGGTCCAGCACCTGGATAGCTCGCTGCGCTCAGCCGAAGACCTGATCAGCGATCTGCTGGATATTTCCCGCCTGGAAAACGGCAAGATCAACCCCGATTCCAAACCATTCGCCCTCAATGAGTTGTTCGACACTCTCGGCGCCGAGTTCAAGGCACTGGCCCGGGAACAAGGACTGGAGTTCCGCGTCAGGGGCAGCAAGCTGCGCATTGAAAGCGACATCAAACTGCTGCGCCGCATCCTGCAGAACTTCCTCACCAACGCCTTTCGCTATGCCAAGGGACCGGTGCTGCTGGGCGTTCGTCGCCGTAAAGGCGAGCTATGCCTGGAAGTCTGGGATCGCGGGCCGGGGATTCCGGAAGACAAGCAGCAGGTGATTTTCGAAGAATTCAAACGTCTGGACAGCCATCAGACACGCGCTGAAAAGGGCCTTGGATTGGGCTTGGCGATCGCCGATGGTCTGTGCCGAGTGTTGGGGCATACCTTGCTGGTGCGCTCATGGCCCGGGCGCGGTAGCGTGTTCAGCGTCAAAGTGCCGCTGGCCCGGGCGCAAACGGCACTGCCAACCAAGGCTGGCGAACTGAATGGCAAATTGCCGAGCGGCGCCCAGGTGCTGTGCATCGATAACGAAGACAGCATCCTGATCGGCATGAACAGTCTACTGACCCGCTGGGGTTGCCAGGTCTGGACCGCACGCAACCGCGATGAATGCATGGCGTTGCTCGATGACGGGGTCCGCCCGCAGCTGGCACTGGTGGATTACCACCTGGACGATGGCGAAACCGGAACCGAATTGATGGCCTGGTTGCGTACCCGACTGGGCGAGCCTGTACCGGGCGTTGTGATCAGCGCAGACGGGCGACCGGAGACAATGGCGCAAGTGCATGCGGCGGGACTGGATTACCTGGCCAAACCCGTAAAGCCAGCGGCGTTGCGGGCGTTGTTGAGTCGGCATTTGCCGTTGTAATCGCGCTGCCCCCTTTGTAGGAGCGAGCTTGCTCGCGATGGACGTCAACGATAACGCGGGCTGCCTGATACGCCGCGGAGCCTGTGCCTCCATCGCGAGCAAGCTCGCTCCTACAGGGGTGCGCTATTCCGGCAATTCGACCAACCCATCGACATCGGTCATCGCCCGCTCCAGCAGATCCGCTGGCAGGCTTTTACTCGCCCGCGCCCCTAGCAACTTGAGCTGTTCACTGCGACTGACCAGGTTGCCACGCCCCTCTGTCAGTTTGTTACGCGCCGAGCTGTAGGCCTTGTCCAGTTGCTGCAGGCGATTGCCGACCTCATCCAGATCCTGAATGAACAACACGAACTTGTCGTACAGCCAACCGGCCCGCTCGGCGATTTCCCGGGCGTTCTGGCTTTGTCGCTCCTGCTTCCAAAGGCTGTCGATCACGCGCAACGTCGCCAGCAACGTGGTCGGGCTGACAATCACGATATTGCGGTCGAACGCTTCCTGAAACAGTGTCGGCTCAGCCTGCAATGCAGCGGAAAATGCCGCTTCGATCGGGACGAACAGCAGGACGAAATCCAGGCTGTGCAAACCGTCGAGGCGCTTGTAATCCTTGCCGGCCAGACCTTTGACGTGGCTGCGCAGCGACAGTACATGCTGCTTCATGGCGATCTGGCCAATGGCTTCGTCTTCAGCGGCCACGTATTGCTGGTAGGCCGTGAGGCTGACTTTGGAGTCGACCACCACCTGCTTGTCGCCGGGCAGATAGATGATCACGTCCGGCTGGAAACGTTCGCCGTCCGGGCCCTTGAGGTTGACTTGGGTCTGATACTCGCGGCCCTTCTCCAATCCGGCATGCTCAAGCACTCGCTCGAGAATCAGCTCGCCCCAGTTACCCTGGGTTTTCTGCCCTTTCAAGGCGCGGGTCAGGTTGGTGGCTTCGTCGCTCAGGCGCAGGTTCAATTGCTGCAGCCGTTCCAGTTCCTTGGCCAGTGAGAAGCGCTCACGTGCCTCGGCCTGATAACTTTCCTCGACGCGTTTTTCAAAGGATTGAATGCGTTCCTTCAACGGATCGAGCAACTGCCCCAGGCGCTGCTGACTGGTTTCGGCAAAGCGCTGCTCACGCTCATCGAAGATTTTCCCCGCCAGCTCGGCGAACTGCGCACGTAGCTCATCTCGCGAGCCTTGCAGGTCGTTGAGGCGTTGCTGATGGCTTTCCTGTTGCTCGCGCAATTCAGCGTTGAGTGACGCCGCCTGGGCGTCCAGGCGACGCAGCTCGGCTTCTTTGCCGGCGCGTTCGATGTTCCAGGCGTGGGCAGCGTCGCGAGCATCGTCACGCTCAATCTGCAACAGCTCGACTTCACGGCGCACGGCGGCCAGGTCTGCCTGCTTGGCGGCATTGGCCTGGCTCAGGTCAGCGACTTCGTCGCGGCAGGTTTCAAGTTGCGCGTTCAGGCCGTCTTGTGCCAGTTGCGCCATGGCCAGGCGCTCTTCCAATAGCGCGACGTCTGCCGCCGTGGTGCTCGCCTTGCGCTGAAGTTGCCAGGCCAACACCAGCAACGGCAACGCCGCGCCCGCCAGACCGAGCAACAAGCTGGTCAAGTCCATAGCCATAGCCATTCCTGCCTTCGAAATAAAGTTTGAAGGTTAACCAAGGCGTCAGGTCTTGGACAGCTCAGTCTTCGATCAGACCCAGTTCCTGTTGCGCCCGCACATCCCCTGCCCGGGCGGCCGAACGCAGAAGGTCCTGGCCAATCCGGCGATCCCGGGCGTTTCCGCATTCGCGGCACATCAACTGACCGAGGCGGCTTTGTGCGGCCACCACACCTTCACGGGCCGGCTGCTTGAGTAAGCGTCCAGCGATGTGTTTGACGTTCGGATTTTCACTTAGGCGCGGGCTATCCAAAAGCCACTCGGCCACACGCATCGAAAAGCGTTTGGGAGGCACAACAGTGGACGTTTTGGAGGAGGAGGAATCGGATGGTGTACGAAACTTCATAAAGCACTGTGGGCAGATCGGAAGGCGCGCCACTCTACTCTTTTTTTCTTACAGGTAAAGCCGAAAAAAAACCGGCACGCCCGTCCTAGAGCAAGCGCTCGGGACAATCCACAGAAGCTGTGGATAACTCAGTGGACAACCGCCCTTGGAATCCCGCAAAGCCCTATGGAATGGGGCCTCCAGTCAAACTGACGATTTTTTCACCAGTAAAAAAAAGCGATGTTTTTCATTGACTTAAATTTTGGTTACAGGCACCCACTGAGCTTGAAGGCTGGATGACAGCGGCGTGACAGCCAGCACAACGAATGTGCACAAGTGACTTAAGGATGGTTATATCGATGCGCTTTTTCGACGCATTTTGTCATCCGGGTTGGGGATAAACCGTGCCAAACCCTCGTTCCAGGCCGCTTCTATCCGCCGGATGGTCATGACCTTCGGTCGGATTCGAGGCCATTTCCGAGCATTCACTCGATTCATACAGGTTCCCGCAAGCACTTCCAAACGACCCGATCCGGCTCGACCGACCCATTCTTTTCGCTAACACACTTCCCTTAATGGATTCAATCCGTTAGTATCCGCGCCGTTAGTACCAAGCTGAAAGTCAATTCTGGTCGAACAAATCCCCCCGGACAGCCTTCCCAAAGGAAGCCTCAACCGAAAAAAG
This sequence comes from Pseudomonas sp., assembly GCF_050739655.1. Taxonomy (GTDB): domain Bacteria; phylum Pseudomonadota; class Gammaproteobacteria; order Pseudomonadales; family Pseudomonadaceae; genus Aquipseudomonas. The sequence continues at coordinate 2,619 of NZ_JBOIBY010000407.1, read as the reverse complement.
CGGGATCGACCACCTCGATGGTTTCCAGGTAATTCTTGCGTCGACACACCTTTGAATCGAAAACAAAGGGTGTTGCCAGTCCCGATTACTCTGACCGAACCAACCTGCAAATTGATCAGGATCTTCACCCCGGGCCCAGAACCTTTGCCCTCGATGTGTTGCCTGCCCTCCTAAGTACCTACCTGCCGGCCCAAGCGCGCAAACATATAGCGCTTCAAACTGGCTGCTTTGTTCCAGTCGGGTTCTTCGTTCGATCAATGGTGATCGACGTTACTGGAACGTTTTAACGTTGCACGGTTCTTATCCGTGTCATTTGTAGGAACACCCAATAATGTCTACTCAAATCCAGACTCAGGATGCCATTCGCACCCTAACCAACGCTTTTGCACCAATGAACTGCCTGATCATGGCCGCTCGCAAAGGCTGCTTCAGCTTCACCCTGGTCAACGAACACGGCATCGCTCGTCACAGCGAACGCCTGTACCCCGATCAATACTCCAGCGCCGAGCCGCTGCAGGCCGTGATCGAGCGTACCCGTCAGGCACTGGTTGCCTGAAACGCCAGAAAGGCTGAAAACCCCGAAAGCCCTGCCCGAAAAGCAGGGCTTTTTATTGCCTGATGTTTCCCTCCCCGCGCACCACGGCTAAGCACGATCCGATATAACGGTTATAACTGGTCGCTGGAAATATTTTAAAAACAGGCCTTTACAGCGCGAATATGACACTACACTTCAACTCAAGCGGCTTGACCCGCTTGCGGCGAGCCTGAGCCGATTCACAGCTGCCAAGCCCCCCTTCAGGTGTCGCCGTCCAATTCAGGTTTCGAGGGTTTTATGGGTATCGCTGCCAGCGAACTGTGCCGCTATGTGATTCGTCCGACATTGATCTATCTCGGACAACATAGCGCTACTGCCGAATCCCTGCTGCTGGGCATTGCCGCCAGCCAGTCCGCCCTTGGTTCCGCCCTGCATGACCGCCGTGGGCCCGGCCTGTACCGCCTCGCCGAGCCCCGCCACCAGGCCCTTTGGGACCATTACCTGGCCCTTGATCCGGAACGTGCGAGCCTGGTCCGCGGCCTGGCCAGTCAGCATGCGTTTCTGAGCGGCCCGCACCTCGAGTTGACCGTCAACCTGCGTTACGCCACAGCCATCGCCTGGCTGCTGGTGGAAGAACAGAATACCCCCCTCCCCGCCCCGGACGATTTGTTGGGTATGGCCAGAATCTGGCGCCAGACATTTCAGCCCCAGGGGCGTCTGCGTGATTTCACCTGCGCCTGGCAAACCTGTGTTTCACCCCTGAATCAGGTAGCCTGCTGACACCTCTGGATCCAAAGATCGCGCAACACGCCGCGATTATGGTCGGATTGTCCTACAAAACCGCTCTAAATCAAGGCATACAGCCTATGGCGCCGGGACGAAAATGTTGGTAATTTTCGCCCCGGTGATCACCAGGAGTTCTAATAATGAAAAAAGTAATGCTCAAAACCACCCTTAGCCTCGCCGTTGCCTTGGCATCCACCCAGATCTTCGCAAGTGGCTTTGCCCTCAACGAACAAAGCATCAGCGGGATGGGTACAGGTTTTGCCGGGCGATCTTCCTCTGCCGACGACGCATCCACTATTTTTGGCAACCCTGCCGGCATGTCGCGAATCAAGCGCCAGGAAGTCACTGGCGGGATCGCAGCTATCGATGCCTCGACTGATATCAAAGACGCCCAAGGCGCCCACCCGGGTACCAACAAAGGCGACATGGTGCCATTCACAGCCGTTCCGATGGGCTATTACGTCAAGCCGATTGATGATCACTGGGCATTCGGCCTCGGTGTCTACGCACCTTTTGGACTGATTACCGACTATGAAAATGGCTTCCAGGGTGCCGGTTTCGGCAGCAAGAGTGAAGTCAAGGTTGTCACCGTCCAGCCTACCGTCAGCTACGCCTTTAACGACAAAGTATCGATTGGTTTCGGCCCGACCATCAACCGCATTGGCGGCACTCTGGAGTCGGATGTACCTCTTTTTGGCAATACCCACGTCAAAATCAAAGGGGATGATGTCGCTCTTGGCTACAACTTCGGGGTCCTGGTACAAGCAACAGACACCACTCGTGTCGGCCTGACCTATCACTCGAAAGTGAAATACAAGATTGAAGGTCATACCGATATCACCGCAGGCGCAAATTCACCTTCCGCCTTCCTGAAAAGCAATCGATACGATGCTTCGCTGAAAATCGAAACACCTGAATCTGTCGACTTCTCCGTGACACAACAGCTGACGGATGCGTGGACCCTTTATGCAGGTTCCACCTGGACTCGCTGGAGCCGTTTGAAAGACATCACCGTCAACAACGACGGTGTAACGGCGGCACAAGGCGGTGCATTGTCCCCGGCCCTGTTCGGCACCATTACAGAAGAGCAGAACTGGCACGATACCTGGGCCTACGCCATCGGTACCTCCTACCAGCTGAATAAGCAGTGGGTATTGCGCACCGGCCTGAGCTTTGATCAGTCGCCTACCAACAATACCGACCGATCCCCGCGTATTCCTACAGGTGACCGCACAATCTTCAGCCTTGGCGCCGGCTACAACGTCACCGATGATCTGACCATCGACGTCGCCTACTCC
>NZ_JBOIBY010000406.1:0-4999 GCF_050739655.1 Pseudomonas sp. | reverse complement strand
GTGGTCATCCAGGCAGACTGTGCCATCGTTCATCGCCAGCAAGCCGGCTCCTACAAGGCGGTGTGGTGTTCTTTTGATTGTATCAAGCGGCAGAAAAGCGGCATCCAGCGGAAACCGGTTGCCGCTTTTCTGGCATTGCCGCATGACCATCGCCCGCAAAGCCCCGGTTTATGGGGTTTTTTTAATTGGCATGACGCTTGCTAAGCTCATCGTACGAAAAATCAGGTCACCCGAAGGTTTCCCGACATGAGCATCAGCTTCGATAAAGCGCTCGGCATCCACGAAAAGGCTTTGGGCTTCCGCGCCCAGCGTGCCGAAGTTCTGGCCAACAACATCGCCAACGCCGACACCCCGAACTACAAGGCGCGGGATCTGGAGTTCTCGAAAGTACTCGAGGCGCAGAACGATAAAGCCAAAAACGGCACGTTCGCCTTGAACATGACCAACAGCCGTCACATCGAAGCCGAAGGCCTGGGCAATGGCGATGAGTCGCTGATGTACCGCACGCCGATGCAACCGTCGATCGACCAGAACACCGTGGACGCCCAACTGGAACAGTCCAACTACGCGGAAAACTCCGTCAACTTCCAGGCGAGTTTCACCCTGCTCAACAGTAAATTCAAAGGGCTGGTGTCAGCCCTGCGCGGAGAGTAAGCCATGTCTCTATCCAGCGTTTTCAACATTGCCGGTAGCGGCATGAGTGCCCAGACCACTCGCTTGAACACCGTCGCTTCGAACATCGCCAACGCCGAGACCGTTTCGTCGAGCATCGACCAGACCTATCGTGCGCGCCATCCGGTTTTCGCCACCATGTTCCAGGGTGGCCAGAGCGGCGGCAGCGATTCGTTGTTTCAGAACCAGGACGCAGCCGGTCAAGGCGTGCAGGTAATGGGTGTGGTCGAAGACCAGAGCAATCTTGAAGCGCGCTACGAGCCGAACCATCCGGCGGCGGATGCCAAGGGTTATGTCTACTACCCGAACGTCAACGTGGTGGAAGAAATGGCGGACATGATTTCTGCCAGCCGTTCGTTCCAGACCAACGCCGAAATGATGAACACCGCCAAAACCATGATGCAGAAGGTGCTGACCCTCGGTCAGTGATAAGGGGCGATTCAGATGAGTGTTAGCGATACCACCAGCGGCTTTTCCCTCAACGACATCCTGGCCAACTCCTCGGTCAAGACCACTAAAGACACCGACAGCCTGGCGTCTGCGGCAGGAAGTGCCACCGGCAAAAAGGCCTTGGGCAAGGATGCATTTCTTCAACTGCTGGTGACGCAACTGAAAAACCAGAATCCGCTGGAGCCGCAGGGCAACGGTGAGTTCGTGGCACAGTTGGCGCAGTTCAGCAGCCTGGAAGGCATCACTACGCTTAACACTACTGTGAGCGGTATTGCCGGAACCTTCGGCTCTTCCCAGGCGTTGCAAGCCTCGTCGCTGGTCGGTCGCTCGGTCATCGCACCGGGCGACAAGTCCGTGGTTGATACGACCAAGGGCATGACCGGTTCGGTCGTGTTGCCGCAGTCGGTAGCGCAGACCACAGTGAAAATCACCGACAAGGACGGCAAAACCCTACGCACCATCACCCTGTCCGATCAGCCGGCTGGCAATGCCAGCTTTACCTGGGACGGCAAGGACGATGCCGGCAACGTGGCCCCGACGGGTACTTACAACTTCTCGGCAGCAACCACCATCGATGATCAGAGCGTTGCACTGATCACCAACCTGCCGGCGACCGTCAACAGCGTGACCATCAGCCAGACCGGCGGTGAGTTGATGCTCAACTTGGCCGGGCTGGGCAGCGTTGCCCTGTCCAAAGTGCAAACCATTGGTATATAGAGCCGACTAACACGGCACAAAGGAGTGGAGTATGTCTTTCAACATCGGCCTTAGCGGTCTCTATGCCGCCAACAAGCAATTGGACGTGACCGGCAACAACATTGCCAACGTGGCAACCGTTGGTTTCAAGTCGTCCCGCGCAGAATTCGAAGATGTGTACTCGGCGACCAAGTTGGGCACAGGCAGCAAGACCGTTGGTAGCGGTGTGCGTCTGGCCAACGTTTCCCAACAGTTCACCCAGGGCGATATCAGCAACACGGGTAACGTTCTGGACATGGGCATCAACGGCTCCGGCTTCTTCGTACTGAACAACAACGGCTCGCTGTCCTACACCCGTGCCGGTACGTTCAAGGTCGACAAGGAAGGGTACGTTACCAACACCGACGGCACTTCGCGCCTGCAAGGTTACGGCGTGGACGCCAATGGCAAGATCGTCAACGGCGTGCTGACCGACCTGCGCATTGACACTTCGAACCTGGCGCCGAAATCCACCACCAGCGTGTCGTCGACGATCAACCTGAACTCAACGGCTGATGTGATCGACCAGGCTGTTGTCGCCAACAAATTCGATCCGACCAAGCCGGCGACGTTTACCAAACAGTTCAGTACCCCGATTTTCGACACTCAGGGTAATCAGCACACCATGGATCAATACATGGTCAAGACGGGTCCCAACACTTGGGATACCTATACCCTGATCGATGGTCGCAACCCCGATGGCACCGACCCTAATGCGGCGTTGACGCCTCCGACTCCTTCGACCATGACGTTCGATACGAGCGGTAAGCTGATGTCGGTCAGCACTCCAGTGCCGCCAACCGTGCCACCGACCGTTCCAACCCCTGCGCCGATAATCAGCAGTGATCTAAAAATCACCGGCTGGATCCCAGGCAAAGTGACCAATGGAACATGGGCAGCCAACGGCGCCGCCGCCGATCCGGCAGGCGTGACCATTTCCATGAGCAACACCACCCAGTTCAATGCTGACACCGCGCGTTCGATTCCTGCACAGAACGGTTACGCCACCGGCCAGATCACTAACCTGACCATCGACGGCAGCGGCGTACTGCTGGCCAACTTCAGCAACTACCAGACCAAGCCGATCGGTCAACTGGCGCTGGCCAGCTTCACCAACGAACAAGGTCTGCAGCCTATAGGCGGCAGCAGCTGGAAAGAAACCTACTCCTCGGGTATCCCAGGCTACGATTCGCCGGAAACCGGCACCCTGGGTTCGATTCAGTCTAATTCCCTGGAAGAATCCAACGTCAACGTGACCAACGAACTGGTCGACCTGATCAAGGCGCAGAGCAACTACCAGGCAAACGCCAAGACAATTTCGACCCAGAGCACCATCATGCAGACCATCATTCAGATGACCTGATGCTGGTTGGGTTGTATTGCTGCACAAGGAGCCCCTCGGAAGAGGGGCTTTTTTGCGGCCTGAGGTTTTGTGTGGGATGTGATGGCCTCTTCGCGGGCAAGCCCGCTCCCACAGTTGATCGTGTTTATCTGGAAAGACTCGGTCCTCTGTGGGGCGGGCTTGCCCGCGAAGGCGTCGGATCAGTCACCCTTTTCCTACAGGCAAAAGAAAACCCCCGACCCGCCAGAGGCTGATCGGGGGTTTCGAGCAAGCGCCTTGCGGCGCCTACCGGCTCAGCTTATTGGCAAGCTTCGCAATCCGGCTCGTCGATAGCGCAGGCCTTCGGCACTGGAGCTGGACCTGCTGGAGCGGCCAGGACCGAGTCGTCACCGTGGTTGCCGCCGCTGGATACAGCGTTCAGCTTACCGGTGTTGATGGTCGACTTCTCGGTGCTGGTCGCGGCCAGGGCACGGAGGTAGTAAGTGGTTTTCAGACCACGGTACCAGGCCATGCGGTAGGTCACGTCCAGCTTCTTGCCAGAAGCGCCAGCGATGTACAGGTTCAGCGATTGAGCCTGGTCGATCCACTTCTGACGACGGCTTGCCGCGTCGACGATCCACTTGGTGTCCACTTCAAACGCCGTCGCGTAGAGCTCTTTGAGTTCTTGCGGGATGCGCTCGATCTGCTGCACCGAACCGTCGTAGTACTTCAGGTCGTTGATCATGACCGAGTCCCACAGACCGCGAGCCTTGAGGTCGCGAACCAGGTACGGGTTGATCACGGTGAATTCGCCCGACAGGTTCGATTTCACATAGAGGTTCTGGTAGGTCGGTTCGATCGACTGCGATACGCCAGTGATGTTGGCGATGGTCGCGGTCGGTGCGATGGCCATGATGTTCGAGTTACGGATACCTTTCTGAACGCGAGCGCGCACCGGTGCCCAGTCCAGGGTTTCCTTCAGGTCGACATCGATGTACTTCTGGCCACGGGCTTCGATCAGGATCTGTTGCGAATCCAGCGGCAGGATGCCTTTGGACCACAGCGAACCCTGGAATGTCTCGTAGGCGCCACGTTCGTCAGCCAGGTCACAGGAGGCCTGGATCGCGAAGTAGCTGACCGCTTCCATGGAAGAGTCGGCGAACTGCACGGCCGCATCCGAACCGTAAGGAATGTGCTGCAGGTACAAGGCGTCCTGGAAGCCCATGATGCCCAGGCCAACCGGACGGTGCTTGAGGTTCGAGTTCTTCGCTTGCGGCACTGAGTAGTAGTTGATGTCGATCACGTTATCGAGCATGCGCACGGCGGTGTTCACGGTGCGTTGCAGCTTGGCGGTGTCGAGCTGGCCGTTGACGATGTGGTTCGGCAGGTTGATCGAGCCCAGGTTGCAAACGGCGATCTCGTCCTTGTTGGTGTTCAAGGTGATCTCGGTGCACAGGTTCGAGCTGTGGACCACGCCGACGTGCTGCTGCGGGCTGCGCAGGTTGCACGGGTCTTTGAAGGTCAGCCATGGGTGGCCGGTTTCAAATAGCATGGACAGCATTTTACGCCACAGGTCTTTGGCCTGGATGGTCTTGAACAGCTTGATCTTGCCTGGGTACTCGCTCAGGGCTTCGTAGTACTCGTAGCGCTCTTCGAAGGCCTTGCCAGTCAGGTCATGCAGGTCTGGCACTTCCGATGGCGAGAACAGGGTCCACTTGCCGTCATCGAAGACGCGCTTCATGAACAGGTCAGGGATCCAGTTGGCGGTGTTCATGTCGTGGGTACGACGACGGTCATCACCGGTGTTCTTGCGCAGCTCGA
>NZ_JBOIBY010000405.1:0-34903 GCF_050739655.1 Pseudomonas sp. | reverse complement strand
GGCTTGCCCGCGAAGGCGGAGTGTCAGGCGACATTGATGCTGGATGTGACGGCCTCTTCGCGGGCAAGCCCGCTCCCACAGTGGTCATGGTCGGTCACAGAATCTGCGATCAACCGAAAACCAGTGTGGGAGCTAGCCTGCTAGCGATGACGTCGGCACATGCGAAATCTTATTTGAATGTGAAGGCTCTATCGCTAGCAGGCTAGCTCCCACAGTGGTCATGGGTTGGTTACAGCATTTGCGGCACCTCTAGCCCAGTGTGGGATCGCGGTATTCAGTTATCCAGCAACCGGAAAAACCGCTCCCGCACCTGAAAGTTATCGCTGTGCGCCACATTGAACCGCATGAACTGGCTGGCCTGCGGTGCTTTGCTGAGCATCGTGCCGGGGGCCAGGACCAGGTCGATGTCCAGGCCTTTCCTTGCCAGTGTTTCGGCATGCAGGCCTTCTGGCAGTCGGGTCCAGATGTACAAGCCTTCATGGGGCATCGATGACACGGAGCAACCGGCCTCGACCAGCCAGGTGGAGACTCGGCTGCTCGATTCATAGAGCCGGTCCACCGTGCGCCGGGTGTGTTTGGCGTAGCTGCCATCGCTGAGCATGGCGCAGATGATCTGCTCCGCCAGTTCCGAGGTCATGCCGCCGCAGGCCATTTTCAGGGTGACCATGCGTGCCGCCAGCTGTGGCGAAAGCACCGCGAAGCTGACTCGGCTGTTGGCGGTCAGGGTCTTGGAAAACCCCGATACGTAACTGACATTGTCCAGCCCGCCCGCTGCCAGGCGTGGTGTCATACGTTGTTGCAGGTCGCAGTACAGATCGTCTTCGACGATGTGGAAACCATAGCGATGACTCAACTCCAGCAAGCGATAGGCCTGCGCCGGGGAGAATGAGTGCCCGGTGGGGTTATGCAGGACGTTGTTGGTCATGTAGAGCACGGGGCGATGGGTATTGACCAGTTGCTCGAAAGCCTCCATGTCCATGCCCTCAGCGCCGCGGGGAATGGTGATGACCTTGGCACCATGCAAGGCCAGATTGGTGTGCATGGTGAAGTAGCACGGGTCGTCGAGCAGCACCGTATCGCCGGGTTTGACCAGTAGGCGCATCAGCATGTCGATGGCTTGTACGGTGTTGGCGGTGGTGACGATCTGCTCCACCGGCACTTCGATGCCAAGGGTCGACAACTTGACCCGCAACGCTTCGCGCAATGGCAGGTAACCAGCGGCGACGCCGTATTCACCCATTTGCAGAGAGGTCGCACGCAAGGTTCCGCGTACGGCTTTGAGCAACTCTTCGGCGGGCAACCAGGAGGAGGGCAGGAAGCCGGCACCGGGACGCAATGCACCTGTGTCCTGCAGTACTGCGCGGCGGACGACGCTCAGCGTGTCCTGGGGCTGCAGATCCGGCCCGGCATCGGTCTTGATCGCGATATTGGAACGATGTACGAAATGCCCCGAACCCTGGCGTGACACCACCAATCCCTTGGCCCGTAAGCGGTCCAGGGCATCCACCACCGTGGATTTGCCCACGTTCATCATGTCGGAGAGTTCACGAATCGGTGGCAGCCGCGAGCCGTGGGGCAGGCCGCCCTGACTGATCGCCACCGTCAACTGATCGACAATCTGCTGCACCAGCGGCACACCCGGCTGGAATTCGATAGCGGCGATCACTGCTCGCTGAACCTGCATTTTACTGGTCTCTTTGGCAGTAAAGTTCGTTGGATTCTATACGAACTTGCTCTGATCAAGACAAGCATCTCTTTCTACTATCGCTTTTGAGAGTCTCCGGATTGTCGACCTGTACCGGTCGCTCAATGGCCTGTTTCAAGAGGTGTTGCATGAGTGTAGAAACAACGGCCGTCGTGGCCAAACCGGTGATCAACCTTCGCCTGTTCACGATTCGAATGATCACCGCGGTGTCGCTGTTTGCGGTGCTGGGCAAGGCCAACGTCTGGCTCGACACGGCCACCAACAGCATCCTGGCCCTGGGTTATCGCGCATTGCTGCTGTTGTTGCCGTTGACCTTGCTGGTACTCGGCCGCCGCTCCCTGAGCGTCACGCTGCTGTGCGCCGCCGCCGGGCTGGTGTTGCTGGCGGTCACCAGTAACCAGGGCGTGGTCATGTTTGCCGCGGCATTGTTTGCCTATGGCATTGCCATTGCCGGTTATCTGATCAAGAGCGAAGCGGCGCAAACCAAGGAAGGCGCCGCCTACAACCGGGTCGCGATGAACATGGGCAGCCTGCTGGCAGGCCTGATCCTGCTGTCGCCGCTGCTGACCCCAACCATGTTTTTCCTCGGCGCCGCCGCTTTCGTCCTGTTGTGCCTGCCCATCGCCATGGGCGCGACCTTTACGTTGGAACCAGTGGTTGCCCGCCCCGCCAGCCAGGAAGGCAGTGGCTGGGGCAACAAACTGCCGTGGGTCATCGCCGGCATCATCATGGGTATCAAGCTGTTTGGCGTGTTCTCGATCCTGCCGCAGGCAATCCTGCTCAAAACGGGCGAGTTGCCTGCGTGGTACGGCCTGATGCTGATCCTCAACAGCGCCGTGGTGGTGTTCGCGCAAGTGCCGGTCATGAAGCTGATCGAGAGCACCGGGCGCTTCAAGGTGTTGACGGTGATCGCGATCATCATCGGCGGCTTTGCGGTGCTGTCTTCACCGGCTGCGTTCCATGTCGAAACCCTGGTCGGCGCATTGATCTGGGTGGCGCTGCTGTCTATCGCCGAGTGCGCGTTCAGCCACCTCGATTACTTCTCGGTCAAGCAGAACAACATGTTCGTCAAGGAAGTGTCCCTGGGCGTTGGCGCCGGGTTGACCGTGTTGATCATGCGGGTCATGCCGCCGCCCTACAACGCCCTGGTGCTGGCTGTGATCGGTGCCGGCGGGATGCTGGCCTGGTATTGGCTCAGCCGTAAATCCATTGCGTCGTTGCATGACTGAGTCATCGCGAGTGCGTTTTTCAATTTGTAAGTCGGGGGCATTATGAATACGACTTCATGCGTAGTGGTCGTGGGGTACAACGGCAGTCGGGTTCACGATATCCAGAAGTTGCGCGAGCTGTGCAAGTCGCTGTACGACGCGAGACTGATCCTGCTGGTCGAACAGATCCAGCCCGATGACGATCAGGTGGCCGATCACGTCTGCAGCACATCGCTGGCAGAAAAAGATGTTCCCGCCTCCCTCGAACTGGTGGTCGGTTGCCTGAAGGCCGATCACTGGAAGCTGATCGGTGTATTGCCGTTTTCAGATCGCGGCGTGTTGCTTGGGGCGGCGCTGGCCAGCCATTTCGGCCTGCCTGGCATCACACCGGCCGAGGCGCGGGCAGGGTTGGACAAACAGATTTTCCGCCAACTCGAATCCACCGCAACCCGCTCTCCCGAAGATTACCGCCCGGTGGTTTCGACCCGCATCGAAAGCCTGCCGGAGCTGCGTCAGCGAGTGATCGAACTGGGCGGCAAGGCATTCATCAAACCTGCCTGCGAAGGAGCCAGCCGAGGCTGCCGTGTTATCCGTCACCCGTCCGAATGCGATGAGGCCTGGGCCGCGCTCAAGCCCTATCGCGAGGGCGGCGTTGTGCTCGAAGAGTTGATCCAGAACGCCCAGGAATACAGCTGGGACTGTGTCGCCGGCAGTACCTGGATCACCGAAAAAACCACCACCGAAGGCGCTTACCGCGCCGAGATCCAGCAAGTGGTCCCCGCACCGCTGACGGTCGACGCACAGTCTCGCCTGATGGCCGCCGGTCGTCACATGGCGGGCCTGGTTTCCCAGGACAACGGTGCCTGGCACAACGAAGTGTTCTACAGGGCCAACCATCGCACCTCGGCGGTGGAAACCAACATGCGCCCTGGCGGCATGCACATCTGGGACTTGGCACGTAAGGCATTCGTTGATTTCGACCCGTGGGAGCGCTGGGTCCGCTGGGCCGTTGAAGGTCATGTCGATAGTCATGAGCCGGTGCCTCGCGGTTACTGCGGCATACGTCTGCTGCGGGCGACGACTGTCGGCATCTTGCGAGACGTACCGGATATCCAGTCCCTGGCCCGGTCGCTGAACATCGATCTGGTGGAAGCCGTGCTGACCAAGCGCATCGGTGATTCGGTCACGGCGGAGGTGAAAGACAATTTCTCGTTCATTGGTCACATCGTGTTGTTCAACGAGCACTACGAGCAGTTGAGCAGCGATCTGTTGCGCCTGGCGGAGGCCATCGAATCAAGCGTCGGCATCACCAGCCTGGCAGTGCCGGCAAGGGTCGTGGGTTGAGTCATGGGTCAAACAGTAGCGATCGATGTTTTTTGCAGTATTGATCAAGAGGATTAAGGCAATGAGTGAACACAAGACCTGTGATGAACGCTTCATCGCACTGGCACAGGAATTCGGCTATGACATCTACGGTGAGAACACCGCCGGCGGGCGTTACGCACCGCTGATTCGCCATCACGATGAGCTGTACATCAGCGGCCTGGTGCCGCGCATGAACGGCAAGATCCACTACCCGGGGCGCGTAGGCCGGGATTTGAACATGGCCGATGCGCAAGCAGCCGCCAGCATCAGTGCGATACGTGGTTTGGCGCTGATTGTCGATGCCATTGGTTCGCTGGACAAAATCAAGTCGCTGATTCGCATGACGGTGTATGTGCGGTGCACGGAAGACTTTGTCGACCTCAGCGAAGTCGCCAACGGTGCATCGGATGTTTTCAGTCACGTGCTGGGTGATGCCGGCAAACATACCCGTACGACAGTGGGTGTTTATCAGTTGCCAAAAAATGCGGCGATTGAAGTTGATATGATCGTGGCATTGCGACCTACGGCGATATAAGTCGTTTTATTCGGCTTTACACTGTTGATGGGTTCGCCTAAGGTCGATTAACTCCATTCGGCAGAATAAGTTGGAATCAACAAATGAATAACGTTCAAGGTGCGTTTTTTTCATATAAGGACTTTCGCCAAAGTTTGGATCAGCCTCCGATCAAACCACGTGTTTGGAAGGGGGCTGAACTTTCCGATATGCGACAGACGCTTGAGGCCAGCGACGTCGATATTGTTGCGTTGGCCCATGATAAAAACATTGAAGGTTGCCAGTTGACCCCCGGGATGGCGGTGTCCATGCAATGGCTGGTACCCGGCTCGACACTCAATGGCCATGTTCATGCCTGGTGGCACCTGTTCATCATTCAGTGCGGCGGCGGCGCGTTGACACTGGGCGATGCCGACGAAGTGAGCGTCAGCCACGGCGATGTCCTGCTGGTGCCGGCCTGGACCCGGCACGGCTTTGTAAACACCAGCGCAGCTGAGCCGCTGGCCATGCTGAACATCAGCAACATGCCCCAGATGGCGATGCTTTCCAATCATGCCGACAACGTAGGCTTGATCCCCCGACACCTGTAATTTCCTTTCTGCTGCACACCAGGGAGTCCGCGTTAGCGGACTCCCTTTTTTGTTTCTATCGACTTCCCTCCGACATTGCCGAGGATGCAGGAATTCGAATTTCTGTATCGATATAAACAGAGAATTTCTGTATCTGTTCAGCGCCTAATCAACTTACTACGATCACTTCAAATGCAACGGATTAATGTGGTTAATGCAAGGGAGCGTTCTATGGAAAGTAATAAGTTGAAGCTGTATCTCGGCGCGGATTATGTCAGTGCCTTTGCGATGTCAGCCTTCGTGGCGCTCAAGGAAAAGCAACTTTCATTTGATCTTGTGACGCTGGATTTGAAGGCGCGCGAGAACTATCAGGCGGATTATCAAATTCTTTCGCTGACCTGCAAGATTCCAGTGTTAGTTCACGAAGGTTTTGCACTTTCGGAATCTTCTGCCATTGCCGAATACCTGGAAGAACTTTCTCCAGGGCATAAAAAACTCTACCCGCTAGACATCCAACAGCGCGCCCGTGCCCGTCAACTGCAAGCCTGGCTACGCAGCGATTTGCTGGTCGTTCGCAAGGAGCGTCCGTTTGACCTGGTGTATTTCGGCAGCAAAGACACGCCGCTGTCCGACGATGCGCAAGCTGCTGTCGACCGCCTGTTCTTCGTGGCGGACCACTTGCTGGAGGAGGGCGCCGAGCACCTGTTCGGTGACTGGAGCATCGCCGACACCGACCTGGCAATCATGCTCAACCGGCTGGTCGCCAATGGTGACCCGGTGCCTGCGCGACTAGTGACGTATGTCCGTCAGCAGTGGGATCGCGACAGCGTTCGGGCATGGATGGACATAGAGCGCAAAGCGCCGGCCATCGTGTAGCAACTGTCAGGGCAAACATCAGGAGCGCTGCCATGCAAGGAATGTCGGAGCAGGAAAGATACAAACCCTACAACGCACGGACCATCCGCGAAACGCCGTACTGGCACAAACTGACGCCGGCGTTGCAGGAGGCCATGACCGTCGTGGCCCGGGTCATGCCGTTTCGCACCAACGAATACGTCCTGGGGACGCTGATCGACTGGAACAACATTCCGGACGATCCGATTTTCCGCATGACCTTTCCCCACAAGGACATGTTGCTGCCGGATGAGTATGCATCGCTCAAGCAGTTGATCGAGCAGGACGACGCAGCGGCGATCAAGCGCCGGATCGAAGCGATCTGGTTGCGCATGAATCCCCATCCGGCCGGGCAACTGACACACAACAGCGCCACCCTCCACGGCAAAGTCCTGGCAGGCATCCAGCACAAGTACCGCGAGACCGTGCTGTTTTTCCCCGGCGCCGGACAGACGTGCCACGCCTACTGCACGTTCTGTTTCCGCTGGGCACAGTTCATTGGCGAGGAAGAACTCAAGTTCAACGCCCGTGAATCCCAGGAGCTGGTGGATTACCTGCGGGTGCACATCGAAGTCACGGACGTGCTGATCACCGGTGGCGACCCGATGATCATGAACACACGTTCGCTGGCCGCTTACCTCGAACCGCTGCTGGAATTGCCGCACATCAAAAGCATCCGTATCGGCACCAAATCGGTGGCGTATTGGCCGCAGCGTTTTGTCAGCGACAAGGACGCGCCTGAACTGTTGACGCTGTTCCAGCGGATCGTCGCCGCAGGGAAAAACCTCTCGATCATGGGCCACTACAACCACCCGGTGGAGATCCGTCAGGACATCGCCCGCCAAGCCGTCGAGCGTATTCGCTCCACCGGCGCAACGCTGCGCATGCAGGCGCCGGTGATCCGCCACATCAACGAAAACCCGGCTGATTGGGCGGCGTTGTGGACCGAAGGTGTGCGGCTCGGGGCGGTGCCTTACTACATGTTCGTCGAGCGCGACACCGGTCCCAGCCATTACTTCGCGATGCCGCTGGCCCGGGCCTTCGAAATCTTCCAGGCGGCTTATCGCACGGTGTCGGGGCTGGCGCGCACGGTGCGTGGACCGTCCATGAGTACCTTCTACGGCAAGGTGTTGATCAACGGCATCGAGACCGTCGCCGGGGAAAAAGTCTTCGTGCTGCAGTTCCTTCAGGCTCGCGATCCGCAATGGGTGTTGCGCACGTTCTATGCGCGCTTCGATCCGCACGTGACCTGGTTCGATGACTTGCGCCCGGCGTTTGGCGAGCGGGCTTTTTTCTTTCAGAACGAGCCTGAGCTTTTGCTTTCGCCAGCACCGCAATTGATACCGGTCCTGCTGCAAACGGCGTAGGTCGATTTTTGAACATTGGGGAGACAAGGACATGAGCAGCATTCCGTTTGATCAGCGCGAAGGATTGATCTGGCTCGACGGCGAGTTTGTCGAGTGGTCCAGCGCGCGCCTGCATGTGCTGAGCCATGGCTTGCATTACGCGAGCACGGTGTACGAAGGGGAACGCGTCTATAACGGCAAGATTTTCAAGCTGCGCGAGCACACCGAGCGACTGTATCGCTCGGCGCAATGGATGGATTTTGCGATCCCGTATGAACTTACCGAACTGGAAGCGGCCAGCCACGAACTGCTGCAGCGCAACAACGTTGTTGACGGTTATTTGCGACCGGTCGCATGGCGTGGCAGTGAGATGATTTCTACGTCCGCACGCTTTAACCGCGTACATGTGGCGATCGCTTGCTGGCAATGGCCGAGCTATTTCGACCCTGCTGCGCGCATGACCGGCATTCGCTTGAAAACTGCAACGTGGCGCCGCCCGCCACCGAGCAGCAGCCCCTTCGAAGCCAAGGCTTCCGGGCATTACCAGATCGCCACATTGAGCAAGCACGACGCCGAGAACAACGGTTACCACGATGCCCTGATGCTCGACTGGCGCGGCCACGTCGCTGAAGCCACCAGCGCCAATGTGTTTTTCGTCAAAGGCCGGACGTTGCACACGCCGGTGCCTGATTGCTTCCTCGATGGCATTACCCGCCAGACCGTTATCGAGCTGGCCAAGGCCATGGATTACCAAGTGGTCGAGCGCACGATTTTGCCCACGGAGCTGGGCGACTTCGACGAGTGTTTTCTCACAGGCACCGCCGCCGAAATTACCCCGGTGCAGAGCATCGACGAACAGCACTATCGACCGGGCAACGCCTGTCGCGACTTGATTGCCGCTTACACCTCAACCGTAAACGCCTGATAAACCAGCCAGGAATTTCACCATGTCAGATCAAGGGATTGTTGCGTCTAAACCTTATGTTTCACTGGGCCATCGTCATGAGGAGTTGTCGAGTCGTGGCTGGACTGTGCTGACGCCGGGGGAGTTTGCCCACGATGTAGTCGGCACATTGCGTGAGTTCGGCCCGGTCATTCCGCAGTTCAATGGCCAGACGGCGTTCGCCATTACCCGCAAACCGGGCTACGAAGACTTGCCCTATTCACAGAGCATGAATGGCATCGGCCCGCACACCGAGGCACCGGTGTACGGCCCGCCGCCGCGATACCTGGCGCTGCATTGCCATCAACAGGCAACCTGCGGTGGCGGGCATACCGGATTGGTGGATGGTTATGAGTTTTTGAAGTCGCTGGAACAAAGCGAGCCCGAGCTGCGCGAATGGCTGGATGACACGCCGGTGGAGTTTGTCGCCACGGCCAAACCCGGTGAGCCTGCGCAAACGCGGGTCAAGGAATACATCCTGACGCCTACCGAGGACGGCGACATTTTCCGCTTCAGTTACAACCAGTTTCACTACGGCGACGTGAACCCATCCAAGCAAGCCCTGGAGCAGTCCCAGGTGAGCAACAACAGCTCGCCGCTGGCCAAGTTTGCGGTGCTTGGCGAGGCGTATTTCGTTGAGCACAACGTCCCGGTGCTGATCCCTGAAAACTGCATGCTGATCTGGGATAACTGGCGCATGATCCACGCCCGCAGTCGCTACACCGACCCGGCGCGCCACCTGACCCGCTACTGGCTGGCCTGATTTTTCCGTCGCCTTTCATTCTTTTGGCGTACCCCTCGGCGGGTACGCGTCTTACAGGTATCGCGTCATGCAAACAGCAATCGAGATCGCCCAGGTCGATCATCAACTGATCGTGCGGCTCAATCAGGCCTGGACCAAACGCGCCACGGTGTGCTCGCCGGACAAGGCCCAAGTCAACGAGGTGTTCGATCCGGCTCGCCCGGATTACCCGGAGTCCATGGTGCCGTTTTTCCATCATCCGAAATTCCAGGCCTTGAGTGACGCGCTCAAAAGCAGCGTGGTGACCTGGGGCTGGATCGGCTACAACCTGCGCACCGTCACCGCCGAAGAACACGTGGTGAACCCGGCATTGAGCGTCATCGCCAACCAGTACCTGGGAAAGGACGACTGGCACTTTCGCGAGGCGATGCAGCAGACCCTGATCGACGAGCACTACCACACACTCATGCACCTGCGGGCCATCGAGCGGACCAAACTGGACCGGGCATTGGATGAGGATCTGGATTTGCCGCCGTCAGTCACCTACCTGCGCCTCAAGGCGCTGCATGAGGAGCTGCCCGAGCAATGGCAGCGAGATCTGGCGGCGATCACCTTTGCGGTGGTGGCCGAGATCAGCGTCAATGCCTACCTCGATCTGCTGGCGGATGACCAGACCATTCAACCGCAAAACCGTCGTGTGGCCGAACTGCACAATCGTGACGAATATGCCCACAGCAAGGTGCTCGCCGAAGTGGCCAAGGTCATGTACGCCCACATGCAGCCAGCGCAGCGGGAGTTTTTCGCACGCCATTTGTCGGTGGCATTGAGTGCGTTTATCGCTCAGGACTACTCGATGTGGGAGGCGATTCTGACGCAACTGGGGGTCGAGGACGCCGAGTCGATCATTGCCGACACCCGCGAGAGCAACAAGAACGCGACGATCATGCGCGACTACAGTGGCCTGCATAAGCTGGCGCAGGATCTGGGCATCAGCGATCAAATCGACTTCGATTTTCGTCCAACCCTCAAAACCACCGCAGCAGCCTGAACCCGGAGGTGTCCATGTCCGTCCCCACGTACGAAGTGTTCGCCATTCGCGTCGGTGCCAATGCCCAACGCACCGCCAAAGAGAATTTTCTCTACGACGCCTGCTGCGGTGACCCGAATGCGCCGATGCCACTGGATTATTACTTCTGGGTCATTCGTGACGAGCAGCAAGTGATTGTGGTCGATACCTGCTTTCAGCCCGCCACGGCGGACCGGCGCAACCGGCAGATGTATCGCCTGCCGGAAGAATCCTTGCGCCAACTGGACATTGATCCGGCGCAGGTCGAGCACCTGATTCTCACGCATCTGCACTGGGATCATGCCGGCAATCTCGCGCTGTTTCCCAAGGCCACGGTGCATTTGCAGGAAGCGGAACTGCGTTTCTGCACAGGGCCGAAAATGTCCCATCGCACGGTGAACAAAACCTACGAGGTTGAGGATGTGATGTCGGCGTTGCCGCCGCTGTTCGAAGGGCGGATGCGTTTGCACAACGGCACGGTGCAAGTGCTGCCCGGTGTGACCCTGCATGCGGTCGGGGGGCACACCCCTGGCAGTCAGGTTGTGCGAGTGAATACTGCACGTGGCTGGATTGTGCTGGCGTCGGATGCCGCGCATTTGTGGGTCAATATCCGTGAGCGCAGCCCGTTCCCGATCATCGATGACCTGGCGCAATCCCTTGAAGCGTTCACCGAAATCGACCGTCTGGCCGACAGCGAAGACCATGTCATCCCGGGTCACGACCCACTGATCGCCGAGCGCTTCCCGCACTGGAATGACGACCCGCATATCATCTGCTTGCATCAGCCACCGGCCTGAGTTCACTTCAAACCTGTGGGAGCTGGCTTGCCAGCGATGGCGGCGTGTCTGGCGCCATTGATGTTGGATTTGATGGCCTCATCGCTGGCAAACCAGCTCCCATAGTGGATCTGCTGTGACACGAAATTTGTGCACGACAACGTCCTACAGGGTGTAGGAAACCCCAACCTGCACGGTTCTCGGTGCGCCTGGATAGGCGTAGACGTTGCCAAACGCCCCTTCCTCATAGTCCTCATCCGTCAGGTTCTTCACGTCCAGATTCAGCCTGATCTTGTCGGTGAGTTTGTAGTAGCTGAGCAAGTCGACGACGGTGTAGCTCGCCATTGAAAACGCCGTGTTGGCCGTCTGCCCTGCACGCTCATCGACGTATTTGAGGCCTGTCCCGAGGCCCAGTCCCTTGAACGCGCCATCCTGGAATTCATAGACGTTGAGCAGGCTGAAGCTGTTCTGCGGAATGTTCATCAGTCGGGTGCCGGACTTGATGACATTGTCCTTGGTCACCTCGGCGTCGACGTAGGCGTAGCCACCAATCACGCGCCATTGCGGCGTCAGGTTGCCGGCGATGTTCAGGTCGAAACCGCGGCTGCGCACTTCTCCCGCCGCCACGCTGAACGTCGAGTCCACAGGATCGGTGGTAAGCACATTTTTCTTTTCAATCTGGTAGATCGCCGCATCGACACTCAACTGGCTGTCCAGCGCTTCCCACTTGATACCCAGTTCATAGGACTTGCCCTCTTCCGGATCAAACCCGCCACCTTGGCGGCTTGCACCGGTATTGGGCTTGAACGAGCGAGCCGTATTGGCATAGATCGCCACGGTGTCGGTGAGGTCATAGCTGGCGCCGATGCGCGGAGTCACCGCATTGTCACTGGCCTCCCAGCTTCTACCGCCTGGCACGAAGGTTTCGTAGTCATGCTCGAAGCGTTCGAAGCGCGCCCCGGCCAGCAGTTTCAAGCGCTCGGTCAACGCCACTTGATCCTGGACGAAAGCGGCATAGGTCTTGAGGTTTTCCTTGTCGTTGGTCGGGGTTCGGGTCAAGGCCGGACGCGGCTGGCCATACACCGGATCGAAAATATCGATCGGGTACGCACTCACCGCGCCGCTGGAGCGCTGGATGATCGACTTGTAGTCGTAGTCCTCGTACTCGACGCCGGTCAACAGCGTGTGATCGAAACCACCCGCCGTGAAATGCCCGGTGAGGTTGAGTTGCGTGTCCTTGTCCGTCCATTCCAGTTTGCGGTAGTTGAAGTTGCGGCCCAGGGTGCGCCCGTCTGCTGCGACACCGTTGCCTTCCACCGCATTGCCTTGAAGGGTGCCGTCGAGCCACTGGAAGCCACCGCCCAAGGTCCAGTTATCGCTGAGAAAGTGCTCGAAACGCAGCTGCGCCATGTTGTTGTCGTTGTGCAATTTGCCAACGTCTTTTTCGCCGAAAAAGGTGTCGCGAGAGGCTGTGCCGATTTGATTGGGGTAGCGCGTCAGCCCGCGGTCCAGCGGGTGATTGTTGCGCATGAAATCGCCCTCGAAGATCACCTTGGTGTCATCGGTGGCCTGCCAACTCAGGACCGGCGTTACACCGTAGCGCTCGGTTTCGACATGATCGCGGAAGGTATCACCGCCCTCACCCACTACATTCAAGCGATACGCCAGACGGCCCTCTTCGTCGAGCGGGCCGGAAGCATCCAGCGTACCGCGCTGCATACCCTGGTCATCGAGTTGGCTACCCAGCGTCACCGTCGGATCGGCCAGGGGTTGTTTTGAAATGACGTTGAACGTACCGCCCGGATCGCCCCGACCATAGAGCATGGTCGCCGGCCCGCGCAGCACTTCCAGGCGTTCGATGGTGTTGGCGTCCGGCATGTTCGGATAGCCACGGTTGATCGGGAAGCCGTTGCGATAAAACTCGCCAGTGGTAAAGCCACGCACGGTAAAGGTGGTCAGGCCCTGGCCACCGAAATTGTTGGCCCGCCCCACGCCGCCCGCGTAGTCGAGCGCATCCTGCAGTCGCGTTGCGCTGATGTCCTCCACGACATCCCTGGGCACCACACTGATGGACTGCGGCGTTTCGTGGATCGAGGTGTCGGTACGGGTTGCGCTGGCCGAACGGGTTGCGCGATAGCCATCCACTGGCCCCAGGGCCGTTTCATAGTCTGCGGTGCCGACGATGTCGGTCGCTTGCAACTCCAGACTGGACTTATCGGTTGTCGCTTGCTCAGCCCATGAAGAAGGGGAAAACGCCTGAAGAACACAGATTGACACCAAAGCACGACGCATCTAGGAAACCTTGCGAAAAAGCCAAATGGAACGGCATACCTGCCAGCAAATTGCGGCGCATGGTATACCGATAATTTAGCTTTTGATACTTATTCGCATTTGAGATCAAAAGATCGCAGCCTTCGGCAGCTCCTACAGGGAATATGCCCCGAACAACCAATCGCCGGAACAATGTGGCTGCTTTACCCAACCCCTTCTCGTATCATCAGCGCCTTCGCATCTGGAACGAACTGTGTGAAATCGCCAACTGGAAAAGCTCCGGCGGCCCCTGATGGGACGAAGTGGGACGTAGGCGAGGCTGTCAATCAGCTCTCGTGGGACGACTTGCGCATCATCAAGACGCTCAGTGATTGCGGCAATCGTTCGGCTACGGCCAAGAAGCTTGGCATCAATGTATCCACCGTTTCGCGCCGAATTGCTCAAGTTGAGCGAACGCTCGGCATCGCGCTGTTCGATCATCGCAAATCAGGGTATCTGCTCACCGCCGAGGGTGCTGAATTGCGAGCACTCGCCGAGCGAGTGGAGCTGGATATCGTCAGCGTCACGCGGCGTGTTTCACGTTCAGGCCAAGGCCCCCTCGGGAAACTTCGAATTACCACCAGCGACTCGCTGCTGCTGTACTTCTTCACCCCCATCATCGCGGACTTCAAGGCCATGAACGAGGGGATCACCATCGAGGTGCTGGTGGGCAATGAAACCCTTAGCCTCGCCCGGGATGAATCGGATATCGCGATACGAGCGACGAAAAAACCTGCAGAAAGCCTGGTGGGACGCAAACTCGCGAACATTGCCTGGGCACCTTACTGCTGCGCCAAGCAGGTGACTGCCTTGCCCCTTTTCGAAGAGGGCCAGGCATGGGTGTCATACTCCGCAGCGCTCTGCGGTTTGAGGGCGACAAGCTATGTCGAAAGCAGAGTCGCTGCTGAGTGCATAGCGTTCCGCACCGATTCTGTTGCAGCAGCAAGCGTTGCAATCGCGGCGGGTCTGGGATTTGGATTCCTTCCCTGCATGTTGGGCGACATTACCCCAGGGTTGGTACGCGCCGGCCCGGTGGTGCCAGAGCTTCAGGATGAGCTGTGGCTGCTGACTCACCAGGACATTCGAAAATCGTGGCGAGTCAAAGCATTCATGACCTTCTGCGCCGCTGCCGTGGCCAGTCAAAAGCC
The DNA here is from genome assembly GCF_050739655.1 of Pseudomonas sp. GTDB lineage: Bacteria > Pseudomonadota > Gammaproteobacteria > Pseudomonadales > Pseudomonadaceae > Aquipseudomonas. The sequence goes on along the minus strand of NZ_JBOIBY010000405.1, from coordinate 20,317 downwards.
CTTGGTAGAGGGGCAATTGATACTCCCGGTCACCTAGGCTAAACCCTGGATCGAAACCGGGAGTGCAGCTCAGATGTCTCTGGCGCCAATCACGGCCTTGCACACGATCTCAATCAGCTGCGGACGCTGGGCAAGTCTCGACACCCCAATGATATTGCTCGCGCACTGAGGCCGCTCAGTGCCATAGGCCGCTTTGCGCACTTTGCCGACCACCGCGAACGCAGCATCCATGTCCAGTACATAAAGCGTTTCCTCGACAACATCTTGCATAGTTGCGCCATACAAGGCGAGCAGCTTCGAAATGTTGTCGTAAGAGACCCGCATCTGCTCTCCCATCGAAGAGAAATCACTGGGCTTACCGTCGGCGTCCAGCGGCGCCGGGGCTACCAGATTACCTTCCTCATCATGGTTGAATTGACCTGATACGTAGATCTCGTTTCCTACCCGCCGTGCCTGCGGATAGCCATACGCCTCCTCCCAGGAAACGCCCCAGTAGGCGGTCTGCTTGTTGAACGGTTGTGAAGCTGACATTGCATTCTCCTGCACATGACGGACCGGCTTGATCCGAATGGGCAAATGCTAGCAGCGCGATCGCGTATTTGTTGGCTCATAAATGAGCCGACAGGAGCGCAAAAATGCGCCACCGACAGGCGGCTTTATTCGTTATCTTTTGCTCGTCCTCAAGCAACGACGCTGAGGAGTGCGCTCGTGGCTACGGTAATGCCTACAAGGTGCGGGACCCGAGACTTGTGCGATTGAACATCATCAAGCTGAAAGGAAACAAAAATGAGCAATCCTAAAACTGAAGTCCTGACTCCGCTTAATAGCCAACTGATCTTCATCGATCAGCAACCACAGATGGCCTTCGGCGTTCAGAGCATTGACCGGCAAACGCTGAAAAACAATACCGTTGCCTTGGCCAAGGCAGCGAAGATTTTTAATGTCCCCACCACCTTCACCACGGTTGAGACAGAAAGCTTCTCAGGTCACACCTACCCCGAGCTACTCGCTGTGTTCCCGGACGCCCCGCTGCTGGAGCGCACCTCCATGAATTCCTGGGATGATCAGAAGGTACGCGACGCACTCAAGAGAAATGGTCGCAACAAGATCATCGTCTCCGGCTTGTGGACCGAGGTATGCAATGCCACCTTCGCCCTGTCGGCAATGAACGATGCCGGCTATGAAATCTATATGGTTGCAGACGCCTCCGGCGGCACCACCAAAGAAGCCCACGATTACGCCATGCAGCGCATGATCCAGGCCGGCGTGGTACCGGTGACCTGGCAGCAGGTGCTGCTGGAATGGCAACGGGACTGGAAGAACCGCGACACCTACGACGCCGTAATGGAACTGGTAAAGGAGCATTCCGGTGCATATGGCATGGGCGTCGACTACGCCTACACCATGGTGCACAAGGCACCTGAACGCGTTCAGCATGGCCCCACCCTGGCGCCTGTCGCTGCATCTGTCTGAGCCATCGCCAGCCCCTGCCCTGGGGGCTGTTTACAGACTTGCGAAGGGTGCGCAGTCGACTGAACCGAGTCAACGAGCCTGGCCTGGAACCTCTGCGGATTTCCAATGCCCAGCGCTGTTCGAGTCAGGCGCTCGCATCCTGTTATCTGGATTAATGGATGTGTATGAACAAGGACAAATCTACCGTGCTGGCGACTCTCACACTGGCTTCGACAGGGCAGCTCAAATCCTGGCAGATAAGAACTGCCAAACAACTGATGCTGGACAGGCTGGATACCGGCATTTCAGTGACTGAACTAGCCGAAGCTTGCGCTTTGTCGCGTAGCCACTTCTCACGCATGTTCAAGCAAAGCACCCGGATGGCCCCGCAGCGATGGTTGCGTGAACAGCGGGTCATGAAGAGCAGAGAGTTATTGAATGCTTCCACGATGTTGCTCACAGAGATCGCGCTGGAATGCGGCTTCAGCGATCAATCTCACTTCTGCCGTACATTCGTGAAGGCTGAAGGCATGACACCGAAGGCTTGGCAGCAACAAGCAATCTGCCCGATTCCGGTCGTTGCTTGAGGCGGTAAGGCATCATCAACGCGCGGGCGAGCCCGAGCGGACTGAGGTGTAACCCCCCTTGAAAATCAATTTGTTACAGCTACAGACGACTTTTTAAAAAGCTTGCGCGCAAACATTTAAAGCGCTAGCAGAATCCCCCAAAGACATTCAAAAGTAAGGAAAGCCATGAAAGTTCTCTACACCGCAGTCGCAACAGCAACCGGTGGTCGTGATGGCCGAGCCATCTCCAGCGACAACAACCTCGACCTGAAACTGGCCACTCCGAAGGAGTTGGGCGGTGCCGGTGGTGATGCCACCAACCCTGAGCAACTGTTCGCCGCTGGTTACTCGGCCTGCTTCATCGGTGCACTGAAGTTCGTCGCCAGCCAAAGTAAACGCAGCATTCCAGCCGACGCCTCGATCACTGCACGGGTCGGCATTGGCCAGATCCCAGGCGGCTTTGGCCTGGATATCGACCTGAACATCAACCTGCCAGGCCTGGAGCAAGCCGATGCACAAGCGTTGGTGGAGGCGGCCCACCAAGTGTGCCCGTACTCCAACGCAACCCGTGGCAACGTCGATGTCCGTCTGCACGTCAACGTCTAACTTCCCGCCTCAGCAGAAACAGGAGATATGAAATGAACATTTTGACCAAAACACTCGTTGGCTCGCTCCTTGCCTTGTCGATCGGTAATGCATTCGCTGACTCAGGCGTCGAACACAACACCCAGGTATTCCTCGATGCACTGAACTCAGGCAGTGGTAAACCCATCGAGCAGCTTTCTCCGAAGGACGCCCGCGCGGTACTGGCCGGCGCTCAGGCCGGGGTAAAACTGACACTGCCCAAGGTGGATGTCAGTGAGAAGACCATCACCGTCGACGGTCAGGACATCAGCTTGACCATCGTGCGTCCGGCGGGTGTGAAGGCGACCTTGCCTGTGTTCATGTATTTCCACGGCGGTGGCTGGGTGCTCGGCGACTTCCCGACCCATGAGCGCCTGGTGCGCGATCTGGTCGTCGGATCCGGGGCGGTGGCGGTGTTCGTCAATTACACCCCGTCCCCTGAAGCGCACTACCCGACGGCGATCAACCAGGCCTACGGGGCAACAAAATGGGTGGCCGAGCACGGCAAGGAAATCAATGTCGACGGTAAGCGCCTGGCGGTAGCCGGCAACAGCGTCGGCGGCAACATGGCAGCCGTGGTCAGCCTGATGGCCAAGGATAAAGGTACTCCGGCCATTAAGTACCAGGTGCTGCTGTGGCCAGTGACCGACGCCAACTTCGAGACAGCGTCGTACAACCAGTACGCCGAGGGGCACTTCCTCACCAGGAACATGATGAAGTGGTTCTGGGACAACTACACCACCGACCCCAAGCAACGTGCCGAGATCTACGCCTCGCCGCTGCGCGCGACCACTGAGCAGTTGAAAGGCCTGCCGCCAGCGCTGGTCCAGACCGCGAGTGCCGATGTGCTGCGTGACGAAGGGGAAGCCTACGCTCGCAAACTGGACCAAGCTGGCGTGCCGGTCACTGCGGTGCGATACAACGGCATGATCCATGACTACGGCTTGCTGAACGTGGTCAGCCAGGTTCCGGCGGTACGCTCCGCAATGCTGCAGGCTTGCGAAGAGCTGAAGGTTCATTTGAAGTGACCCCCACTCAAGACCGGAGATTTATGCCGTGAACTGGTAATCACCGCCGCGAGGGCTTCAGGAAGGTCTTACGCAATACTCGCAAACCGTTACCTTGCCCGCTGACCGCATGAAGCTTATAGTCCGCCCCGTCGCCCAAATGGCGACCAGGTTTGGCGACCTGTTCGATCGGATGCAAAAGCACTGTGCTTTCTGGCAGATGCTGCTGCACACACCAACCTTTGCACTGATCGGAGTTTCATCTATGGAAAGATACATGCCTCTCACCGGAATCGACCTGATTCCGGCCTCCCTGCTCATCGACACCCAAGCGCCACTCGACGTCCTGCAAGCCATGGCCGATTACCGGATTCGCACGGTGACACAGGTGCTGGAAAACATTGCCTTTCGCGCCGAGATTGGGTGCGACACGGTGGTGCTGTCGGACTTCTCGAAATTGCTGGCCATTCCGTTACGTGATGGTTGCGACTTGATGGATGTGATTGGAAGGCGCTTGCGGGCGCGGGCAGCAGAGTGAATGAACACGGGCGCTGAAGGCGCCCGTTTCTTTTTAGAAAGGGGATGAAAACGAAAAAGGAAGAAAAATAAATCTGTCCCCTTTTCAAAACAGCAGCGAAAACTTCAACGATTGTAGGAAAGTCGAAGGTCAGCATTGGTTCGAGTACGACCCTTCGTGACCGGCAGCTATTGGCCGCCGTTCGATACGCTGAAAATTTCCTATTGGAGCAACTTTCGCCTTGATCAGCGGAGCATTTTGCCTATTCTCAGTTTCAATCCATCGTATCGGAGTGTTTCCATGAGTTCGTTTCTGTACGACCTTGTCGCTTTCGCCATTTTTGTCGCAGATATCTGGGCGATCATTCATGTAGTGAAAAGCAGTGTTGAAGTCTTGAAGAAAGTGCTATGGGTCGCACTGATTGCATTGCTTCCGGTGATCGGCCTGATCATTTGGGCTATCGCTGGCCCTCGGGCAAAAGCCCGATAGGGGGCGGTCCAGAGTGTGTAAAAACGCCTCTGCGAAACCTTGCTTTGATTTATGAGGCTTTCATTAGAAGAATGAATAAATCCGCCCCCTTTTCACGTCCCCTTTTCATAGTGGGTGAAAGGCATAAATGTGTGGTCGGCCGGGTGGGGCGTTGCACAGGCTTGCCCCATTTGCATTCAATCTGATTGGTTATTTTTATCAGATTTGACCTGCACGCTTCCTGGCTATGACTACCATAAAGCGGTCAGAAGCAGCCTCTGACGACGAACCCGGCCCTTACATAGTGGTCACAACAAGTGATGGCATCGCGACTGATCAAGACCTCAGGTCTGCTCCACTCAAGAGCGAAGCTTGCAATTCACACACTTTAGGGTGCGCCGGATAACTTTCAGTGGGTTCGGTCTTGTTTGATGCAGGCGCCGACTGCTGCCATCCAATGGCTCCCATATCGGAGTACGAAATGACTCAATCAATGCGGTTCTTCCTATCGATCTTCCTCGCGACTGCATCATTGGCATCGGCTAGTTTCCTGAACAATGCAGGAGCGGCCACCGCCGAAGATCTGAATGCCGACTCTCGACAAGCGTTGCAAACTCTCTACAAGACCAATCCATTTTCTGAAACCATCTCGCACAAAGCCAAAGCTGTGCTTGTCTTCCCGAAAATCATCAAGGCGGGTCTTGTATTCGGCGGCAGCTATGGCGAAGGCGTATTAATGAAGGGCACGAAGGTAGAAAATTATTACAACTCCGTCAGCGGGTCGTGGGGGCTACAGGCAGGCGCCCAGTCGTATGGCTATGTGGTTTTTCTGATGACCGACAAAGCTGTGAAATATGTAGCTGAAACCAAGGGTTGGGAAATCGGTGTAGGACCAACGGTTGTAGTGGTTGATGAAGGGGTTTCGAAGAACCTGTCCAGTTCGACGCTGAAGGACGACGCGTACGCGTTCATCTTCGACCAAACGGGATTAATGGCTGGGATCAGTATCGAAGGAACGAAGATTTCCCTTATCAAGCGCTAAACCGGCTATTGAGCTGGGCATCTGGCAGGTGACGGCGGTCGATAGTTAAAAGGGAAAAAGGGGACGGGTTTATTTTCCAAAAAGAGAAGGAAAAATAAATCTGTCCCCTTTTTCTGCTCTTTTTCTGGTCACCCTCCTCCCCTCACAGACTGGTTACGCCCCATCGCCTTGGCGTTATACAAAGCCTGATCCGCCACCTTGATCAACCCTTGCAGATGGTTCAATTGGGTACCCGTGGCTACTGCAATGCCGATGCTCACCGTCAGCCGTCCGAACGGGCTGGCGTCGTGCGCAATATTCTCCTGCTTCAAACGGTCGAGGATAATCTGCGCCACCACCGCAGCACCGTCACCGTCGGTGTCAGGCATGATGATGCCAATCTCTTCTCCGCCATAACGCGCCACCAGATCTGACGGTCGCCGTACGCATGCCTCGAAAATCCTGCCAACTGTCTGCAAGCACGCGTCTCCAGCCACATGCCCGAGCGTGTCGTTAAAGCGCTTGAAGTAGTCAATATCAATCATCAGCAATGCCAACGTCGTTCCTTCGCGCTGTGCTCGCCGTGCTTCCATGGCAAGGCTCTCATCAAAGCATCGCCGATTGGCCAAACCGGTCAGGGCATCCTTCATCGCAAGCAGCTCAAGTTGCCGATTCGATGAGATCAACTGCTGCTGAGCCCCACGCAGTTGATCCTCTGCCTGGGTACGCCGACGGATGTCCAGGATCAAAAGCCAACCGATCAGACCGGTAAGTCCCAGCAACCCCATCACCACCACCGCGGACAGTAATGCCTCTGTTCGCCACGCAGCGAGGGCTTCACGCTTGCCGAGTGCCACAGTTGTTATCAGCGGCAGCAGCTCACTCTTTCGGAAGGCATAAAGCCGCTCCACGCCGTCCAGGCTGGAGGTAAACGACGCGGTGCCGACTGATCGATCGACCAGATACTTTGCGTAGATGGGCGACTTGGAAAAGTTGCGCCCCATATCCTGCTCGCGGAAAGGATAGCGAACCAGCAACGTACCGTCGGTATAGGACAAGCCGATAGCGCCCTCCTGCCCTACGTCGATCTTTCCAAACAACCGCAGGAAGTTTTCGATCCCCAAGGTGACCGCCACTACGCCGGCAAACTCGCCGCGAGGAGCATTGAAACGACGGCTGACGGTGATCACCCATTCGTGATTTGAACGGCTCTGGATTGGTGGACCGATAAAAATCTCGCGGGATGGATCGTCGCGGTGATGAATGAAATAGGCTCGATCAGAGCTGTTCGCCCCGGCAGGAATCGGCCGGTTGGAGGACATCAACCAGCGTCCCTGATTATCGTAGATCGTGATACCGCTGAGCTGAGGCATCAACGGCACTTGGCGGTTGACCAATGCACTGAGCCGCTGAATCTGCGCAGGGCCGCTACCTTCGGTTTCCAGGCGCTCGACAAGCCCGAGCAGAAGCAGCGAGCTTTGACGGACAATGCCTTCGGAATAAGTTGCAAGCGCCTGGGTAAGGTTTAAACCATGGACATCCACCTCCTCCAGTGCCCGATCGCGAGAGGCCAATACCTTCCAGACAGTCAGTGACGCCAGGGAACAACCGATAACCAAGAGCAAAAGCACAACAAGATGGGTATTACGCTTCACATTACTACCTTCTGGAAAGTCCGCTTTTCCGTTCCAGCCACTATAGGGCCAAGCCCATAGCTGCAGCCATTCGTCCTTGAACAAGGATACAAGTAGAGTTGAGCCGCTGCACCTCCGTTTCCCGGATGCTAACCGTTCAGTTGGAAGAGTTGTTCAGTTGCTGAAGCTCAAGTTGCTTGGCAGCACTGGCTTCGAGGTTTGCACGCTCTTCATCCAGATACCGATAAATACTTTGCAAGTTGGCGATTTTCTGTTTGATTTCTGCCATCTTCTTTTCAATTAGCTTAGCGCCGTCAGCACAATCGATTGCCTTGTTCCGCTGCGCATTCAGAATCTCGCCTATTTCCCCCAGGGAAAACCCCATGCTTTGCGCACGCTGGATAAAGTCCAGATCCTGCAGAGTTTGCGCTGTGTAAACGCGATAGTTGTTAGTTCCCCTCAGCGGTGAGATCAGGCCGATTTGCTCGTAGTAACGCAGCGTATGGCGGCTGGCGCCGCTGCGGGTCTCGAGTTCGCCAATTTTCATGAAAACACCGCTTGACTATAGAGTTGGGTCGATAGTTTACGCTTGATTTTTCACCTTAACCAGGAGCGGGAAAATGAGCGTGGAGTGCTTTGTTACGGGGGGTACCGGCTTCATCGGTCAACATCTGGTGGCGTACCTGAGTGCAAAAGGTCACACCATTCGGGTGTTGATGCGTCGCCCAGAGCGTCTAGCTGCACTGCAGGAACAAGTCGACAAATTGGGCGGGAACGCAACCCGGGTATTTGCCGTCGCTGGCGATCTGGAACGGGACAACCTCGGGCTGAGTCTTGGGGATCGAGAAGTTCTAAGGCACGCCAGCGTCATATTCCACCTGGGCGCCCACTTCGCTTGGGGGCTTTCAGTGGAGCAATCTCGTGCAGTGAATGTAGAAGGCGCAAAGCGCGTGGCGCTGTTGGCGGCTGAGCAGAAAAGCCGGTTAGTGATGATCGGCGGCTACATGCTGAAAAATCATGAACATCTGCAACGCATCGGAATTGATCCTTGCTATCCGCAGCTGACGAATTGGCCTGCAGTGTATCGGCGTGTCGGTGGTTATGAGGGGAGCAAGCTGGAGGCGCATTTTGCAACCCTGGAGGTCATGTCGGCCAAGGGCGGGGAGATTACCGTTGTCCACCCCGCGACAGTCTGTGGCCACAGCCGCACAGGGCATATCCTTGACGGTCAGCCGCTGGTGGAGCTGATACGCAACCTTGTACAGGGAAAGCTGACTGCGGTGCCCGGTACCGCCAAGCACTGGCTACCCCTGGTTACCGTGGATTACCTGGTTGAACTGGTGGCGGTTTGTGCTTTTGATCCCGCCATGGTGGGTCAGGAACTGCTGGCGCTTGATGACCAAACGCCTAACTTGCGAGAACTTCTGGTGCAGGTAGCAGAACCCGTTGGCTTACAGTCTCCCAAGCATTACATCTCGCTGCGATTTCTGAAGTTGCTACTGAGCATTCCTCCCGTTGCGCGGTTTTTGAATACAAAACCCGAAGCCTTGGACTTTATCCAGACCACTCGTTTTGATACAGCGGCGCTCGAGCTATTTGCCAACAGGCATGGAATAGCCAAACCAGATATACGCCAGTCTTTGCAGCACACTGCAACGTTCGTCAACTCATATCATGTTTTAAAAAGCAGTAAAAATCTTCCTTGTAGATAGCCCTGCCGCCCTCAGTCCCAGCTAAGTTTCTCTCCTTATCCTCTTCTCTTCGCAAGTTCAGCGCAGATCAGAAGAGGCTACCAGCACATGAATCCCGCAAAAGACGGATGGCTTAACAAAGTCCCCGAAGTGACACTGGCATTCTGGGTGATCAAGATTCTATCAACGACCGTGGGTGAAACCGGTGCTGACTTCCTGGCAGTAGATGCAGGTTTTGGCGCTGGCTGGACCAGCATCGGCATGGCGTTGCTACTGGCGTGCGCGTTGTTCTTTCAAATGCGCAAAACCGCCTATTCGCCCTGGATCTACTGGTTGACCGTGGTGTTGGTGAGCATCGTCGGCACGCAGATCACCGACATCATGACCGACATGCTCGACATCAGCCTGTACGTCAGCACTGCGGTGTTTTCGGTTCTGTTGGTGATGAATTTCCTGCTCTGGTTCCGGATGGAGCACAACCTGTCGATACGCGAAATCAACACGCCGCGGCGCGAACTTTTCTATTGGTCCACCGTACTCTGCACCTTTGCCCTGGGCACCGCCGCTGGGGATCTGGCCACTGAAGCGCTGGGGCTGGGATTCACCGTCGGCGCAGTCATTTTCGGAGCTCTGATTGCGGCGACGTTGCTGGCTTGGCGACTGGGAGCCAACGTGGTGTTGACCTTCTGGATCGCCTATATCCTGACCCGCCCGTTCGGCGCTTCCCTGGGCGACTTGCTGACTCAGGCCAAGACCTATGGCGGCCTGGGCATGGGCGCCGCCTGGACCAGCGCTATCTTCCTGACCGTCATCACGCTGCTGGTGGCTGTCGCGCAAATCAGCATCGGCAACCGTCAAAACGCCATTCAATAACCGTTCAATCAAGGAATCAAAATGCGCTCCTTCCAAACGGCTTTTCGTCACGTAGCGATCATCTCGTCTCTGGTACTGCTCGGCAGCACAGTCGGTTGCTCCAAACCCGCCGACAAACCCGGCGTCGGCACGCCCACTAGCTCTATGAGCGCGGCGGCTCAGTCTGGCTCGAAACTGGGTGACCTAAGCGAGTTCCAAAGCATCGCCGCCGACGTTACCGCGCTTGTCGAAAAAAACGATCTCCTCGGTGCCAAAACCCGCATCAAGGATTTGGAAAGCTCCTGGGACTCCGCCGAAGCCGGTATCAAACCCCGTGCCGCCACCGACTGGCATGTGCTGGACAAAGCGATTGATCGCGCGCTCGACGCACTGCGCGCCAGTTCCCCAAAGCGCGATGAATGTAAGGCGACAATGGATAATTTGCTCAAAGCCTTCGAATCGATGAAAGGCAAACAGTAAGGGCAGCGACGGCGGACAAACGCCGGCTCAAGTGCTTCAATACAGGCGCGATGGTAATGACCGTCGCGCTTTTTTTCTGTCGGAGCGGTGCATGCGGATTCTGCTGGTCGAAGATGACCTGATGATTGGTGCTGCCATCGAGGGTGCGCTCAACGATGCGAGCTACGCCACCGACTGGGTGAAGAACGGACTCACCGCCCTGGCAGCTCTGGACACCCAGACCTACGACTTGGTGCTGCTGGATCTCGGCCTGCCCGACAAGGACGGGCTCGATGTGCTGGATGTCATTCGCGCTCGCAACAACCCTGTGCCGCTGCTCATTATCACCGCCCGCGATGGCTTGGATGACCGCCTACGTGGTCTCGATGGCGGCGCTGATGATTTCCTGCTCAAACCCTTCGCCATGGCCGAGTTGCTGGCGCGCATGCGCGCGGTACTGCGCCGTCGCGGCGGTAATGCCCAATCGGTGCTGGATAACGGCGAGGTGTCGTTGAATCTGGTTTCCAAAATGGCTTGCACCTGCGAGACCCCAGAGGTCCAGCTTTCCAGTCGCGAATTCTCCCTTTTGCAGGCCCTGCTGATCCGCCCGGGAGCCATACTCTCGCGCAGTGAGCTTGAAGACCGGATCTACGGCTGGGGCAACGAAGTGGAAAGCAATGCAGTGGAGTTCTTGATCCATGGGTTGCGGCGAAAACTGGGGAGCCATGTCATCAAGAATGTCAGGGGGATGGGATGGATGGTTTCAAAAGGCGTTTGAGCAACTCGGTACAGTCACGGCTTTCAATAACGCTGTCACTGGCGATCCTCGTCGTTGCGGTGCTGGCCAGTGCTTTCGCTTTCATCTCGGCATTTAAAGAAGCGCACGAAATGCAGGACGAAACCTTGCGCCAGGTGGCAGTGTTGTTTGATCGACAGCATATGACGCTTCGCTATCCCGGTGCAGAGCCGGTCGTTGGCGACGACGAAGAGTCCAGGGTCATCGTGCAGTACCTGGCCGATAGCGCCAAAGCGACCGGCAATGACGACGCAACCACCCCGCTGCCCTTTCCCATGACACTGGCCGATGGCTTGTCGACGTTGAACATCGCGGGTGAGAAATTTCGCGTTCTGGTCAGAACCACTTCGACAGGGCACCGTATCGTTGTTGCGCAAGAGGCAGACGTGCGCGACAAGCAAGCACGTGAAAGCGCATGGCGCAGTCTTTTGCCATTTCTCATTCTGTTTCCGGTGCTGCTGTTGGTGGTGGGGGACCTGGTGCGCAAGCTGTTTCGTCCCATCGCGACGCTCTCGGCCGAAATCGATCAGCGCGATCAGCAGGCGCTGCATCCCATCGATGAAAACCACCTGCCGACCGAGATCCGTCCTTTTGTCGTGGCAATCAATCGACTGCTCAGGCGCGTCGCACAAGCCATGGAAAAACAGCGGCGGTTTATCGCCGATGCCGCACATGAATTGCGCTCTCCAATGACGGCCCTTTCCTTGCAAACTGAGCGGCTGGCGTCCACGCCAATGTCGGCGGCCGCCCACGAAAACTTTCAGGCATTGGCTCAAGGCATCGAGCGCAGCAGGAAACTGATGGAACAATTGCTGACCCTGGCAGCCGCGCAGTCGGACGCGCAGCGATCAGAGACGGCCGTTTCGGTTCATGAAGTCTTTCGTCGAACGCTGGAAGACTTACTGCCACTGGCAGAGAACAAGGGCATCGATATCGGAGTTCAAAGCACCGAGGACGTACAGGTCGTCATCAACGAGCTGGATCTGTTCGTCCTGGTAAAAAATTTGGTGGATAACGCAATACGCTATACCCCCTCTGGCGGACGTGTCGACCTGAGAGTTGAACTGGCGCAGCAGGACGTGATTATAGAGATTGAAGACTCGGGGCCTGGCATCAGCGTCGAAGAACAATCGCTAGTGTTCGATCCGTTTTACCGCAACCTGAGCACAGGTGAAGCCGGCTCCGGGCTTGGGCTGTCCATCGTCGCGGCGATAGCCGAGCGTATCGGGGCACGCGTCGGGTTGAGCTTTTCAGATGAGGTGAAACAGAGCGGACTACGTGTTTCTGTCTTGCTGAAAATTCGTAAGTGCTGATTTTTCCACTGACAGGAACCTGCAATGTTTTTGCCATTGGCCCTGGAAGTGAGCTTTACGCATTATCCGAACCGTCCCAAGCCTGCTGAATGCAGGCTTGGGATCATTGTCTGAGTCAGTCGCGAGCGGGAGCGACCAGAGGGGAGTTATTGACTGGCAGTTTTTTCGCTGCCAGCCCAGTTCAACAAGCCATGGGTGAAACCGTAGCTCGCTGCCTGGTAATAGGTAATCGCGCGTTCGATTAGAGGGTCGTCGAGTTGAACCGTAACCTCATGGCTTGCACCCAGCGCGTCGTCGTGGCGTCGCAACAAGGATCGGGGGCTGAGAATAGCCAAATCCTTACCATCGAACAGACCAAGGTGCTGGTAATTGCCTACCAACACGCGGGGTGGCAAGTTGGACGGTTGAAGCAAGTCACGACCGAAAAATGTGGATTCGTAATTGAGGTTTAACAACCCGAGCAGGGTTGGAGCCAAGTCAATCTGACTGGCCAACTGACCCTCTTCACGCGCAGGAACGAGCTTTGGCGCGTAAATAAACAATGGGATTTGATAGTTACGAATCGGGAGATCTTCCTTACCCGCGCTACCAGCGGTGTGGTCAGCGACAAAGACAAAGATCGTGTCGTCGAACCAGGCCTTCTTTCGGGCTGCTTCAAGAAACTTTCCGATTGCATAGTCGGTGTACTTCACAGCACCGTCGCGGCCGTCACCGGATGCAATATCAATCCTGCCCTCTGGATAAGTGTATGGACGGTGATTGGAGGTAGTCATCAGTTGCAGCAGGAACGGTTTTTGGCGAGCGAAATTCTCGTCTGCCAGCTTCAGCGTCAGTTGATAGAGGTCTTCATCAGCCATACCCCAGGCATTTTTGAAATGGATCTCTGCTTCATCGACGCTGCTTTGATCGACGACCTGATAACCATTCCCGCCGAAGAACGCATTCATATTGTCAAAGTAGCCACGGCCGCCATACACAAACACGCTGTCGTAACCGACATGATTGAGCTGCTGGCCCAGGCTGGCAAAACCACTTTCACGGCCTACCCGTTTGACAATCGAGCGGCCCGGCGTTGGCGGAATAGACAGCGTAATGGCTTCCAGGCCACGGTCGGTCCTGGTGCCAGTGGCATAGAAGTTGTTGAAGTACAGACTCTCTTTACGCAATTGATCGAGATTCGGCGTCAGGTTGGCAGAGTTGCCATTGCTACCCATGTACTTGGCGCTAAAGCTTTCGATAGTCACCAAAATAATATTATGTCGCTTGGTGTTTTCGTTCTGCGTCACGATTCGACGGACATCAAGCGGATCCTTACCGATGAACCGCACGTCGCTTTGCGCCAACTCTTGATGGATCATCTTGCCGACTGCGTCATTGGGCAAGGTGCCGTAGAACTGTTCGTAGTCCAACTCGTTATTGCGAAACGCGGCAAAGAACTGGTAGGGACCATTGCTGGCCAACTCATGCTGATAGGTGTTGCCGCCTTTGCCACGGGGAGTGTCTTGGTCAACGCCCAACAGAACGACAGCACTCAAGGCAACAATCACTGCGATATTCAGCAAGCGCACGCGCCAGGACGGCAACGGCGCACCCATCACCCGCTTTAGAGATCTGTGCAAAGCAATGCAAGTGACAACGGCAATCACCGCCAACCCGCTGAGCAACTTGCCGATGGGGTAAGACTCCAGGATGTTATTCAACACCTCATCGGAGTACACCAAATAATCCACGGCAATAAAGTTGAAGCGTACGCCGAATTCGTCCCAGAACAGCCATTCAGCCACCGCAGTAAATAACATCACGAAAACGCTGAGTGTTAACAGCCCTTGCAAAAACCAGCGGTGCCCCCGGGTGCGCCATAGCGAAGGGGGACACAGCAGCACATACAGGCTCATCGGCAGAGCGGCGTACACCAGAAAGCTCAGGTCGTACAAGGCGCCTATACCGAAGACCGAAGCATAGGCATTACCCGCTTCCGACAGGTGGGTGGTGAGTAACACCAGGCGGGTGAGGAAAAAAACCACCAACCACAGGCCGGTGATCAAAAGAATGAAACGCAACGGGGCTGACGCGGGAAAGCGCATTATGAACTCCTTGTGGTACACCCCTCCAAATTGGAAATTGTTGTGCCGATGGGGCTGCGAGTCATACGCATAAAGACATTCCTGTCTTCGAATGCGCTGAGTTATGACTGATGAAGGGGAAGTAAATGTACCCGACGAATAAGCAAAATTTCGTCAAAGCAATAGGACGTTTGAATAATCGGAGCGGGTGCGGAGCATCGTGCCCCAACAATTCCATGATGGGCCACATCTTCCTACCGGCAAAGATCGGCTCCTTAATGGTGCAGCTCGTGGCTGAAGCGAGGCGCATGCTGACTACTCCCCCGGATGCTCTTCGGTGCAACCGAAGAGCATCCGGGGGAATCGCCTTCAGGGCTTACGATTAAACGAATAGAACAAGTTCGGCTCGGCCACGACATACAAATGCCCTTGCCTATCCATGGTCACACCCTCTGGATGCACTTTGGGCAAGAAAAAATCCTTTACGCCTCGAGCAGGCTTTTGTAGCTGATAAAGCGGCCCTCTTTATCCAGCTCAATCAATAATTTTGATTCCTCGCTGAGTAAAACGAGATGACCAGTGCCGGGATCGCAATAAACGTCGGCCAGGTCATGCCCGAAAAAGCTACGGTCCACCCATTCAGTTCGATCGATCAAGTTGATGGACAGGTTTCCACCCAGGCTCTTCGACACTCCATTGATCTCATATAACTGTCGCGGGTCGCGTTCCTTGATCGCAAACAATCGGTCCCCTACAGGGTCGTAGGTGACCCCTTCAAAGCCCTTGTTTTTTGTACTCAGGTTGACGCCTACGGTGATGAACGGCTGCGCTCCCTTTCGAATGGGTGCGGACTTCTCGGGCAGTTCGATAAAGGTGAGACGTTGAGCACCTTCTTCAGTGACAACAACACGACCATTGCCCATGTAGGCCAATCCTTCGGTATCGTCAAAGCCCTCAAGCGGATAACGCTCATGTACGTTACCAGCGCGGTCGAGCGCGACAATTTGCATGGCCCCGCCGTTGGTAATGGCCAACAACCGGTCATGGTCGTAGTCGTAGGTAATATCTGAAAGGTCTTCTTTAATGCCCTCTATTGGCTTAGCCACTACATCAGGCGCAAAGCCTGGAAGCCATAAGCCAGTCGCTTGACTGGAGTTGGTCCAGGTTTGCATAACAGCGTGGTACAACTGTTGATGCCAGTAGAAGCGGGTGGAAGCTGTCCCTAGCACGCCCAGCAACAGCGCTACAAAAATGGAATTACGTAGCTGACGCTGTCGCACGGCTTTTCGCGTCGACATAGCCGCACCCGATTCAACAATCATCAATTAACCCCAACCGTTAAAGCGGATGCGTCCAAACAAATGAATAAACCTTGTCCGGCGCTGAGGGCTGGCAACTATGGTTGTCCGCATCCGAGCCAACCAGGAACCATTCAGCCCTTGAGGTACCGCCCACTCTGCGAGCTTTTTTCGGGTCGTAACAGCGTTCCAGATCGTGCGCGGGCACTAACGCATAGGCCTGTGGGTGACTACGAAGCCACAGGGCTGATTGTTCCAGAGCCCTACTTTCCACAAAACCAAAGTGCACAATAGGCTGCTGCGCGAACAACCAGTGCCCTTCCCGCCAACCGACCAGCACCAACTCGGAGTTTCCAGTTAGTCGCGCCACTTCACGCATAATCGTTTCGTGAGGGTTAATGCCCTCTTTTCGTGGTTCGATGAAGCCACGTACTAGCCACGCGCACAACCACACTGCGGTCAATACAACAAATACTTTGCGACCCTTCGCACGCTTGCTGAACCAACGGCGCAGCATCCAGGGAATAAGTGGCGCAACTAACAGAATCAATGCCGGCAGCGCAGGAAAGATGTACAACTTACGTTTGCCGCTGCTCAAGCTGAAGAACAACAACACCAGAACTACCCAACCCAGTAGCACCAATACTCGACCGTCGTGCTTGGCCAACTGCTTGCGCCAGGCAGGTACCAGCCATGGGAGCATGAAAAAAATCGGCATCCAGTACTTAGGGATAACCTGGACGAAGAAATACCAGAAGGGTTCGCGATGCGCCCAAGCGTTGGCGTAACGGCCAGCCGTTTGTTTGAGCAGGATTTCCTGAGCGTAAGCCACGCTATCGGCACTGCCCTGAAGCACGATCAACAATAGCGGGCCCAGCCATAGACCAATGGCGGCCAACGCGACCAGCAACCCCAGCCACCAGCGCCCCCCCATGCCAGGCATCGGCACCACGCCTTTCCAGCCTTTGCGCACCGCATACGCATAGGGAATCAGCATCAGCACCGGCAGAAAGCCCACACCTTTGCTGATGACGCCAAACCCCATGGCCGCACAGGCAACGTAGTACCAGCGCCAGGCAGGGCCGAGCAATATATGCCGGCACAAGCCATAGATCCCCAGAATCGTCCACAGGGCCAGGAAGCCATCGATCTGCCCCGTCCGTAAAATGCTATAGGTTTGGTAGGTCGCGAGAAACAATAGCGCCGCGATCACACCTACGCGCCGCCCCCACAAGCGACGGCCCAGGTCATACAAGCAGGCCGTCGTAACCGCACTTGCCAATAGCGCGGGCAAGTACAGGGCTACTTTTGGCAGGTGTGTAAGTTGCACAAATAACGCTACGGCCCACATGAAAAGTGGAGGCTTGTCTGCGTAAATTTCGCCAGCCCGATGGGGAATAAACCAGGAACCGTTCTGCAGCATTTCCAAGGCTACGCCGAGAAAACGCTCTTCATCGACGTTCAGCGGTTGGCGCCAGCCGAGACCCGCTCCTACCATGACCAACGTCAATACCACAAAAGCCAACAGTTCCAATCGCGAAGAAGATAGTCGTATCCGCACCGTCTTAGTCCTTTTTATCCAGTTCGTGGTTTTCCTTCCCACGATACTTGGCGATCAGCTGCAAATTGCGCAGGTACACAATAAAACCGAAAGACTGACCGACAATAAAAACCGGGTCTTGGCGATAGATTGCGTATGCCAATAGCAGTGCACTGCCAACGATGCTCAGGTACCAGAATCCAACAGGGATCACGCTGCGCTTTTTGTATTCGCTGTACAGCCACTGCAGAGCAAACCGCCCGGTGAAGACCAACTGACCAACGAAGCCAATGGTCAGCCACAAAGATTCTCTACCCATATCAGACCTCTGACTCTTGTGCGCTGACTTCCAGGCGGGTGCGTTTTATCAGCCACCACACTCCGAACAAATCGACGATGCCCACGAGAGCACGATCGAGATTTCCGTACTTGGAAATTCCGGTACCACGCTCACGGTGGTTCACAGGCTGAACCAGCATTCGGCCGTTATGACGGCGGATCAGGGCGGGAATAAAGCGATGCATATGATCGAAGTAGGGCAGGCGCAGAAACGCCTCGCGTTCAATCAACTTGATACCGCAACCGGTATCGGGGGTCTGGTCTTTCAGCAAGCTACTGCGCAGAGAGTTTGCGAATCGCGAAGCCCAGCGTTTGCTCGCCGTATCACGGCGATTGACGCGGTGCCCCGCCACAAGCTTGACACCTGCCGGCTGCCCCTCCGATCCACGAACCAGGTCCAGCATTTTCGGCAGATCGGCTGGATCGTTCTGCCCGTCGCCATCCAGGGTTGCCAACCAATGACCACGCGCCACTTCAGCAGCGTGGTAAATCGAGGTGCTTTGCCCGAGGGAACGAGAATGGCTGAGCACCCGCAATTGACTGTAGCCATTCTTTTGTAACGTTCGTAATTCGGCGGCGGTGGTGTCAGTGCTCCCATCGTCCACCACTATGACTTCGAAGGTTTCGTTGGCTAGCGCGGCACGCACTTCTTCTAATAGTGGAATGAGGTTGCCTGCTTCATTTTTTGCCGGAATCAGAACCGACACATAGGGTGTTTCGTGCATGACGTTCCCGTAAAAGGTGAGAATTGAGTGGCTAAACGCCGTAATAGTTGCGGTACCAATCGACGAACGACTGTACACCCATGGACACCGGGATCTGTGGGCGAAAACCCACACGGTCCTCCAACTCTCGAGTGTCCGCCCAGGTGTTAACAACTTCACCTGACTGTAACGGCATAAAGTTTTTTATGGCGCGGATTCCCAGCGCCTCTTCAATGCACTCTACAAATTCCAGAAGCTTTACCGGCGCGCCAAATCCGATGTTGTAAACCTTGTTTCGCCCGCCGGGCTCATCCGTAGGTGGCAGCGGCATCAAACGCACCAAGCCCTCGACGATGTCGTCGATATAGGTGAAATCGCGAGACATCGCACCGTCGTTGTACACGTCAATGCTGCGACCTTTAAGGATGGCGTCAGTGAACTTGAACAGTGCCATGTCGGGCCGCCCCCATGGCCCATACACGGTAAAGAATCGCAGACCAGTAGCGGGAATTCCGTAGAGATGAGAGTAAGCGTGAGCCATCAGTTCATTGGCGCGCTTGGTGGCGGCATAGAACGATACTGGCCGATCGACAGGATCGGTCGTGGCATACGGTAAGTGGTCGTTCAATCCGTACACCGAGCTACTTGACGCGTAAATCAGATGCGCCGGCATATGAGCACGACAGGCTTCCAATACGTTAAGGAATCCCACTAGATTGCTTTGCCCGTATGTGTCCGGGTGGTCAATGGAATAACGCACACCGGCCTGGGCAGCCAGGTGAATGACTTGCTCGAACTCCTTTTCAGCAAACAAGCCTAGCAGCGTCTGTTTGTCGACCACATCCAGCAACTGGAACTGGAAGTTGGGGAACGCCGCCAGTTGCGAGAGTCGAGCCTGTTTCAGCTCAACGCTGTAGTAGTCGTTGAGGTTGTCGATGCCAATAACGTCGTGGCCATCGCTGCACAGACGCTTAGCGGTATGGAATCCAATAAAACCCGCTACGCCGGTTACCAGTACTTTCATGCACGTCGTCCTTGCGCGTTTTTCCCAACGAGGTAGCTCAATTGACCCTGCGCCCCGTTGATGTCTCCAACGAGGATAAGGTCTGAAAGCGCAATAGCGGTTTTTTCGTAGGGAATGCGGTTATCGTCAGCATTCCAACGGTACATCCGCCGACAAACCGCTGCCAGACGGATTGGCTGAGCCAAACCGTCATAGTCACCGCACGGGACGGTCACTTCCATAAATCACTCCGCTTAATGAAAGGGCGTACTGTTTTTACAAAGACTTATAACCATAAAGAAATGAAAATTTTGTGAGGGTACGCAAAGTGGTAGCGATAAAAAGCGCTTAACAATCTTAATGCAAACCGGCTTCCAGCAGGAGTTTCCATGCGTGCGGCGGATGCGAGAAAACACGAAGGGAGCCAAGACGTGATGAAGGACGCTCGTAAGACTTTTCCTGATACGAATATGCAAACGATCATTTTTAGTGATTTTCTTGCTTGCAAGCAACGATTTTCCGACCGTTTTTTCATGTTTCTTTCACAAAATCGCACTTACCCTCAATGGATACGGATAGCCCCCCCCTTGCGAGCTTTCATTCGCCTATGGCTCATAAGAATTTTCCAGAGTGCTTGATCGAGTATTTGAGGTAACTTATTGATGCAGCTTTTGTTTTAGCATCTATGCTTTCATTCGATCCAAGTTATTTAGCCTCTCAGGCTACACTCTCTTTAGCCGCGAGGTGCCCATGAGTCAAGCGTTCCTTCCTTTCTCTCGCCCCAGTATGGGCGATGAAGAAATTACTGCCGTAGAGCAAGTATTGCGCTCCGGCTGGATCACTACCGGGCCAAAAAACCAGGAGCTGGAAGAAAAGTTCGCCCACTACGTGGGATGTCAGCATGCCGTTGCGCTGTCCTCAGCCACCGGTGGAATGCACATCACCTTACTTGCGTTGGGCATCGGTCCTG
>NZ_JBOIBY010000404.1:0-18059 GCF_050739655.1 Pseudomonas sp. | reverse complement strand
GACCTGGGCCACGCCCTCCTCCATGCTGATCACCGCCTCGCGGGTGCTTTGCTGGATGCGTGCGACCATGCTGGCGATTTCCTGGGTGGAGGCGCTGGTGCGCCCCGCCAGGCTGCGAACCTCATCGGCCACCACGGCAAAACCACGACCCTGCTCGCCGGCGCGGGCGGCTTCGATGGCGGCGTTGAGTGCCAGCAGGTTGGTCTGTTCGGCAATGGCGCGGATCACTTCCAGCACCGAACCGATTTTCTCGCTGTTGGCGGCCAGTCCTTCGACCTGGACCATTGCCGCGCTCATGTCTGCGGCGAGGTTGTCGATGCTGGCAGTGGTGCGGTCGATCACCGTCAGGCCCTGGCGAGTAGCCTGATCGGCATCCCGCGCCGCTTGTGCCGCCTGGGCGGCGCTGCGGGCGACGTCCTGGGCGGTGGCGCTCATTTCGTGGGAGGCGGTGGCGGCTTGATCCACCTGGCGATACTGCTGCTCCATGCCGGCGCTGGTCTGGGCGGCAATGGCAGACGATTGGTCCGCGGTGCCGCGGGCGTCCTGCACCGAGCGTTTGACCTCGGCAATGACCGGTTGCAGCTTGTCGAGGAAGCGGTTGAACCAGCCGGCCAACTGACCCAGTTCATCCTTTTTGTCATAGGCCAGGCGTCGCGTCAGGTCACCTTCACCGCTGGCGATGTCTTCGAGCATGTGGGCCACGCCGAGGATCGGTTTGGTCACGCTGCGGGCCATCAGCCACACCAGCAGCAGGCCGATCAAGGCGGCCAGAACACCGAGGCAAAGTTCGGTCAGGGTGCCGGCGTTATTGCCTTCATCCAGTTGTTTTTTCAAGGCTTCGGCGGGGCCGACCAGCACTTTTTCCGGCACGTCCAGCAAGACGCCCCAGGATTTTCCATCGGGAATCGGTTGGAAGGGCGACAGTACTTTGAGCTGCTGATCGCTATGCAGGCTGGTGGTTTTGCTGCTGGCGGCGAGCGTGCGCAACAACTCGGCACCGTTGACTTTGTCGACCGCTTCCAGGCGCTGGCTGAGCTTGCTGGCGTCCGGGCTGTAGCCAGCGAGCAAACCGGCCGGGCTGACAATGCTCACGCTGGTCTGGCCGTCATAGAGCTTTTTGCTCGCGCCCTGGCTGATGGTTTGCAGGCTGTCGAGGTTGATGTCCACCGACAGCGAGGCGATGACCTTGCCATTGACCATCAGCGGGAAAACGATGCTGGTCATCAGTACTTTCTGGCCGTCGATCACATAAAAGTAGGGCTCGATCACGCACGGCTTGAGACGGGTACGCGGGCAGGTGAACCAGGCGTTGGCCGGCTCGCCGCTGGGGCCGGTGCTGGTATCGGCGATATCACTTTCCGGCAGCGCCATGGACGTCACCTTGCCCGGCGTCGGTTGCGACCAGTACAGCGCGAAACGGCCTTTTTCGTTACTGCCAAGTTCGGCTTGCCCGCTGAACAATTCGTCCTTGCCATCCAGTCCGTTGGGTTCGAACACCAGGGACAGGCCAAGCAATTCGGGGTTGGCTTGCAGGGCCGATTTGACTTGGCGGGTCAGGTCTTCGCGCAGATCGAAGGCATCAAGAAAGCGTTTTTCGGCCTGGTCGCGCAGAAACAGCACCTGGCGGGAAAAACCATGGCCGTATTGATAGGCGTCCATGAACTGCTGGCGAATCCCCAGGGCCTGGTTTTCGCCCTGGGACTCGATCCGCGCCTGCGCCGCTTCCGTCAGCATCTCCATGCTCGAGGCTTTCACCAGCTCGGAGCTGTGCTCCATGCGATACAGCGAAAGACCCACCAGCAGGGTCACGATGCCCGCCAGGCACAGCCCGGCCAGCAGGGTGATTTTCCATTGGATGGAAAGTTGTCTGAGCGACATGGAGGCGTCCTTATTCGATAAATATCTGGGGCTTTGCACTGTAACGGCAGGGTTTGAGCTTTCTTTATTCCTCCCATGAAACTCAATTGCCCCCGGTAGGAGCTGCCGAAGGCTGCGATCTTTCGCTTTTTAAACGCAAGATCAAAAGATCGCAGCCTGCGGTAGCTCCTACAGGGATGTCTTTGACAAGGCGGTAGCGGTCCGGCAAAGTGCGCGCCCTCTAATAAAACCCATTCTTTTATCCGCTGGCGGCTCACGCAGACTGCCGGACGGACTCTTTCCGTTTGTCTTGAGGTAATGAAATGAATGCAGTGATTGCCGCGGTCGGCATCATGCTGGTACTCAGCCTGTCCCGCGTGCATGTGGTGATCGCGCTGATCGTCGGGGCGCTGGTCGGTGGCTTGACCGGTGGCCTGGGGATCGATGCAACCCTCAAAGCCTTCAACAGCGGCCTGGGCGGCGGGGCAACCGTGGCGTTGTCGTACGCGTTGCTCGGTGCTTTTGCGGTGGCGATTGCCAAGTCCGGCCTGGCCCATGCGCTGGCCGACAAGGCGCTGGCAATGGTCGATCGCCAGCACGCGACCGGCGGCCGTCAGGTCAAGTGGTTGCTGATCGGCCTGTTATGGGTGGTGGCCATCGCTTCGCAGAACATATTGCCGATACATATCGCCTTCATCCCTTTGCTGGTGCCGCCGCTTTTATATGTGCTGACCAAGTTGCAACTGGACCGTCGGTTGATCGCCTGCGTCATGACCTTTGGTTTGATTACCCCGTACATGTTCCTGCCCGTGGGCTTCGGCAATATCTTTCTCAATGAAATCCTGCTGGCCAACGTCGCCCGCAGCGGCGTGGACATCAGCGGCATCAACGTGACCCATGCCATGGGCATTCCGGCGCTGGGCATGGTGGCGGGGCTGTTGATTGCGTTCGTCAGCTACCGCAAGAAGCGCGTGTACGACCTGGAAAAAATCGAGCAGGTCGAGCAGGTCGCGGTGCAATACAACCCGCTGAGCCTGATGGTGGCCGGTGTGGCCATCGCCGCGGCGTTCATCATTCAACTGCTGTTGGACTCGATGATCATCGGCGCTTTGGTGGGTTTTCTGATCTTCTCGGTGTCGGGCATCGTCAAATGGCGTGAAACCGATGACCTGTTCACCGAAGGCATGAAGATGATGGCGATGATCGGCTTCATCATGATCGCGGCGTCAGGATTTGCCGAAGTGATGAAGGCCACGGGTGAGGTGCAGACGCTGGTCGAATCCTCGGCCTCCTGGATCAACCACAGCAAAGGCCTGGGTGCCTTGCTGATGTTGTTGGTTGGATTGCTGGTGACCATGGGTATCGGCTCGTCCTTTTCCACTGTGCCGATCCTGGCCGCGATTTTCGTGCCGCTGTGTGTGCAACTGGGTTTCAGCCCGTTGGCGATCGTGTGCATCGTCGGCACAGCCGGCGCGCTCGGCGATGCCGGCTCACCCGCCTCGGACTCAACCCTCGGCCCGACCTCCGGCCTCAACATCGACGGCCAGCATCACCACATCTGGGACACCGTGGTCCCGACGTTCCTGCACTACAACCTGCCGCTGCTGGCGTTCGGCTGGGTGGCGGCGATGGTCTTGTAACACCAAAAATCCCTGTGGGAGATAGCCTGCTAGCGATTGCTGAGTGTCAGTCGCCATCAATATTGAATGTACTGGCCTCATCGCGGGCAAGCCTCGCTCCCACATTGATCGCGTTCAACTTTTGATCTGGCGTGCCGTTAAAGGCTTTAACCACGCCAACAAAAACAAAAGAGTGAACGTCATGCGCATGAGCCTGAAGGCCAAAGTCCTGTCCCTTGCCGTCCTCCCGGTATTGCTTTTCGCGCTGGTCATCAGCCTGACCACCTTGTTCATCCTGCAGAACCAGGCCCGTCAGGAGGTCGAGGTGACTCGCGAGCGCCTGCTCAGCGATGCCAAGGCCACCCTGCAAAGTTACGTTGCCGTGGCCATGACCACGATCAAGCCTTTGTACGACGCTGCCGCCCAAGGCGACGACGCGGCGCGGGCGCAGGCGATCAAATTGCTGTCGAACATCACTTACGGCAAGGAGGGTTACTTCTTCGGCTATGACTCCAACACCGTGCGCCTGTTCAAGGCCAAGGATCCGGAAGGCGTGGGCAAGAGCTTCAAGGACAACCGCGATCCGAACGGGGTCTACGTCAACCGCGACCTGGTGAAAGTCGCCAAGGAAGGTACGCACTATCTGCAATACAGCTCGCCGCTGCCGGGTAACAACCAGGTGCTGGTGCCCAAGCTCGGTTACACCGAATACCTGCCGAAATGGGACATGGCGGTGGGTACCTCGGTAAACCTCGACGGTATCGAGGCGCAGGTCGCGGTGATCGAGGCCAAGGTCCAGGAGCGCATGCAAGGCGTGGTACTGAGCATTGTCGGTGTAGCTGTGGTGGTGCTGTTGCTGATCGCCGCTGCCGGGATGTTGTTGGCCAACACCATTCTGCGTCCGCTGAACTCGATGAAAGCCAACCTCGATGACATCGCGGCGGGCGAGGGCGATCTGACCCGTCGCCTGACCATCACCAGCCAGGATGAACTGGGCCAACTCGCCGGCTCGTTCAATCGATTCGTCGACAAGATTCATGGCCTGGTGCGCCAGATCACCGAAATGACCTCGCAACTGACCGGGTTGGTGACTCAAGTTTCCGAACAAGCTAACCGATCGGATCAAGCCATGGAGCGTCAGCGCCATGAGACCGATCAGGTCGCCACGGCCATCAATGAAATGTCAGCCGCTGCCCAGGAAGTGGCCAAGAGCGCACAAAATGCAGCGGTGGCTGCCCAGCAGACCGACGAAGAAGGTCAGGCCGCCAAGCGCGTGGTGGCGGGCAGCATCGTCAAGATTCATGCATTGGTGGACGACATTCGCAGCAGCGGCGTGTCCCTCGACAGTTTGCAGAAAGACGTGTCGTCGATTGTCAGCGTGCTTGGGGTGATTCGCTCGATTGCCGAACAGACCAACCTGCTGGCGCTCAACGCAGCCATCGAAGCGGCCCGGGCCGGGGAAGCCGGGCGTGGGTTTGCGGTGGTGGCCGACGAGGTGCGGGCGCTGGCCAGTCGCACGCAAATCAGCACCCAGGAAATCCAGGGCATGATCGACCGCTTGCAGGCCGGCACCCAGTCGGCGGTGGACGCCATGCGCCGTTCCAGTGAGGCGGGTGACGGTACATCCGTTCAGGCTAACGAAGCGGGTGCGTCGCTCGATACCATGGCGCAGTTGATCGCGACCATCAATTCAATGAACGCACAGATCGCCAGTGCGGCCGAAGAGCAGACGGCCGTGGCGGAGGAGATCAATCGCAGCGTGCATCAGATTGCGGTGGCGGTGGATAACGTGGCGGACGAAACCCAATTGGGCGCACAAACTTCCCGCAGCCTGGCGGATCTGGGGCAGCGTTTGGGCGGTCTGGTCGGGCAGTTCCGTATCTGAAGGTACGGACGCAAACCTTGCAGTCGACGCAAAACCTATGGGAGCGGGCTTGCCCGCGATGGCGGTCTCTTAACCAGCGTAATCTCCCGAGTCATACCCCTGACCAACTTCTACACTGGTTAAACGGCTTATCCATACAGCCCGACGACCACCACCAGAGGAGTCAGATCCATGACCGATGACCGCAAATGTGACTGCCCTAAATGCAACTGCAAGCTGGGTGAGCATCCCATCGTGCGTCACGGCAAGCACTATTGCTGCGAAGCCTGCGCCAAGCACCACGAACACGGTGAAGAATGCAGCCATGAAGGTTGTAAGTGCGCTCACTGACGATGATCGCGCACAGGAAAGTGGAGCCTTGAGGGCTCCACTTTTGGTTTCTGGCTGTCATCCTCCAGCCTTCACTTGCTGACGATCATGGGCGGACTAGCCCGCCGGTCGCCACTTGACGTTCTCCACACCAAACTTCTCCGCCATCGGTTTGCTGGTCTTTTGCACCTTTTCCCGGCCGAAACGGGGGATTCTTCCGATCCCTGCGTCGCAGCTCGCCCAATGCCAAGCCTCTGCATTGTCCATTTTGTCCAAACGGATAATGAACGACTTGGGGGCGCCATAAAGGGTGTACTCAATGACGAAAAGTTTTGCGTTGTTCATAAAGCTCTGGTCCTCCCTGTTCTACTTAGAGGGATCGCGGGCCACTCGGAAAATTCATTTCAATTGTCGGGCAGATGCTGTCGCTGGCGGCGAGTTCAGCGTCTGGTTACCATGAAGCCTCCGCCATCCCCCAATGATCATTGACCATGGCCCTCGCTGCCCCACCCGATCTGACTGATACCGATGTGCCCGTGCAACCGCTGGCGCGAACCTATCCGCGCGGGCTGTTCATCGAGCCCCATGAGCATGTCTGGGGGCAGTTGTTGTATGCAATGAGCGGGGTCATGTGGGTCGAGACGCCCCATGAGGCGCTGGTGGTGCCACCGCAGCGGGCAGTGTGGTTGCCGCCTGGGGTGCCCCATGGGATTCGGGTGGTTTCGGACCTGCAAATGCGCAACATCTACCTGCGACCGTCCCTGGCGGCGACGCTGGATGACAGCGTGCAGGTCATTGAAGTCGGCGGGTTGTTGCGCGAGTTGATCGTTGGCCTGGTGGAGCAGGGCGATGACGGCGCCCCCGAGTATTACGAGGCGCTGGTGGGGCTGGCGTTGCTGGAGCTCAAGCGGGCCAGGCGTTCGCTGTTGAAAATTGCCCTGCCGGACGGTTCCGACCGACGCCTGACGAACCTCTGCCAGGCGGTGATGGCCGCGCCATCGCTGGATATTCCTTTTGAGCAACACGCCGAAAACGCCGGTGCCAGCGTGCGCACCCTGGCGCGATTGTTCAAGGACGGGTTGGGCATGGGCTTCGCCGAGTGGCGGCGGCAGGTGCAATTGGCCACAGCGGTGGCTGAATTGATCCAAGGCGTGCCGGTCAGTGCGATTGCCCGTGAGCTGGGCTATTCACCCAGCAGTTTCAGCGACATGTTTCGCCGAGCGCTGGGTGTTGCGCCTTCACAGTTTTGCGCAAGTCAGGATCAGGGCTGACTCGACTACCCGGGTTTGGCCGAAATTCAGAAGCACTTGGCCGATGCTCGCCACCCGCGCTCTCTAGACTTTGGGCCTACCTCAACGGCCCTCGGAGTCTGCCATGAGCTACTTCATTTCACTGGTTATCGGGCTGGGTGTCGGCTTGCTCTACGGCGCCCTGGACTTTCGTTCGCCCGCGCCTCCAGCCATTGCGCTGATCGGGTTGCTCGGCATGCTGGCTGGCGAAAAGCTCTGGCCCATGGGCCGGCAGTTGGTCGCTGGCTGGATTTCCTGACACCTCTTCGTCTACTCGGTGAATACCCCCATGAAAGCATTACAGTTCGACAAAACCGGCGACCTCTCGGCCTTGCGCTACGTTGAGGTGCCAACCCCCGTTCCCGGTGTCGATGAGGTACTGGTGGAAATCAAGGCTGCGGGCCTTAATCCCAGCGATGTTAAGAATGTGCTGGGACGCTTTCCCTACACGACGTTGCCGAGAATTCCCGGTCGTGATTTCGCCGGTATCGTGGTCGACGGCCCGCAAGCGCTGGTCGGTCAGCAGGTGTGGGGCACTGGCCGTGAGCTGGGGTTCTTTGCCGATGGCTCCCATGCGCAGTTCGTCAAACTGCCGGCCAATGGCGTGGCACTCAAGCCGACTCACCTGAGTTTCGCGCAAGCGGCCAGTCTCGGTGTGCCCTACACCACGGCGTGGGATGCGCTGGAGCGCAGCCTGGTAACCGCCGACACGCGTTTGCTGGTGATCGGCGGCGGGGCGGTGGGCAGTGCTGCACTGGCACTGGCAAAAGTGCGCGGCGCCCAGGTGCTGGCGGCAGCGCGCCGGCCGGAGCAGGTCAAGGAGTTGCAGGCCCAGGGTTATCAGACGTTGCAACTGGATAAGCCGGAAGATCTTGGGGCGCAGGTCAACGCCGTGTTCACCGGTGGCGCAGACGTGATTTTCGACACCACAGGCTTCTGGCTGCCTGCTTCGGTGGCGGCATTGGCCACCTTTGGCCGCATCGCGATCATCGCCGCACCGGTGGATGGCCTGGTGCAGTTGCCGGCACTGGCGCTGTATCGCAAAGGTGGCTCGGTGGTGGGGATCAATTCGTTGCTGTATGGCGTGCAGGCCTGTGCGGCGATGCTCGATCAGTTCGGCACATTCTTCGATCAGGATTTGTTGCCGCTGCCGCAGGGGTTGTTTGAGTCGCCGCTGGCTGAAGGGTTGGATCGGTATGCCGAGGTGAATCAGGGGAACGGGGATAAGGTGATTTTGTTGCCGTAAGGGTGATCTTGGGGTGAGCAAGTTTCTGGCTTTTTGATGGGGTACATATCCATTGCTGCGGTAGCGGCGGCTATTGGTTCCGCCCTTACGGCGGGTTACTTGGAAAAGCGCCAAGTAACCAAGCGCTTTGATCCCCTGACGTACGGTGCCTCGCCTAGGCTCGGCATTCCCTCGCTCCGGTGTCCATCCGGGGGCATCGCCTCCGGTTTGCTGCGCTGCACCTCCTCTCGATGTGTGCGGCTTCGCCGCACGGCGCTGCGCGCCTGCCCCCCGGATGAACACCTGCGCTCGGCCTTCCGACGGGGCAGATCAAGATCAAGATCAAATGCAAGATCAAAAGCCAAAGCAAGATCACAGGCCAGAGCAACAGCAACAGCCAGGGCCGATTGGATTTCTAATTGTGGGAGCTAGCCTGCTAGCGATGGTCGTCAACGATGACGCGACCAGCCTGACGAAACGCGGTGTTCCGGCAATCATCGCTAGCAGGCTAGCTCCCACAGGGGTTACGGGACCATCCTCCGCAATTCGCCAAGCCCGCTCTGCTAGAATCGCTCGCACTGATCCCACGAGGTGCCCCCGATGAGCGAGCCGATCCGCCTGACCCAATACAGCCATGGCGCTGGATGCGGTTGCAAGATTTCCCCCCAGGTACTGGAAGTGATTCTGGCGGGCAGTGGGGCGCAGAATCTGGACCCGAAGCTTTGGGTCGGCAACGCCTCGCGGGACGACGCGGCGGTGTATTCCATCGATGAAGAGCGCGGCGTGGTGTCGACGACCGACTTTTTCATGCCAATCGTCGACGATCCCTTCGATTTCGGCCGAATTGCCGCCACCAATGCCATCAGTGATATCTACGCCATGGGCGGTGATCCGTTGATGGCGATTGCGATCCTCGGGTGGCCGGTCAATGTGCTGGCGCCGGAGATTGCCCGGGAAGTCATTCGTGGCGGACGCTCGGTGTGCGATGAGGCGGGAATCCCGCTGGCTGGCGGCCATTCCATCGATGCGCCGGAGCCGATCTTCGGCCTGGCCGTGACCGGGCTGGTGGAAAAACGCCACATGAAACGCAATGACACCGCCACCGCCGGTTGCCTGTTGTACCTGACCAAACCCTTGGGCATCGGCATCCTCACCACCGCCGAGAAAAAGGGCAAATTGCGCAGTGCCGACGTAGGCCTGGCCCGAGACTGGATGTGCACCCTGAACAAACCCGGCAGTCGCTTCGGCAAACTCGAAGGGGTGACCGCCATGACTGACGTCACCGGTTTCGGGCTGCTCGGTCATCTGGTGGAAATGGCCGATGGCAGCAACCTCACCGCGCGTATCGAATACGCCCGGGTCCCGCGCCTGCCGGGTGTCGAGTACTACCTTGAACAGGGCTGTGTGCCGGGCGGTACGTTGCGCAATTACGACAGCTACGCCAGCAAGATCGGACGTTTGCAGGAGCTCCATAAACGCGTGTTGTGCGACCCACAAACCAGTGGTGGCCTGCTGATCGCCGTCACTCCCCAGGGCAATGCTGAGTTCCTCAAGGTCGCCGCCGATCTGGGCATGAACCTGGCGCCAATCGGCGAACTGGTCGAGCGACAGAGCAATGCGGTCGAGGTGGCTTGATGTCTGTCGACTGCACCGATTACCGCGACATCTTCCTCAACGACCGGCCGATGATGGACGCCCGTGCGCCAATCGAGTTTTCCAAAGGCTCGTTTCCCGGCGTAGTTAACCTGCCGCTGATGAATGATCACGAGCGGCAGCGTATTGGCACCTGCTACAAGCAGCACGGCCAGCAGGCCGCCATCGAGTTGGGTCATCAACTGGTGTCTGGCGCCGTCAAGGCCGAACGCGTCCAGGCCTGGGCGGACTTCGCCCGGGCGCATCCCGATGGGCTTTTGTATTGTTTTCGCGGCGGCCTGCGTTCGCAGATCGTTCAGCAATGGCTCAAGGACGAGGCAGGCATCGACTATCCACGGGTCGGCGGCGGCTACAAGGCCATGCGTACGTTCCTCCTGGAAACCGTCGATCAAGCCATTGCCCAGTGCGATTTCGTGTTGCTGGGCGGTATGACCGGCACCGGCAAAACCGAAGTCCTCACACAGCTGGACAACGGCCTGGACCTTGAAGGCCACGCCAATCATCGCGGCTCCAGTTTCGGCAAACGCGCCACCGGTCAGCCTTCCAACATCGACTTCGAAAACCGCCTGGCGGTGGACGTGCTGAAAAAGCGCGCTCGCGGTATCGAGCAATTTGTCCTCGAAGACGAGAATCGGGCGGTTGGCAGTTGTGCGCTGCCGTTGCCGGTGTATCAGGGCATGCAACAGTTTCCGATGGTCTGGCTCGAGGACAGCCTGCAAGGTCGGGTCGAGCGGATCTTGCGAGATTACGTGGTGGATTTGTGTGCCGAGTTCATCGATGTGCATGGCGACGAAGGCTTTGTGCTGTTTTCCGAGCGCATGCTCGATAGCCTGAACAATGTTCAAAAGCGCCTGGGAGGTGAGCGTCACCAACGGATGCTGATCCTGATGGAAGACGCATTGGCCGAGCAGGGGCGCAGCGGTGCCGTAGATTTGCACCGAGGCTGGATCGAAGGCTTGCTGACTGAATATTACGACCCGATGTATGTCTTTCAGCGGGAGAAAAAAGGCGCGCGTATCGAGTTTGCCGGTGAGCGAGAGGCAGTACTTGAATACCTGCGGGATCGGCGGATTCAAAAAACCTGAGGGGCCGACGGCCCGTTTGAGCGGCAACGGCACCCCATTGCGGTGACGAATGGTCGGGCGCGGGCCGTTCCCGCGCCATATGGGCTCTGCGATTTTCTGCGTTATCCAGTAAACTGCCGCACGTTTTTTTGCGAGTGTTTGTTCATGCAAATTGCTTTGGCGCCCATGGAGGGGTTGGTCGACGACATCCTGCGCGACGTGCTGACCCGAGTGGGCGGCATCGATTGGTGCGTGACCGAATTTATTCGGGTCAACGATCAGCTGCTCACGCCAGCCTACTTCCACAAATTCGGCCCGGAGCTGCTCAACGGTGCGCGGACGGCGTCTGGCGTGCCGCTGCGCGTGCAGCTGCTGGGTTCGGACCCTGTGTGCCTGGCGGAGAACGCCGCGCTGGCCTGCGAGCTGGGCTCGGAGGTGATCGACCTGAACTTCGGTTGCCCGGCCAAGACCGTGAACAAGTCCCGTGGCGGCGCAGTGCTGCTCAAGGAACCGGAGCTGCTGAACCAGATTGTCGAGCATGTGCGCCGAGCGGTGCCTGCGCACATTCCGGTGACGGCCAAGATGCGCCTGGGCTTCGACAGCCCGGACGGCTCGCTGGTTTGCGCCACGGCCCTGGCCGAGGGTGGGGCGGAGCACATTGTGGTTCACGCCCGGACCAAGGTGGATGGCTACAAGCCTCCAGCGCATTGGGAGTGGATTCCGCGGGTGCAGGACGTGGTCAAGGTGCCGGTGTTTGCCAATGGCGATATCTGGAGCGTTGAAGACTGGCGCCGTTGCCGCGAAATCAGTGGCGTGGAAGACATCATGCTCGGTCGCGGCCTGGTTTCGCGTCCGGATCTCGCGCGGCAGATCGCTGCCGCGCGGGCCGGCGAAGAAGTGGTCGAGATGACCTGGGCCGAGCTGCTGCCGCTGATCCAGGACTTCTGGTTGCAAGCCAAGGCGCAAATGACCGCACGCCAGTCACCGGGCCGCCTGAAGCAATGGCTGGCGATGCTGACCCGCAATTATCCCGAGGCGGTAGAGCTGTTTTCCGTGCTGCGCCGCGAGACTGAGCTCGATCACGTCTCGCGCTTGCTGGGATTGCCGGTGGCTGAGGCGGCCTGAAGGCAATCGCCAAACCTGGCTTGCCCGCCTTGGCGTCCTCACTGCCGCCATCGCCAGCAAGCCGGCTCCTACGGATTTGTGGTGTGCCCACGATACAGATCGTTCCCACGCTCCGCGTGGGAATGCCTCAACGGACGCTCCGCGTTCGGCTCTTGATTTGGGACGCAGAGCGTCCCGGGCTGCATTCCCACGCTGAGCGTGGGAACGATCAATGCGCAAAAGTCCGGGTTACCTCAAAAGCTTTTGAAACGCCTCCACCGGCAGTGGCTTGCTGTGCAAATACCCTTGATAAAAATGGCAGCCCAGCCCCTGCAAAAACTCCAATTGCTCGGCTGTTTCCACGCCTTCGGCAATCACCTTCAATTCAAGGCTGCGGGCCATGGCGACAATGGCGCGGATGATCTCGGCGTCGTTGGGGTCCGTGGTGGCATCGCGGATGAATGACTGGTCGATTTTCAGCGTGTCCACCGGCAGTCGCTTGAGGTAAGTCAGCGACGAATAGCCGGTGCCGAAGTCGTCCATGGCAAAGCTGACGCCGAGCTTGTTCAGGCGTCGCATTTTGTTGATGGTGTCCTCCAGGTTCTGGATGACGATGCCTTCGGTAATCTCCAGTTTTAGCATCGAGCAGGGCAGGCCATAGCGCGCCAGGCTTGCCTCGATGCGCTCGACGAAGTCGTTCTGGCGGAACTGCCGGGGACTGATGTTTACGCACAGGCTGAAATCGAACGGGTCAATCAGGCCGTTGTCGTTCAGGTGGCGGCAGGCCTGGCAGGCTTCGTCGAGAATCCAGGTGCCGACCTCCAGGATCAAACCGCTGTCCTCCAGCACTTTGATAAATTCGGCGGGTGATTGCGCGCCGAGTTCGGGATGGTTCCAGCGCACCAGTGCTTCGGCACCCACAATGCGGTTGTCCCGGGCGTCGAGCTGGGGTTGGTAGTGCACATGAAACTCGCCGCGGGACAGGGCCAGGCGAAGGTCGGTTTCCATGCGCAGACGCTCGCTGGCGGCCTTCTGCATGGTGTTGTGGTACATCTGCGCGGTATTGCGCCCCGAATCCTTGGCCCGGTACAGGGCGATGTCGGCGCGTTTGAGCAGGTCAGTCGGGGTTGAGCCGTGATCGGGGATCAGCGCGATGCCGATGCTCGGCGTCACCTGCAGGCGCTGGCCGTCGAGGAACATAGGCTCGGACAGCAGTTCACGAATGGTGTCGGCCAGTTCGCTCACCTGATCGCTGACTTCGTTGCGCGACCCTTCCAGGCCGCTGAGCAGTACCACGAATTCGTCGCCCCCCAGGCGCGCGACGGTGTCTTCCAGGCGCACGCTGGCCTCCAGGCGAGCGGTGATGATCTTCAGCACCGTGTCGCCTACCGGATGGCCGAGGGAATCGTTGATGTGCTTGAAGTGGTCGAGATCGAGGAACATCAGTGCACCACGCAAATTGTGGCGTTTGAGCAGCGCGATCTGCTGGCTCAGGCGATCCATCAACAAGGCGCGGTTGGGCAGGTTGGTCAGCGGGTCGTGGTAAGCCAGGTGACGGATTTGCGCCTCGGCGTTTTTCAGCAAGCTGACGTCCCGCGCGGTCAGCAGCAGGCACGCGGTTTCGTTGAGGGTGATCGGTTCCACCGAGACTTCGACGGTCAGCAATTCGCCGCGCTTGTTGCGCCCCAGCATTTCCAGGTGATGGACCCGGCCCTTGACCTGCAATTCGCCCAACAATGCCGCGCGCTGCTTCTCTTCAGCCCAGATCCCGACCTGATACACAGTGCGGCCGATCACTTCATCGGCACGATAACCGGTCAGGCGGCAGAAACCGTCGTTGACCTCCAGATAACGTCCGGTGTCGCGTTCGGTGATGGTGATGGCGTCGGGGCTGGAGTGAAACGCCTTGGCGAATTTCTCTTCGCTGGACTTGAGCGCCGCTTCCGAGCGTTGCTGTTGAGTGATGTCGCGCAGGTTAGTGACGATGCACGGCTGGTCGCCGACGTTGATCTGGCGGCTGGAAATCACGCAGGTCAGAAATTGCCCATCCTTGTGCTGGACGATGATCGCCACGTTGTTCAGGCCTTGCTCGCGGATGACCTGCTCGATGCGTTGCAGGCTTTTTGCCGAAGCGTCCCACAGGCCGATTTCGTCGGCGCTGCGCCCGATCACATCCGCAGCGCTCCAACCGAAGGTCTGGGTAAAACTGGAATTGATCTCGATGAACTGGCCGGTGTCCTGGCGCGTCACGCAGATAGGGTCCGGGCTGACCTGGAACAGCGTGGCGAATTTCTCTTCGGAGGCCACCAGTTGTTGTTCCCGTTCCACCTGATCAGTGATGTCGAGCAGGGTGCCGGCCATGCGCAGCGGTACGCCGCTTTCATCACGATAGAGCCGGGCGCGACTTTCCAGGTAGCGTGAGCTGCCGTCGGGCAGTTGCACGCGATAGGTCAGTTGATAGTTGCCGGCCGGGCCTTCGCGCAAGGTGCGGTAGGCGTCGCGCATGGTGTCGCGCTCTCCGTCGGGCACGCCTTCGAAAAACTCCTCGAAGGATTCATGGAACGGCTTGGCGTCCAGCCCGTGCAACTGCGCGGCGCGGGCCGAGCCGTAGAGCATGCCGCTGGGAATGTCCCAGTCCCAGGTGCCCAGTTGCGCGGAATCCAGGGCAAGGTCGAGGCGTTCCTGGCTGTCTTTGAGGGCATGTTCGGCCGCTTTGCGCTCGGTGGTGTCGAGGAAGGTACTCAGCAGATACGGCTGGCCTTCGAGTTCGACCTTTTGCGCGCTGAGGATGCCGTCATGGATCTGGCCATTGCTGGCGCGAAATTGCACCTCCATGTTGATCAACTCGCCCTTGGCCTTGGTGGCCTTGACCAACGCCGCCCGTTGTTCGGGATGCACCCACAGCCCCAGTTCCAGGGTGGTGCGGCCAATCGCGTCCTGCACCGGCCAGCCAAACAGGCTTTCAAAATACTGGTTGGCTTCCGTGATGAGGCCATCTTCCTGACGCGTCAGCAGCACCATGTTGGGGCTCAGGTGAAACAGCGTGGCGAAACGCTTTTCCGAGCTGCTCAACGCCTGTTCGCGCTGGCGCTGGTGAGTGATCTCGCGGATCACACCGATCATCCGTGGTCGACCGTGCTTGTCCGGCAGCAAACTGCCGTTGATCTCCAGCCAATGCAAACTGCCATCGGGCCAGCGAATACGGTGGTGCATCGCTTGTTCCAGCGGGGCGCCGGCGATCACGGCGTGGAAGGCGCGGACGGTTTTCGCCCGGTCTTCGGGGGGCAGCAAGTCGAGGTATTCCAGATCGGCAGGCAAGGGTTGCCGAGGATCGAAGCCAAACAGTGCCTGCGTACCCCGCGACCAGCTGATCTGCCCACGTTCGATATCCCAATACCAGGCTCCCAAACGTGCGCCGTTCAGGGCTGCCAGCAATTGTGGGGCACTTTCCCAGCTCTGCTCGGAGCGTTTGGGATCCAGTGCCTGAATGCGCGGCATCGGCGGAATACGGTCAACAGATTTCGGCATTGGCAAGCCTTAGGCTGAATTGAGCATTTGATACGGGATTTCGAGGCTCTATAGGAGTAGCACAAGTTAGCCTTGAGTCCCTGGCAGGTCGATTTGCGCGTCCAGCAAGGCCATGAAGGCCCGTGCTGCATTCGACAGTGTCCGTTCTGTGTGCAGGATATAGCCTAGCTGGCGAGACAGTTGTATGCCCGGCAGGGGTATTCGCGCAACCTGATCATCGAGCATGGTGCGCGGAAGCACGCTCCAGGCCAGGCCAATTGACACCATCATCTTGATGGTTTCCAGGTAGTTGGTGCTCATGGCGATGTTCGGCGTCAGGCCTTGGGCTTCAAACAGGCGTTGGACGATGTGGTGGGTGAAGGTGTTGCCACCGGGGAAAACCGCGGGGTGCAGGGCGATATCCGCCAGGTTGACCGTGCCGTTGTTGATCAGCGAATGCTCCGGGGCGACCACGAAGTCCAGCGGGTCGTCCCACACAGGCGTGGCCTTGACCAGCGCGTGGGGCTCGGGTGCCAGGGTGATGACCGCCAGTTCGGCGCGACCATGAAGGATTTCCTCGTAGGCCACTTCCGAATCGAGAAACTGAATGTCCAGCGCGACTTGCGGGTAGCGGCGGGTGAATTCCCTTAATAAGGGTGGCAAACGGTGCAGGCCGATGTGGTGGCTGGTGGCGAGGGTCAGACGACCGGTCACCTCACCTGTGAGGTTGGTCAGCGCACGGCGCGTATCATCAAGGACATTCAGAATCTGGTAGGCCCGGGGCAACAGGGCGCGGCCAGCCTCGGTCAGCCCGACCTCGCGGCCCAGTCGATCGAACAGGCGCACCTTCAATTGCTGCTCCAGCCCGGCGATTCGTTTGCTGATCGCCGGTTGGGTCAGATGCAGCCGTTCACCTGCGCCGGAGAAGCTTCCGGTCTCGGCAATGGCAATAAAGGCATTGAGGTTGGCCAGGTCCATGGTCGTATTCCAGTTGGTTATCCAAAGCATAAAAAATATGAATTTGAGTTATTTAATGTAACCCCATAGGATCAGCCTCACAAGCCAAAGGGTTATTGAGCTCTCAAAGCCCGGGGCATAGAAACAAGCTGATGAGGAAACCGTCTGATGGCCGGCAAAACGCTCTACGACAAGCTCTGGGATTCGCATTTGGTCAAGCAGCGCGACGATGGCTCTGCGCTGATCTACATCGATCGTCACATCATCCACGAAGTGACCTCGCCGCAAGCCTTCGAAGGCCTGCGTCTGGCCGGGCGCAAGCCATGGCGCATCGATGCCAACATTGCGACCCCGGACCACAACGTACCGACTACACCGGAGCGCAAGGGCGGCATCGACGCCATCGTTGACCAGGTCTCGCGTCTGCAAGTCCAGACCCTCGATGACAACTGCGATGAATACGGCATCGTCGAATTCAAGATGAACGACGTTCGCCAGGGCATCGTCCACGTCATCGGCCCGGAGCAGGGCGCAACCTTGCCGGGCATGACCGTGGTCTGCGGCGACTCCCATACTTCGACCCATGGCGCATTCGGCGCATTGGCTCACGGTATTGGCACCTCCGAGGTCGAGCACGTGCTCGCCACCCAGTGCCTGGTCGCCAAGAAAATGAAAAACATGCTGGTGCGCGTCGAAGGCCAATTGCCGTTCGGCGTCACCGCCAAGGACATTGTACTTGCCGTGATCGGCAAGATCGGCACCGCCGGCGGTAACGGCCACGCCATCGAATTCGCCGGCAGCGCGATTCGCGACCTGTCCGTGGAAGGCCGCATGACCATCTGCAACATGTCCATCGAGGCCGGCGCTCGCGTAGGTCTGGTGGCGGCGGATGAAAAAACCGTTGAATACGTCAAGGGCCGTCCGTTCGCACCGAAGGGTACGGAGTGGGACATGGCCGTCGAAGCCTGGAAAGACCTGGTGTCCGATGCCGATGCGGTGTTCGATACCGTGGTTGAACTCGACGCCACCCAGATCAAGCCGCAAGTCAGCTGGGGCACTTCGCCGGAAATGGTCCTGGCGGTAGATCAGAACGTACCGGATCCTGCGCAGGAAATGGACCTGGTCAAGCGCGACTCCATCGTACGCGCCTTGAAGTACATGGGTTTGACCGCCAACCAGGCGATCACCGATATTCAGCTTGACCGCGTGTTCATCGGTTCTTGCACCAATTCGCGCATCGAAGACCTGCGTGCCGCCGCCGTGATCGCCAAGGGCCGCAAAGTGGCCTCGACCATCAAGCAGGCCATCGTGGTGCCGGGCTCGGGCCTGGTGAAGGCGCAGGCCGAATCGGAAGGCCTGGACAAGATTTTCCTCGAAGCCGGTTTCGAATGGCGTGAGCCGGGTTGCTCGATGTGCCTGGCGATGAACCCGGACCGTTTGGAAAGTGGCGAGCATTGCGCCTCGACCTCCAACCGCAACTTCGAAGGCCGTCAGGGCGCCGGTGGTCGTACCCACCTCGTCAGCCCGGCCATGGCCGCGGCCGCCGCTGTGAACGGTCGTTTCGTCGACGTCCGTGAATTGATCTAAAGG
>NZ_JBOIBY010000403.1:0-1187 GCF_050739655.1 Pseudomonas sp. | reverse complement strand
GAAGCCATCAAGCACGTCGAGCAAGCTTCTAGGAGTAACAAAGAATGACTACATTCTGGAGTCTGTACGTCACAGTCCTCAGTCTCGGTACGATCTTTTCCCTGACCTGGCTGCTGCTGTCGACCCGTAAGGGCCAGCGCAGCGAAGCCACCGAAGAGACGG
This sequence comes from Pseudomonas sp., assembly GCF_050739655.1. Taxonomy (GTDB): domain Bacteria; phylum Pseudomonadota; class Gammaproteobacteria; order Pseudomonadales; family Pseudomonadaceae; genus Aquipseudomonas. The sequence continues at coordinate 1,025 of NZ_JBOIBY010000403.1, read as the reverse complement.
TTGGGCACTCTTTCGACGGGATCGAGGAGTACGACAACCCCCTGCCGAAATGGTGGTTCATGCTGTTCGTGGGCACCATCATTTTCGCCCTGGGCTACCTGGTGCTGTACCCGGGCCTGGGTAACTGGAAAGGCCTGCTGCCAGGTTACAACTACCTGGATAACGAGAAGCAGACCGCGTTCGCCAACGGCCAGACCGGCTGGACCGGCGTGCACGAGTGGGAAAAGGAAATGGCCAAGTCGGACGCCCGGTTCGGCCCGATCTTCGCCAAGTTCGCTGCCATGCCAATCGAAGAAGTTGCCAAGGACCCGCAAGCCCTGAAGATGGGTGGGCGTCTGTTCGCCTCCAACTGCTCGGTCTGCCACGGCTCCGACGCCAAGGGCGCTTATGGCTTCCCGAACCTGACCGACGCCGACTGGCGCTGGGGTGGCGAGCCGGAAACCATCAAGACCACCATCATGGGAGGTCGTCACGCGGTCATGCCGGCGTGGGCTGAAGTGATCGGTGAGCAAGGCGTTGCTGACGTAGCCGCGTTCGTGCTGACCAATCTCGATGGCCGCAAACTGCCGGAAGGCACCAAGGCTGATCCGGCTGCTGGCCAGAAGCTGTTCGCTGCCAACTGCGTGGCTTGCCACGGTCCGGAAGGCAAAGGCACCCCCGCCATGGGCGCGCCGAACCTGACTCACCCGGGCGCGTTCATCTATGGCTCAAGCTTCGCTCAACTGCAGCAGACCATCCGTTACGGCCGTCAGGGCCAGATGCCTGCGCAAGAGCAAATGCAGGGCAATGACAAGGTTCACCTGCTGGCCGCTTACGTCTACAGCTTGTCGCATGGCGAAAAGGCTCCGGCGCAAGATGCCCAGTAAGGCAGACGCCTTGATCGCTTGAACCCAAGCGGTGCTTCATAAAAAATCCGATGTCAGCCCCCTGGCATCGGATTTTTTTCGCCCACAAAACGCCCTTCTGTAGGAGCGAAGCTTGCTCGCGAAAAACGTCAACGATAACGATTGCCATCTGAATGACCG
>NZ_JBOIBY010000402.1:0-1184 GCF_050739655.1 Pseudomonas sp. | reverse complement strand
CAGCCAACGGAGTCTCTGCGCGTTTTGTACTGGACACGGGGGCACCGCAAACCCGGGTCAACATCGAGACTGCGAAACAGATGGGCATCAGGATGTTGCCCGATGCTCATTACCGCTACAGCACGTTTTATGGCGAACAGGGCTTGGCCGCGCGACTGGGCGTTCTCGGATCGCTGAAAGTCGGCACCCGTGAGTTCAGGAACGTCCTGGTCTTTGTCAGCGACCGGGATAATTTGTTGGGGCTGGATCTGATCAGCAAGCTGGGGCGCTTGAAAATAACCAGGAGAACACTGGAGCTTGATCCGCCGCCTGCCAGGCGCTGTGATGCGCCCATTGCCTTAAGCCGCCAGGATCTCAACCAACGGCTGGTAATTGCCGCACAGCTGGATCGTCGGGCAACGCAGGCCATCATCGATACGGGAAATGTCGACTACCTGACGGCCGCGTCGCCCGGCAGGCAAGTCAGCGTGGCGCAGGCGCTGACACCGGGAGGCTCGAACGTTTACACCGGCGACAATAAGCACTTTCAACGCTTCACCGGCGTATTGGCCCTGCAAGGCGACACTCTGGTGGTCAGCTACAAATACTACCCGGGCTTTACCATCCCGCCGTCGTTGGTGAACGGGCAATACGTCCCGTCGATATTGCTCGGGTGGCGTGCCTTCAAAGACTTCGAATTGAACCTGGACCTGGATTCAGGCCGCTCGTGCCTCAATAGAGTCTGAACAACTTTGGCGTTTACCCACAATCCCTGTTGGTGGTTCTGTGGATAACATGTTCGCCCCTCGCTACGCCCCATACAAATCAAGCCCTGCAGGGCGTCGTACAAAAAAACAACCACCCTGGCTCGTGGTTTTTCCAAGCTTTTTCAAGGGGATAAGTGCTGCTGTTGATGCAGACTTGCCCCCAATCTCTGTTGGCGCTTCTGTGGATAAGATGTTTGCTATCGTCTGTAGGCCTTATAGACCGTGGCGTGCAGGCTTGTGATCAAGAAATGATCAAAAGACGGTTTTGTACCGTCAGATTTCACGCAAACACCGGTTTTCTGCGGGTTTCAGCGGTTTTCCACAGAACCTGCGAAGTTAACCCCAAAGTCTGTTGGCGCTTCTGTGGATAAGGTGTTTGCCATCCTCTGAAGGCTATGTAATCCGTGGCTTTCAGGATGATGATCAAAAAACAACCAG
>NZ_JBOIBY010000401.1:0-2702 GCF_050739655.1 Pseudomonas sp. | reverse complement strand
GTCATTCCTATATGAATCTGACTGAACTCAAGCAAAAGCCGATTACCGAACTGCTCGAATTGGCCGAACAGATGGGCATAGAAAATATGGCCCGTTCGCGCAAGCAGGACGTGATTTTCTCCCTGCTGAAAAAGCACGCGAAAAGCGGCGAGGAAATCTCCGGTGATGGCGTGCTGGAGATTCTCCAGGACGGCTTCGGCTTCCTCCGCTCTGCAGACGCCTCCTATCTCGCCGGCCCGGACGATATCTACGTCTCGCCGAGCCAGATCCGTCGCTTCAACTTGCGCACCGGTGACACCATCGTTGGCAAGATCCGCCCTCCTAAGGAAGGCGAGCGTTATTTCGCACTGCTCAAGGTCGACACCATCAACTTCGACCGTCCGGAAAACGCGAAGAACAAGATTCTCTTCGAGAACCTGACCCCGCTGTTCCCGACTGTGCGCATGAAGATGGAAGCCGGTAACGGTTCCACCGAAGACTTGACCGGTCGTGTTATCGACCTGTGCGCCCCGATCGGTAAAGGCCAGCGCGGTCTGATCGTTGCACCGCCCAAAGCCGGTAAAACGATCATGCTGCAGAACATCGCCGCGAACATCGCGCGTAACAACCCTGAAGTTCATCTGATCGTGTTGCTGATCGACGAGCGTCCGGAAGAAGTAACCGAAATGCAGCGCACCGTGCGCGGCGAAGTGGTTGCCTCGACGTTCGACGAGCCACCAACCCGTCACGTGCAGGTTGCCGAAATGGTGATCGAGAAGGCCAAGCGCCTGGTCGAACACAAGAAAGACGTGGTGATCCTGCTCGACTCCATCACCCGTCTGGCCCGTGCCTACAACACCGTGATCCCGAGCTCCGGCAAGGTATTGACCGGTGGTGTCGATGCCCACGCCCTGGAGAAACCGAAGCGTTTCTTCGGCGCCGCGCGGAACATCGAAGAAGGCGGCTCGCTGACCATCATCGCCACCGCGCTGGTTGAAACCGGTTCGAAGATGGACGAAGTGATCTACGAGGAGTTCAAAGGCACCGGCAACATGGAACTGCCTCTGGATCGCCGTATCGCTGAAAAACGCGTCTTCCCGGCCATCAACATCAACCGCTCCGGTACCCGCCGCGAAGAGTTGCTGACTGCCGACGACGAGTTGCAGCGCATGTGGATTCTGCGCAAGCTGCTGCACCCGATGGACGAGGTCGCTGCCATCGAGTTCCTGGTCGACAAGTTGAAAACGACCAAGACCAACGATGAGTTCTTCCTGTCGATGAAACGCAAGTAAGTCGAGCAGGCACAAAAAGCCGGGGAAACCCGGCTTTTTGCTATCTGTTTTTTGATCAGGCGGCAGTTCGTGGTTCTGAACCGAAAGGTTCGGCGCTAAACTGCCTGCCCCGAACGCCACGGCCAACACGAGGCTCACGCATGCAGTATCGCGACTTGCGCGACTTTATCAGCGGGCTGGAACAGCGCGGCGAACTAAAGCGCATCCAGATTCCGGTGTCCCCAGTGCTCGAAATGACCGAGGTCTGCGACCGCACCTTGCGCGCCAAAGGCCCGGCCCTGCTATTCGAAAAGCCTACGGGTTATGACATTCCCGTGCTCGGCAACCTGTTCGGCACTCCCGAGCGCGTTGCGTTGGGGATGGGCGCCGAAGCCGTCAGCGAACTGCGCGAGATCGGTAAGTTGCTGGCGTTCCTCAAGGAGCCCGAGCCGCCGAAAGGGCTCAAGGATGCCTGGTCCAAGCTGCCAATTTTCCGCAAGATCATCTCGATGGCGCCGAAGGTCGTCAAAGATGCGATTTGCCAGGAGGTGGTCATTGAAGGCGATGACGTCGACCTCTCGACGCTGCCGGTCCAGACCTGCTGGCCGGGCGACGTCGCCCCGCTGATCACTTGGGGCCTGACCGTCACCAAAGGCCCGAACAAGGATCGCCAGAACCTCGGTATTTACCGTCAGCAAGTGATTGGCCGCAATAAGGTCATCATGCGCTGGCTGAGTCACCGTGGCGGTGCGCTGGATTATCGTGAGTGGTGCGAGAAGCATCCGGGTCAGCCGTTCCCCGTGGCCGTGGCCTTGGGCGCCGACCCTGCGACCATCCTTGGCGCCGTGACACCGGTGCCCGACAGTCTTTCCGAGTACGCCTTCGCTGGCCTGTTGCGTGGCAACCGTACCGAACTGGTGAAGTGTCGCGGCAATGATCTGCAAGTGCCGGCCACCGCCGAAATCATCCTTGAAGGCGTGATTCATCCAGGCGAAATGGCCGATGAAGGTCCGTACGGCGATCACACCGGTTACTACAACGAAGTCGACAGCTTCCCGGTGTTTACCGTCGAGCGCATCACCCATCGAATCAAACCGATCTACCACAGCACCTACACCGGACGTCCACCGGATGAGCCGGCGATTCTCGGCGTGGCGCTGAACGAAGTGTTCGTGCCGATTCTGCAGAAGCAGTTCCCTGAGATCACCGACTTCTACCTGCCGCCCGAAGGCTGCTCGTACCGCATGGCCGTCGTGACCATGAAGAAGTCGTATCCGGGCCATGCCAAGCGGGTAATGCTCGGTGTCTGGTCGTTTTTGCGACAATTCATGTACACCAAGTTCGTTATCGTCACCGACGACGACATCAACGCGCGGGACTGGAACGACGTGATCTGGGCCATTACCACGCGCATGGACCCCAAGCGCGACACGGTGATGATCGAAAATACGC
>NZ_JBOIBY010000400.1:0-7758 GCF_050739655.1 Pseudomonas sp. | reverse complement strand
GTGTCCGAGTCGTACGCAAATTCTGCGAACACCACTTAACCTGTGGGAGCGGGCTTGCCCGCGAAGGCGGCAGAACAATCACCGCAGCCTTCAAGACATGACTATCTCTCGCGCATCGCCTCTGTCCGAGCCTTCAACACCGGTTTCAGCAGGTAATCCAGCACCGTCTTCTCCCCGGTAATGATATCCACCGTCGCCACCATCCCCGGAATGATCAGCAGCGGTTTCACATCCCCGCCCAAATGGTTTTTGTCGGTGCGCACCTGAATCAGGTAGAAGCTGTTGCCCTTGTCGTCGGTGATGGTGTCGGCGCCGATCAACTCCAGCTTGGCGCTCAGGCCACCGTAGATGGTGTAGTCGTACGCCGTGAACTTGACCATGGCTTTCTGACCCGGATGCAGGAATGCAACGTCCTGTGGGCGGACCTTGGCTTCGATCAGCAGGTTGTCTTCAAGGGGCACGATTTCCACCATGTCGCTTCCCGGCTGGACCACGCCGCCAATGGTGTTGACCTTCAATACCTTGATGATGCCTTTGACCGGCGAGGTCACTGTGGTGCGTGTCACGCGGTCGTCGATGGCGATGCTCGATGCCGTGATTTTTGACAGGTCTGTGCGTTTCTCATTGAGCTCTTTTGCGGCCTCCGAGCGAAAGGTTTGTTCCGATTCGTCGATCTTGCTCCTGATCTCGGCAATAGCCGATTCAGCCCTGGGTATCGCCAGGGTGGTGGCGTTCAGCGAACCGCGGATTTCCACGGCGCTGCGCTTGAGCCGCAGGATCTCCACCGGCGATACAGCGCCGGTCTTGACCAAGGGTTCAGACATGTTCATCTCTTGGTTAACCAATGCCAGGCTTGAGCTGAATTGCCCCGCTTTTGAGCGAAACTCCGCCAGTTCCTGGGTTTTTTGCCGAAGTTGTTCGGTCAGTGTGCGCTGTTCGCTGGCCAGGCGACGTTGCCGCTGTTCGTACAGCGAGCGCTCGTCTTCGGCCACTTGCGGGGCCTTGGCGATCACTTCTTCTGAGAGCTTGAACGGACGACCTTCAGCTTCCGCCGACAGCCGTTCCACCTGCGCTGTCAGGGCGTAGCGATCAGCCTCGCTTTCGCCCTTGTTTGACAGGTAACGCGTGTCATCGAGGCGCAAGAGCGTGTCGCCCTTGTTCACCATTTGCCCTTCACGCACGAAGATTTCGGTGACGATGCCGCCCTCAAGGTTCTGGATGACTTGCACCTTGCTCGACGGAATCGCCTTACCTTCGCCCATTGTCACTTCCTGCAACACGGCGAATTTCGCCCATACCACCGCGCTGATTATTAGCGCAGCTGCCAGCCAAACGGTGATCCGCGACCAGCGTGGCGAGTCTTGCAAAGAGGCGCCGGCGGTTTCCGGCATGAATTCGGCTTCGGCGCTTTTACTGAAACTGTCAAAGTAGCCGCGGTCTTTGGACGATAAAGGCTGATCAGCAGACATGGGCGACTCCTAGACAGCCGCAGAGCCGACACGGCCCTTGCGCAATGCATCGATAACCGCTTCTTTTGGTCCGTCGGCGACGATCCGGCCGTTGTCCAGCACCACCAGGCGATCCACCAGGCTGAGCATCGAGGTGCGGTGGGTGACCAGCAGCACGGTTTTGCCCTGGACCAAACCGTGGAGCTTTTGCCGCAGAACATCCTCGCTGCTGTTGTCCATGGCGCTGGTGGGTTCGTCGAGCAGCATGATCGGCGGATCGAGCAGCAGCGCCCGGGCCAGCAGCACCGCCTGACGTTGGCCACCGGACAGCAATTGCCCGCGCTCGCCCACCGGGCGGTCGAAGCCTTGCGGGTGTTGCCGGGCAAGTTCGGTAACGCCCGTGAGTTCGGCGACTTCGAGCATGCGCGCATCGCTGATGTAGCGCGCGCCGAGGGTCAGGTTGTCGCGCAGGCTGCCGGCCAGCAGCGGCAGGTCATGGGCGACATAGCCGATCTGATGGCGCAGGTCGGCGACATCCAGTTGCCGCAGGTCCAGGCCATCGAGCAACAACTGGCCTTCCTCCGGCTCATAGAAGCCCATCACCAATCGCGCGAGGGTGCTTTTACCCGAGCCGCTGCGGCCGATGATGCCAATCCGCTCACCGGGTTTTACAGTGAAACTGATGTTGGCCAGCGCCGGGGCAGTCTGACCGTTGTAGCGGTAGGTCACGCCGACCACATCCAGCGCGCCTTGCAATTGCGTACGTTCCAGCGGTCGTTGATGGGCATCGCGCTCCTGGGGCAGCGACATCAACGCGTCGGTGCTTTTCATGGTCAGTTGCGCTTGCTGGTAGCGGGTGATCAACCCGGCGATTTGCCCCAATGGCGCCAGGACCCGACTGCCGAGCATGTAGGTCGCCACCAGGGCGCCGACGCTCAGGTTACCGGCGATGATGCTGTAGACGCCGGCAACGATGGTCGCCATGCCGGAAAACTGCTGGATGAACAGCGTGCCGTTGGTGGCCAGCGCCGAGAGGTTGCGTGCGTGGCTGTCGAGGCGGGTGAGGGCGCCGTGGGTGCTTTCCCACTTGTGCTGGCGCTCGCTTTCGGCGCTGCAGGCCTTGAGGGTTTCCAGGCCACCGAGGGTTTCGATCAGCAACGCCTGGCGCTCGGCGCCGAGACTGAGGCTTTTTTGCACGGTGTCGCGCAGACGCGCCTGAATGATCATGGCGAAAATGATCGTGATCGGAAACGCCAGCACCGGAATCACGACCAGCCAACCGCCGAGCAGACCGATCACCACCAGCATCAGCAACGCGAAGGGCAGGTCGATCAGGCTGGTGAGCGTCACGGCCGTGAGAAATTCCCGCAGCCCCTGGAAGTCGTGAATGCTCTGGGCAAACCCACCGATGGTTGCTGGCCGTGCTTTCATCGCCATGCCGGTGATGCGTTCGAACAGGGTCGCCGAAAGAATCACATCGGTCTTCTTGCCGGCGGTGTCCAGCAAGTGCGCACGCACGACCCGCAGCACCAGTTCGAAACCGGTGCCGATCAACAGGCCGATGGACAGCACCCACAAGGTCGAGGTGGCTTGGTTGGGCACCACGCGATCGTAGGTTTGCATCACGAACAGCGGCACCATCAAGCCCAGCAAGTTGATCAGGAAACTCGCCAGGATCGCATCGCTGTACAGCCATTTCGATAGCTTCAGGGTGTCACGAAACCAGGCCTGCACCCGTGGCACCAATGGCGAGCGCAGGTCCTCGAGTTCATGCCGTGGCCGGGCAAACAAGGCCTGGCCGCTGTAGTGTTCGGCCAGCTCTTGCGGGCTGATCCATTGTTCGCCCCCATCGGCTTCGCTCGGCAGGATGAGCACTCGGCCATCTTCGCCATAACGACGCAGGACTGCCGTGCGGCCGTTGTTGAGCAACAGCATCACGGGCAGGTTGAGCGCTGAGATGTCTTTGAGGTCGCGACGCAGCAGGCGTGCCTGCAAACCGGCCCGGGCCGCTGCGCGGGGCAGCAGGTCCAGGCTCAGGCGTTGGTGCGCCATTGGCAGCCCGGCACTCAGGCTGGCGCGACTGACCGTCGCGCCGTGGAGTTTGCACAGGATCAACAGACCATCCAGAAGCGGGTCATCGAAGCTCAGGCGCGGATCGACACCGATGTTGCCGGGTTCCATGCTGGTCACATTGAACGCTCCGGTAATTGGCTGGACAGATGAACAACACCACCACCTGTAGGAGTTGCCGAAGGCTGCGATCTTTTGCTTTTGTTCATTTAAATCAAAATCAAAAGATCGCAGCCTGCGGCAGCTCCTACGCAGGGCTTTTTTTATTTGAGTGCTGGCAAACGAGCTTCGCTTTTCACTTCGGTCTGGGCGATGGCATCGGCTGGCAACACGACCCGCTGCTTGCTCAACAACTGGCCCATGTTCGCCAGTACACGGTACATCGAAAACTCTTCTATATAGCGCACCTCGGTGTAGCGGCGGTTGGCATTGTAGAGTTCGTTTTCGCTGTCCAGCAGGTCGAGCAGGGTACGTTGGCCGAGGCCGAACTGATCCTGATAGGCCACGCGCACGCGTTTGCTGGTGTCGGCGTATTCACGGGCGGTCGGGGTTTGTTTCTTGGCGTTGACCATGGCGTTCCAGGCCAGGTTGATGTTTTCGTTGAGTTGGCGCAGGGCGTTGTTGCGGATGTCCATGGCCTGATTGATCTTGTGTGCATCGGACTGCAAACGAGCCTTGTCGCTGCCGCCGCGGAACAGGTTGTAGTTCATCACCACACCGACTCGCCACTCGTTGTCATGGCCTTCGTCGCCCGCAATGTTGTTGTTCGCACCTACTGCGGCTTCGGCGTCGAAGCGTGGGTAGAACGGCGACTTGGCGACTTCGTACTGGCTCTCGGCCGATTGCACGTCGGCCTGGGCGGATTTCAGGTACGGGTTGTTATCCACCATGCTCTGCTGAGCTTCCTGCAAGGAGGCGGGCACTTCTCCGCGAGTCGATGGCGGTGCTTCAAGCTCATCGGGCAGGCGCCCGACGACGGCGGCGAAGTTCGACTCAGCGTCGGCCAGGTCAACTTCAGCGGTGTCGAGGTTGTTTTCCGCCAGTGCCCGGCGAGCGGTGGACTGATCGGCGTCCGCGTTGCTGCCAACCCCGCGCTGGGTACGCAGGCCGATCTGGTCGTTGACCCGCAAATGCGCCTGCAGGTTGTTCTTGGCCAGCGTCACCAGTTCGCGGCGCTTGAGCACTTCGAGGTAAACCTCGATGGTGCGCAGGGCCAGATCCTGGGCGGTGCCCTGGGCGTAATAGGCCCGGGAATTGACCACGCCTTTGGTGCGCTCGACTTCGTTCGCAGTGTTGAATCCGTCGAAGAGCATCTGCCGCAGGCGCAGTTCCGATTGGGTGTAGTTGAGGATTTCAGTGTGGTGATTACCAAACGCCCGGGTGTTGGTGTTATCGCTGTACCCGCGCCCGTACGCGGCATTGAGGTCCACCGATGGATAAAAGCCCCCCTTCGCGACCTTCACGTCTTCATCAGCCGACAGACGGCTGTCCACCCGCGAAGCCAGCTCCGGATGGGTAGCAATGGTGCTTTGAATGGCTTCGGTCAACGACATGGCGTGAGCTTGTGATGTGCAGGCCATCGCCAGCAGAACCGCGCTGCAGAGGGGGTTTAAACGGCGCATGGTGCATCTCCCTGATTCCTGATGGTGCTTTATGAGTCGCCAATTATTTGACGACATTTATAGGTAAAGCGTTTCAAGCTTTTAACAACAGAGCTAAGAACATTCTAGAGAGTAGCTAAGAAAAATTTTTCATAAGACTTATGCCAAAAAAAACTTATGCGCTCGGGAAAATCCAGCACATTGTTCAATTGCAAAGCCCTTGATTTATGAGCTTTAGGGTACTCATCGGGGCTCGATAAAAAGTTCAAATCCACTTATCGATTTAGGGCGGAGAAGTGCTGGAGGGGAGGGACGCGACGCGGATTGGAGTGACGGTTTTTTGTCACTCAGGTGATTCAGATCCGTTACGCATCGTTCACTGGGCAGGTCGTTTGCGAATTGGATCCCAATGCCATTGATTGCAAAGGGGTTTAGTCCAACACCCAAACGCCGCCCGTGAGCAACACGCTGGACGAGATTGTTATCAGGGGGCTCGGCTTACTTCGTTAATGCCGGTGACCGTAGGCGATCCTTCCGGCAACCCGCTTGAGCCATGTGCATGTTCTCCGTAACAAAAAATGGTGCCGACAGTGAGTTGGCAGCGGAGGAAATGCACATGGCTACGCTCATCGGTATCGTCAGTAAGGTCGTCGGGCAAGTGTTCGCGGTGACAGGCGACGGCACGCGTCGTGCGCTGATCGAGGGAGACCGGTTGTTTGCCGGTGATCAGCTGACGACCGGGGCTGAAGGCGCGGTGGCTGTGCATCTGCAAAATGGCCAGGAGCTGACGCTCGGTCGAGGCAGCAGCCTGGCAATGACGCCACAGTTGCTGGCGGATAAAACGCCCCACGTCGACACCGCTGAAGCGACGACACCGAGCCAGGCGCAGCTGAGCGATGTGGAACAACTGCAAAAAGCCATTGCGGCCGGTGATGACCCCACGCAAACCGCTGAAGCCACGGCGGCCGGGCCGGCCAGTAGCGCACCGGGTGGTGCGGCGGGCGGTGGCCACAGTTTCGTGATGCTTGAGGAGGTCGGTGGACGGATCGATCCGATCATCGGTTTTCCCACTGCCGGTTTCAATGGCATCCCCGAGTTGGTGGAAGAACGCCACAATGGTGATGTCAACCCTAACGATGGCGCGCTGGCAGCGGTGATTCCCCCTCCGGCCCCGCCGGAAAATATCCCAGCGCCCCCACCTCCAATTACCCCGCCGATCAACAATCCCGTTACCCTTGATGGCCTGTCGGTGCAAGGCGGTGAACTGACTGTCAACGAAGCCAGTCTCGCCAACGGCTCGGCACGCAACCCCGCTGCACTGACCCAGAGCGGCACGTTCACCATCAACTCGCCCGATGGGCTGAGTAGCCTGAGCATTGGCGGGATCAACGTGATCAGTGGCGGTGTGGCCAGTGGTTTCCCGCAGTCGATCACCACACAGCTGGGCAGTACCCTGACCGTCACCGGTTACAACCCGGCCACCGGCGTTGTGAGCTACAGCTACACCCTCAACGGCAGCGACAACCATACGACCGGTGACGGCACCAGTCTCAGCGAACATTTCACCGTAGTGGCCGGCGACAGCAATGGCGACACCGCCACCGGTTCTTTGGACATCAACATCACCGACGACATGCCCAAAGCCTTCGACGATGGCAACGGCGTAGCCTCGGAAACCCAACTGACCCTTAACGGCAACGTACTGACCAACGACGTCCAAGGCGCGGACCGTGTGCCGGTCGGTGAGAACTCCGGGCCGATCACCCCGGGCACGTTCATCGGTAAGTACGGCACCCTGGTGCTTAATGCCAACGGCACGTACACCTACACCCTCAACACCAGTGACGCCGACTTCAAGGCCTTGCACGGCGGTGGCAGCGGCACCGAGACGTTTACCTACACCCTGACCGATGCCGATGGCGACAGCAGCAACGCCAACCTGGTTTTGCAGATTCACAACAATGACGATCCGGTGACCATTGGTGGCCTGAACGCCCAGGGCGGTGAACTCACTGTCTACGAAAAAAACCTTGGCGATGGCACCAGCCCCAACGCATCGGCGCTGACCCAAAGCGGCACCTTCACCGTCACCGCCCTCGACGGTGTGCAAAGCCTGACTGTCGGCGGTATCGCCGTCGTCACAGGTGGCGTGGCCGCAGGCTTTCCGCAATCTATTGTCACGCCGTTGGGCAGTACGCTGACCGTCACCGGGTTCGACCCTGTCACCGGTGTGGTGAGCTACAGCTACACCCTGGTCGACAATGAAAATCACCCGACTGCCAACGGTGCCAACAGCATTTCCGAGCCATTCGCGGTCGTGGTGGTCGATGACAACAACACCACAGCCACTGGCGAACTGAACGTCAACATCGTCGATGACGTACCGACCGCCAAAGCCGACACGCCCGATGTGGTGGAGGGCGGCACCATCAGCGGTAACGTACTGGACAACGACATCGGCGGCGCCGATGGTTTTGGTGCGGTGATCGGCGTGCGTGCTGGCGGCGATACTTCGACCGCAGCGGTGGGCGGGCTCAACACACAGATCAACGGCACCTACGGCTACCTGACCCTCGATGCCAACGGCAACGCGGTCTATCACAGCAACCCGAATTCGGTGAGCGGCCCCGGCGCGGTGG
>NZ_JBOIBY010000399.1:0-72898 GCF_050739655.1 Pseudomonas sp. | reverse complement strand
CTTGCCGGCGTGGTTGCATGAGTACAACTGGCATCGCCCACATGCCAGTCTGAGTTATTTACCGCCGATTAGCCGGATAGCTTCTGTGAACAACCTGGTGGGTTTACACAGCTAGCCTGCTAGCGATTATTGGTCTACCGATAGAGACCTATGTCTCTTTATGGAGACTAAGCAATCCCCAACGCCACCATCTTCTTGTACAAAGTCGACCGCCCAAGCCCCAATCGCGCCGCTGCCTCAATCACCTTGCCCCCGCATTGCGCCAGGGTGGTTTCAATCAATTGCCGGTCGAAACGCTCCCGCGCCGCGCTGAAGGTTTCATGTGCCATCGGCTCGATAGTTAATGGTGCTGGGCGCTCAACTGGGGTGAAAGTACCGATCGCTGCATGGATGTCCGCAACCGTTAACCGCAGGTCATCGCTCAGTAGTGCAGCCCTTTCCAGCACGTTGCGCAGTTCGCGAATGTTTCCCGGCCAGGCGTGTTGCCCCAACAGTTGCAGCGCTTCGCTGGCCAGTTCGTGTTGGCTGCGCAGTTCTTCAAGGATTGCTTCGCTCAGGGCGGGCAGGTCGTCGAGACGGTCGCGCAACGGTGGCACCTGGATCGGCAACACGTTGAGGCGGTAATACAAATCAGCGCGGAACTCGCCGCGTTTGATCGCCGCTTCAAGATCGGTGGAGGTCGCGGCGATCACTCGCACATCACTCTGGATTACCTCGTTGGAACCCACCGGTTCAAATTCCTTTTCCTGCAACACCCGCAGCAATTTGCTTTGCAGCGGCAATGGCATGTCACCGATTTCATCGAGGAACAGTGTGCCGCCTTGGGCGATCTGCAGTTTGCCGACGCGGCCCTTGCGGTCTGCACCGGTGAAGGCGCCGGGTGCAGTGCCGAAGAATTCGGCTTCAAGCAATGACTCCGGGATCGCGGCGCTATTGATGCTGACAAAGGCCTTGTGCGCGCGCGGCGAGGCATTGTGAATGGCCTGCGCCAGCAACTCTTTGCCGGTGCCGGTTTCACCGAGCAACAATACAGGCGATTCCGTGCTGGCACTGCGTCGGGCGCGGCGCTTGACTTCGAGGCTGGCGGCGCTGGTGCCAATGAAATGAGCGAAGTTGTATTTGGTTTGCCGTGCTCGCAACAACGAGCGGGTGGAGGCGAGCTCTTCCTGCATGCTCATGTAGCGTTTGAGCATGGGTGACAGGCTGCGCAATTCGTCGAACAGGGCAAAGCCGATGGCGCCAATCACTAAGCCTGCGTCGTCATGAATAGGCAGGCGCATGACCACCAGCGGTTCCTTGGGTGTGTCCTGCATGTCGAGCAGGATGGGCCGGCCGGTGCGCACCACTTCTCGTAAAAGACTGCCGGGGATCACGCTTTCACAGGCCTTGCCGATAGCAACCTCGGCCGAGGACAGGCCGAAACGCCGGGCATAGCGTTCGTTCATCCAGACGATATTGGCGTCGCGGTCGACAATCACCGTGCCTTCGCTTGATTGCTCGATGATCTCGAACAACGAACGGATCGCCAGCAGGCGAACGCGCTGGTAGTCCTTGAGGCTTTCGGTGGTGTTCATGGGTATTGATCCTGATTGTGTATTGCCAGCGATGGCCGCGACGCGGTTCAAAGCCAAATGCAGAATTATGCCGCCCCCAAATGCGCCGCCGCCAACAGCTCCTTGGTATAGGGATGCTGCGGCGCATCGAATACCTCATGACTGGCACCGCTTTCCACCACCTTGCCGTCCTTGATCACGATCATGTCGTGCGCCAGGGCGCGAACCACCGCCAGGTCATGGCTGATAAACAGATAGGTCAGGCCATGCTTTTCCTGAAGTTGGCGGAGCAGGGCGACCACCTGTTTTTGCACGGTTCGGTCCAGCGCCGAGGTCGGCTCGTCCAGCAGAATCAGCGCAGGTTTCAGCACCAGTGCGCGGGCAATGGCTATCCGTTGGCGCTGGCCACCGGAGAACTCGTGGGGGTAGCGATGACGGCTTTGCGGGTCGAGACCGACTTCCTGCAAGGCCCGAATCACTTCGGCGTTGCATTGCTCCGGGTTCAACTGGCTATGCACCTCCAGGCCTTCGCAGATGATCTGCTCCACCGACATCCGGGGGCTGAGGCTACCGAAGGGATCCTGGAACACGACCTGCATTTTCTTGCGCCACGGCCGCAGCTGCTTCTGCGACAGGCCGTCGAGCGCCTGCCCCTGGAAGCGGATCCCTCCCTCGGAATCGAGAAGCCGCAAGATTGCCTGCCCAAGCGTTGACTTGCCAGAGCCGGACTCGCCGACGATGCCCAGGGTCTTGCCTCGTTGAATGCTCAAGCTGATGCCGTTCACGGCCTTGAGATAAGTCTTGCGTCGAAACAATCCACCACTCACCGGAAACTGCACCCGCAGATCGTCGACTTCCAGCACTTTTTCGCGTTCATCACGGGGCAGCGCTTCGCCCTCTGGCTCGGCGTTCAACAGCACGCAGCTGTAAGGATGTTTGGGTTCAGTGAAAATGGTCTCGCAGCTGGCTTGCTCGACAATTTCACCGGCCTTCATTACGCACACGCGCTGGGCGATGCTGCGCACCAGATTGAGGTCGTGGCTGATCAGCAGCAACGACATGCCGAGCCGTCGTTGCAGCGACTTGAGCAGTAGGAGGATCTTGCGCTGCACCGTGACGTCGAGGGCGGTGGTGGGTTCGTCCGCAATCAACAGCTCCGGCTCGCAGGCCAGGGCCATGGCAATCATCACCCGTTGGCGCTGGCCGCCGGACAGCTGGTGCGGGTAGGCCTTGAGTCGCTCTTCGGGCTTCTGGATCCCCACCAGATGCAGCAATTCGAGAATCCGCGCTTGCGCCACTTTGCCGGCCATGCCTTTGTGCACGAGCAGCGTTTCGCCGATCTGCTTTTCGATGCTGTGCAGCGGGTTGAGGGAAGTCATCGGCTCCTGGAAAATCATCGCGATCCGGTTGCCCCGCAGCTCACGCAACTTACTGGCGTGCGCCCCCACCAATTCCTGGCCGCGATAGCGGATGCTGCCAGTGGTCTGGGTTCCGCATTCGGGCAGTAATTGCAGAATCGAATGGGCGGTGACCGATTTGCCGGAGCCCGACTCGCCCACCAACGCCAGGCATTCGCCGGGATGGATGTCCAGGCAAAGATTGCGCACCACGGTCTGACCGCTGAAGGCCACGCTGAGGTCACGGATTTCGATGAGATTGGTCATGTCAACAGTCCGTATCAAGACCGTGGATCAAAAGCGTCGCGCAGTGCTTCGCCGATGAACACGAGTAAAGAAAGAATCAGCGCCAGGGTGAAAAACGCCGTCAGCCCCAGCCAGGGTGCTTGCAGATTCTGCTTGCCCTGGCCGATCAGTTCACCCAGCGACGCGCTACCGGCCGGCATGCCGAAACCGAGGAAGTCCAGCGCCGTGAGGGTCGAGATCGCACCCGTCAAAATGAACGGCAGGTAACTCAATGTCGCATTCATGGCGTTGGGCAGGATGTGTCGCACGATCACTTTGCGATCCGTCAGGCCCAGTGCCCGGGCAGCCTTGACGTATTCAAGATTGCGCCCGCGCAGGAACTCGGCGCGCACCACGTCCACCAGCGCCAGCCAGGAAAACAGCGCCATGATCCCCAGCAGCCACCAGAAGTTCGGCTCGACGAAGCCCGACAGGATGATCAGCAGGTACAGCACCGGCAACCCGGACCAGACTTCCTGCAATCGTTGACCGAGCAAATCCACCCAGCCGCCGTAATAGCCTTGCAGGGCGCCAGCGGCGATGCCGATCAATGCGCTTACAAAGGTCAACATCAAGGCAAACAGAATCGACACCCGAGCGCCAAAAATCACCCGGGCCAAAACGTCCCGTGCCTGATCGTCGGTGCCGAGCCAGTTCACGTTGGAAGGCGGGCTCGGCGCCGGTTTGTTCAGGTCGTAGTTGGGTGTGTCGTCGCTGAAAGGGATGGGCGGGAACAGCAGCCAGCCCCCGTCCTTCTTGATCAGTTGCTGGACATAGTCACTGCGATAATCGGCCTGGAACGGCAACTGTCCACCAAACTCCTGCTCGGTGTAGCGCTTGAGGGCAGGGAAGTACAACGAGCCCTGATAGCTGACGACGAGGGGTTTGTCGTTGGCGATGAGCTCGCCACCCAGGGTCAACAGGAACAACCCGATGAACAACCACAGCGACCACCAGCCTCGACGGTTTTTCTTGAAACGTTCGAATCGGCGACGGCCTAACGGAGAAAGCTTGAACATCAGGCGTTCCTCGCGGCGAAATCGATACGCGGGTCGACCAGGGTGTAGCAGAGGTCACCGACCAGTTTTATCAGCAGACCGAACAGCGTGAAGATGAACAGCGAGCCAAACACCACCGGATAATCCCGGGAAACCGCCGCTTCATAGCTCATGCGGCCCAGACCATCGAGGGAGAAAATCACTTCGATCAGCAATGACCCGGCAAAGAACACGCTGATAAAAGCCTGGGGAATACCTGATACCACCAGCAACATGGCATTGCGGAATACATGGCCATACAGCACGCGGCGCTCGCTCAATCCTTTGGCGCGGGCCGTCACTACGTACTGACGGGTGATCTCATTGAGGAAAGAGTTTTTGGTGAGGATCGTCAGGGTTGCGAAACCACCGATCACCAGCGCGGTCACCGGCAGCACCAGGTGCCAGAAGTAATCGGCGACTTTACCCAGGGTCGACAGTGAGTCGAAATTGTCCGAAACCAGCCCGCGTACCGGGAACCAGTTCAGCGAAGTGCCACCGGCAAACACCACGATAAGGAACATCGCAAACAGGAACGCCGGCATTGCGTAACCGATGATGATCGCGGTGCTGCTCCAGATATCGAATTGGCTGCCGTGGTGCACGGCTTTGCGGATGCCCAGCGGGATCGACACCAGATAGGTGATCAGCGTTGCCCAGAGGCCAAGGGAAATGGTCACCGGCATTTTTTGCAGGATCAGGTCGGTAACGGTGGCGCCCCGGAAAAAGCTCTTGCCGAAGTCCAGCCGGGCGTAACTGGTGAGCATGAGCCACAGGCGTTCGTGGGCGGGTTTGTCGAAACCGTACTGTTTCTCGATGTCCTTGATCAGTTGCGGGTCGAGGCCGCGACTGGCGCGTGAACTGGGCCTGGCCTCGCTTGAACCGCCGCCGACAGCACCGCCCATACTGCCGCCGCCGATGCCTTGCAAATGGGCGATAGCCTGTTCCACCGGTCCGCCGGGTGCCGCCTGGACGATAACGAAGTTGACCAGAAGAATGATCACCAACGTCGGAATGATCAGCAGCAGTCGTCGAAGAATGTAAGCCCACATCAGTGCGGTCCTCCGGGTCTGCCACGGCGGATTCGCTCGGCGGTCATTTCCTGGTTGGTCAAAGGCGTGGTGCTCATTTCCCACCAGCTCTCGATGGCTTCGTCATTACTGGCCTGCACGTTCGGGATACCAAAGCGATTCCACCAGACGGTGGACGTTCCCGGCGGGTAATAGTTGGGAATCCAGTAGTAATTCCATTGCAGCACCCGGTCCAGTGCATGGGCGTAGTGCAACATGTCGGCCTGGGTGTTGGCATGTACCAACCCGGTAATCAGCGTGTCTACCGCCGGGTTCTTGAGCACCATGTAGTTATTGGAGCCGGGGTCGGTGGCGGCGGTGGAGCCAAAATAGTTGAACAGTTCGCCCCCTGGCGATGTGGTGACCGGGTAACCGGTGACGATCATGTCGTAGTCGCGGCTCATCAGGCGGTTGATGTACTGCGACGGGTCGATGCGGCGGATGTTCAGATCGATGCCGATTTGTTTCAGCGTGCGTTTATAAGGCAACAACAAACGGTCCATGCCGTTCTGGCTGATCAGGAAGGTGAAACTCAGCGGTTCTCCGTCGGCGTTGACCAATTGATCGCCTTGGGGTTTCCAGCCGGCCTGTTGGAGCAGCTCCAGCGCTTGCAGTTGTTTGTCGCGAATAATGCCGCTGCCATCGGTTTTCGGCGCCTCGAAGACTTTGGTGAAGACTTCGTCCGGGATTTGCCCGCGTAGGGGCTCCAGAATGGCCAGCTCGCCGGCATCCGGCAGTTGCCGGGCGGCAAGGTCGGTGTTGGAGAAGAAACTCTGTTGGCGGATGTACATGTTGCGCATCATCTGCCGGTTGCTCCATTCGAAATCCCAGAGCATGACCAGCGCCTGACGTACCCGTCGATCCTGGAACATCGGCTTTTGCAGGTTGAACACAAAACCCTGGGATGGTTGGGGCGCTTCGATGGCCAAGTGGGCCTTTTGCAGTCGCCCGTCGCTCAGGGCCGGGCTTTCGTAGCCAATGGAATAAGCCGTAGCGGAAAACTCGCGATTGTAGTCATAGGCGCCGCCGCGCAGCACTTGGCGGGCAACGTCGGTATCGCCGAAGTACTCAATGCTGAAAAGATCGAAATTGTACAGGCCACGGCTGACGGGAAGATCCTTGCCCCACCAGTCGGCATCGCGCTCGAAGGTGATGCTGCGGCCGGAATCGACCTTGGCCACTTTATAAGGGCCGCTGCCCAGAGGTGGCTCGTAACCGCCACCGCCGGCAAAATCCCGGGTTTTCCACCAGTGCTCGGGAAATACCGGCAAAGTGGCGATGTCCAGCGGCAGGGTACGGTTCTCATTGGTCTTGAAGTCGAAGCGCACGGTCAGTGGTGATTCCACTACAACGCCTTTGACGTCGGCAAACTGGGTTCGATAACGCAGGCTACCCTGGGTCATCAGCAGGTCGAAGGTATAACGCACGTCTTCGGCAGTGATCGGTTTGCCATCGGCAAATCGTGCCTTGGGGTTGAGGTAGAAACGCAAGGACAGACCGTCGTCCGAGCGCTCCATTTGCTGCGCCACCAGGCCATACACGGTGTAAGGCTCGTCCAGCGAGCGTTGGGCGAGGGGCGAGTAGAGCAGGCCGTCAACCTGCGAGACGCCTATGCCTTTGTCGATATACGGCGAGACATGGTCGAAGAGCCCGATTTCGATCGCTGAACGACGCATCGTGCCGCCCTTTGGCGCCAGCGGATTGGTATAGGCGAAGTGACTGAAGCCGGCAGGGTACTTGGCCGGTTCGCCGTATACAGTCAGTGCATGTTGCGGTGCAGCGTTCACACCAACGGCACCCAGCAGCAGGGCCACGGCAGTGAACAACAAAGTTGGGAAAGCCAGTCGCATTGTCAGCCTTAGAGCCGGGTGGTCGTTAACGACAATTTGTACGCTAGCGGCGCGTCCCTCGCCAGCCGTATTACGCATCTGAAGCGCAACGGCCCACCAAAAGGCGGGCCGTTGCGTAGTGGCGTCAGGTATCGATCAGTCCTGACGGCTGGTCACTTCCAGCAGGTGATAACCGAACTGGGTCTTGACCGGACCTTGCACGGTGTTGATGGGTGCGCTGAAGACCACGGTGTCGAATTCCTTGACCATCTGGCCAGGACCGAACGAACCCAGGTCACCGCCCTGACGGCTGGAAGGGCAGGTGGAGTTGGCCTTGGCAACCTCGGCGAAATCTGCGCCAGCCTCGATTTGGGCCTTGAGTTCGTTGCACTTGGCTTCGCTGGAAACAAGGATGTGGCGGGCAGTGGCTTTAGCCATGGGGAAATACTCCTTTCAGTGTTCGATAAAGTGGTGAGCCTACCGGATTCAGTGAGCTATTTCTTCTCAAAGTTCCGTTCCAGGCGGCCGTGGGACGGGTGTTTTTTACAGGCCGGCATTTTTTAGCCGTTCGGCGTGCTGCATGTACAGGTTAACCGGGTCGATGTTTTTGGTCGGCAGGCCGGATGGCTGACTGATGACCCTTAGATGATCCAACGGATAGTCGGACTTGATGACCGTGCCCAGATGCGAACTGTATCGGCCGACCATGCCGTCGTTTTGCTCCGGTTCGTTGATGAAATAGTGAGAAAACGCCCGTAAAAAAGCATGTAGCGGATTCAGGGCATTCAACCCTTCATCCAGGATGTTTCTCTGCAAAACACCACTCCAGGAGTAGTAACGCACGCCATTGACCAGTTCGCGGCCTTTGCCTCCCCAGGTTTTCGGCAGTCCTTGAGGGTACTTTTCATTGAAGGCCCTTACACCCTCAGTGGTCAGGGCATTGAGCGCGGCGACGGCGTCCTGTGGCAGTCGGTGGTTGCCACTGAGAAGCGAAAGGAAGTCCGCGAACAAGCTGGCGACCATTTCTGCGATCTGTTCAGGCAGGCTGCCCGGTATCAGGGCTTTGCACAGGAAGTCGGCCAGTTCCGAGCCGTGGTTCGGCCCGCTGACCGATGTCACTGAAGCAACAGACTGTGGTGCAACCGCAGCCGCGTAGCGTGCGGCGAGTGCGCCTTGGCTGTGGCCGATCAGGTTGACTTTGCTCGCACCTGTGCCTTTGAGCACCCGTTGGATCTGCGTCAGTAGCTGCTCGCCCCGCACTTCGTTGCTGTGAGTGGCCGATAAATGGGGAACGAAAACTCGTGCGCCGGCGTTTCTGAGTGCCTGTTTGACGTCATGGAAGAGCTCAAACCTACCGATTCGATCAAAACCGAACAGGCCATGAACAAGCAAAATTGGATATTGAGTGTTTGCATTCCTTTGCATGGTTTCTACCTTTTTCAGGGGGTCAAGGAGGTGCCCTGAGCCTCACTCTAAAACACGCGGACGGTGGGGCGATGTATGAAAAAACCGCTGTTAGCTGATGAAAGGGGAATAGAAAAAGTACGAAAACTCGGATGTGTACGAAGCCTTGATCGGAAATGTCCGGACGTCTTTTCCGCGAGTTGCGAATGCCCGTGGGTAATGGCCTACCTCGATGGCGTCGCTTTTCCCCGAAGGCCTGAACCGCTGGCCACCAACCAGTCAGGCGTGAGGACTGGCGGGTGGGCAATGGCACGCTGGGTTATTGAGGGCAGCGCTGGGCACGCAGGCGACTCGCTGCCTCGCTCAACAGTCGTTCCGTCTCGCTCCAGCCCAGACAACCGTCGGTGACCGAAACGCCATACTTCAGCGACGAACTCAGCGGCTGACAACCTTCGAACAAATGACTCTCGATCATCATGCCGATCAACGAGCGATCACCTTGCAGGCGTTGTTCGAGCACGTCGTTGAATACCGCAGGTTGGCGCAGCGGATCTTTACCACTGTTGGCGTGGCTGCAGTCGACCATGATTCGCGCCGGGATTTTCAACCTGGTCAAGTCGCTGTGTATCCTGGCAACGCTCGCGCGGTCGTAGTTCGGTCCGTTATGACCACCGCGCAACACCAGGTGAGTGTCCGCGTTACCCGGAGTTTGAATGATGGCGGGGTGTCCCTGACTGTCGACGCCGAAATGCCGATGCGGATGCGCGGCTGAGCGCATGGCATCACTGGCGACAGCAACACCACCATCGGTGCCGTTCTTGAAACCGACCGGCATGCTCAAGCCGCTGGCCATTTCACGGTGAATTTGCGATTCCGTGGTGCGGGCACCGATGGCGACCCAGCTGAGCAGATCATCGAAGTATCCCGCGGCCATGGGTTGCAGCAATTCGGTCGCCACCGGCAAACCCATCAGGAGCATTTCACGCATCAGTTCGCGGGACAGGGCGAGGCCTGCGGCCATGTCGTCACTGCCATTCAGATGCGGATCGTAGGCCAGGCCTTTCCAGCCCACCGTGGTGCGGGGCTTTTCGACATAGGCGCGCATCATCAGCAACATTTCGTCGCTGACGTCGGCGGCCAGGCGAGCCAGGTTCTCGGCGTATTCGAGTGCTGATTTTGGGTCGTGAATCGAGCAAGGACCCACGATGACCAGCAGGCGGGAGTCTTCACCGTTAAGGATCGCGCGAACCGCCTGGCGGTGGGCGACGACCTGCTGGGCAAGGGCGTTGGTCAGAGGCAATTGCTGTTTGAGTTGCAATGAGCTTGGCAGACGCAGGGTCAGTGCTTCATTGGCAGGGCTCAGGGTCGACAGTGGCAAAGCAGAGACGGACGAGTTCATGTTCAGGCTTCCTGGACTGGCGGCGGGTTCGTTCCCGCGCGCTTGGCCCTATTGGGGTGTTCGACAATTGGCCGGATTGGCTGGGTGTGTTTGCTTGCCACCTGTAGGTGACCGATCGGAGGCGGCAGGCTGTCCCGAACGGAGGGTGGTAAATCGCCAGGCGCTAAAAATGTCGTAACGGTAATAAGTGGCGTAGTTCATTGTGTTGATCCTCTGAATGTCTGGTGTGTCGCTAAAAATTTGGGGCCGAAAAAACAAAACCCCCGGTCGGGAGGCCGACCGGGGGTTGAGAATTCTCTGGTGGCGACCCGTTTAAAGTGGGCGCCGTGTGGGTATCAGGCGCGCCAGTGGCTAAACCAATACCCAAAATAAAAGCTTGCCGGAGCGCAAACGTCGTTCACCCGGGCAGCCGCAACCGAGCGCAGGGCGCTAACGGAAAGAAGCTGTGGAAGGGCGTTGAACATGGTCTGTCTCCGATCGATGCGCCGAGCTTACTAGAGGCCGGTGCGAGGATTCAATCAGAAAATGCTATCGGATATCGAAGGTTGTTCTATCAACCCGGCGCGGGCTTTGTATGAAAGAAAGGGACTACAGGTGCGGGTGGGGATCAGTGTTTGCTGAGAATGCAGCGTGACGTCGTTGGCTCGTGTCGCTGAAACACGCGGGCCACAAGCGTTTGCAAGATGAATTGAAACTTTTTATCTGCTGCTTTGCGCTAGGTCTACCAGATGCTTTTTGCTAAGGTGTCGGCAACTCAATAAGACCATATCGCGAGGTGTCTGCTTGATTAGGGTGCTAGTGGTCGATGACCATGATCTCGTTCGTACAGGCATTACACGAATGCTGGCTGACATCGATGGCCTGCAAGTAGTCGGCCAGGCGGAATCAGGTGAAGAGTCCCTGCTCAAGGCGCGTGAGCTGAAACCCGATGTGGTGTTGATGGATGTCAAGATGCCCGGCATCGGAGGTCTGGAAGCCACTCGCAAATTGCTGCGCAGCCATCCGGACATCAAAGTCGTCGCGGTAACGGTGTGCGAGGAAGACCCGTTTCCTACGCGCCTGTTGCAGGCCGGAGCGGCAGGTTACCTGACCAAGGGGGCTGGTTTGCCGGAAATGGTCCAGGCCATCCGCCTGGTGTTTGCCGGCCAGCGCTATATCAGTCCGCAAATCGCCCAGCAACTGGCGATCAAATCCTTTCAACCCACCAACGATTCGCCGTTCGATACCTTGTCCGAGCGGGAAATCCAGATCGCGTTGATGATCGTTGGTTGCCAGAAAGTCCAGATTATTTCCGACAAGCTATGCCTGTCGCCGAAAACCGTGAACACCTACCGTTACCGCATTTTCGAAAAGCTTTCGATCAGCAGTGATGTCGAGTTGACGCTGTTGGCGGTCCGTCACGGCATGGTCGATGCCAGCCTCTGAAAATGACTGAAACCTTTGATCCGAGCGCCTTCCTGTCAACCGTCAGTGGGCGTCCCGGTGTGTATCGCATGTTCGACAGCGATGCGCGCCTGCTCTACGTCGGCAAGGCCAAGAACCTCAAGAATCGCCTGTCGAGTTACTTCCGAAAAACCGGCCTGGCGCCCAAGACCGCTGCGTTGGTGGCGCGTATCGCCCAAGTCGAAACGACCATTACCGCCAACGAAACCGAAGCGCTGTTGCTTGAGCAGACGCTGATCAAGGAATGGCGCCCGCCGTACAACATCCTGTTGCGCGACGACAAATCCTACCCTTACGTTTTTCTTTCTGATGGCCAGTTCCCGCGCTTGAGCATCCATCGCGGTGCGAAAAAGGCCAAGGGTAAATACTTCGGTCCGTATCCCAGCGCGGGTGCCATCCGCGAAAGCCTCAGTCTGCTGCAAAAGACATTTTTCGTTCGCCAGTGTGAAGATAGCTATTACAAAAACCGCACGCGACCTTGTCTGCAGTATCAGATCAAGCGCTGCAAAGCGCCTTGTGTGGGGCTGGTTGAGCCCCAGGTGTATGCCGAAGATGTGCGGCACTCAGTCATGTTCCTGGAAGGTCGCAGTAATGCACTGAGCGACGAATTGTCCGCCGCAATGGAAGAGGCGGCAATCAATCTGGAGTTCGAGCGCGCCGCCGAATTGCGCGACCAGATCTCATTGTTGCGTCGGGTTCAGGACCAGCAAAGCATGGAAGGCGGAACGGGCGATGTCGATGTGATTGCGGCGTTCGTCAACCCGGGCGGTGCCTGCGTCCACCTGATCAGCGTACGTGGCGGTCGGGTGCTGGGCAGCAAGAACTTCTTCCCGCAGGTGGGTATTGAAGAAGACGTTAGCGAGGTCATGGCGGCGTTTTTGGGCCAGTACTTCGTCAGCAGTCCTGAAAGGGACTTGCCGAGCGAACTGATCGTCAACGTGGTGCACGATGACTTTCCGACGCTGGTGGAGGCCATTCATGAGCTGCGAGGTCGCGAACTGACCATCAGCCACAGAGTTCGAGGTACGCGGGCGCGCTGGCAGCAACTGGCGGTGACCAACGCCGAGCAGGCACTGACCGCACGCCTGGCCAATCGGCAGCACATCACGGCGCGCTTCGACGCGCTGGCTGAGGTCTTGAAACTCGATGAGCCGCCACAACGCCTCGAGTGCTACGACATCAGTCATTCCAGTGGTGAAGCGACGGTGGCGTCCTGCGTGGTGTTCGGTCCCGAAGGCCCGATCAAGTCCGACTACCGTCGTTACAACATTGAGGGTGTGACAGCGGGTGATGACTATGCGGCGATGCACCAGGCGTTGACCCGACGCTTCAGCAAGCTGAAAGACGGGGAGGGCAAGTTGCCGGACATTCTGCTGGTGGACGGCGGCAAGGGGCAGTTGTCCATGGCCCGCGATGTGCTCAATGAACTGGCTGTGCCTGACCTGATCCTGCTCGGCGTTGCCAAGGGTGCAACACGCAAGGCGGGTTTCGAAACCCTTTACCTGAATGACGCCGCCCATGAATTTACCTTGCGCGGCGATTCCCCGGCGCTGCATTTGATCCAGCAAATTCGCGACGAAGCCCACCGTTTTGCCATTACCGGGCACCGCGCCCGTCGTGGCAAAACCCGCCGTACGTCTACGCTTGAAGGTGTTGCTGGTGTGGGGCCGACCCGCCGTCGCGATTTATTGAAACATTTTGGTGGATTGCAGGAGCTGTCTCGTGCCAGCATCGAAGAGATCGCCAAAGCTCCCGGGATCAGTAAAAAGCTCGCAGAGTTGATTTATGCAAATCTGCACAGCGAGTAGAATGCCACCTCACCTCGTAGCCAGTTGTGCCGATGAATATCCCTAATCTGATTACCGTTCTACGCGTCCTGCTCATACCGATCTTCATTTTGCTGTTTTACCTGCCTTACCAATGGAGTTACTTGGCATCCGCCTCGGTCTTCGCGTTTGCTGCTGCCACAGACTGGTTGGACGGGTACCTGGCCCGCCGTCTTGAGCAAAGCACGCCATTCGGGGCCTTCCTCGATCCCGTTGCGGACAAGCTGATGGTTGCCGTTGCACTGGTATTACTGGTGCAGGAACACGGTAATTTTTGGCTCACGCTGCCAGCTGCGGTCATTATCGGCCGCGAGATCGTTGTCTCGGCCCTGCGCGAATGGATGGCCGAGCTTGGTGCTCGCGCCCATGTCGCCGTGTCGAACCTTGGCAAATGGAAAACCGCCGCACAAATGCTCGCGCTGGTGATTCTTTTGGCAAATCCGTCGGCTTTCACCTTCTGGGTTCTGCTGGGTTACGCACTGCTGATGGTCTCCGCAGGCCTGACTTTGTGGTCCATGGTCCAGTACTTGAGCGCTGCCTGGCCGCATCTGAAGACTGACGTTGAAAAGAAATAAAACTTTTTTGAATCAAGGGGTTGACGGCGCTTCTGATTTCTATAGAATGCGCCACACCAAGACGCGGGAATAGCTCAGTTGGTAGAGCACGACCTTGCCAAGGTCGGGGTCGCGAGTTCGAGTCTCGTTTCCCGCTCCAAGTTTTACGCATTTGATGTCGCGCTACTGACAACAAATGTTTTGAGGCCGAGTAGCAAAATGGTTATGCAGCGGATTGCAAATCCGCCTACGCCGGTTCGATTCCGACCTCGGCCTCCACTAATAAATAACCCCGTAGATCGATGATCTACGGGGTTTTTTATTGCCCGCAGGGAAATGTGTATTCCGCTGTTTGCTCAATGCTGACAATCAATTTGATAAAAGCTTTGTAGGTTCATGATTTAAGAAGTTTTTTTATTTCCTGAGTCGCAAAATTTAATCGTTAAAAACGCACTCATGAACTTGCTTCATGGGGAAGGGATGTATATATTTCCACCCTCTGATTCACCGCGCTACCGCCCGAATGGCGAAACTGGTAGACGCATGGGACTTAAAATCCCCCGCTCGTAAGGGCGTGCCGGTTCGATTCCGGCTTCGGGCACCATTTCTAGTTTCACCGGGTTTCGCCAAGCTTCACGAAACCCATATAAAAGGCCGCCTTGAGCGGCTTTTTTATTGCGTAGACTTTCGCATTCTTTCGCTGCGAGCCGCAAATTTTTAGTACATCATCTAGCACTTCCTCAGTTCGACTGACTTGGTGATGTACTAATGCCCCTGACAGATACCGCTGTGCGACAGGCCAAGCCGGCCGATAAGAGCTTCACCCTCACGGACGCCAGTGGACTATCCCTGTACGTCGCCCCCAACGGGACCAAGTCCTGGCACTTCCGGTTTTCCTGGCACGGCAAGCAACCCCGCATGTCGCTGGGCACCTATCCCGAGATCAGCCTTAAAGATGCCCGCGAGTTGCGGGACCAGGCACGCACGCTCGTTGCCAAGGGAGTCGACCCCCGTACCACTCGTCGGGAAGAGAAGCGGGCGGCCAGTTCCAGCGCCATCAAGACGTTCGAGGTCGTGGCAGGTGAGTGGTACGCCTTCAAACTGCCACGCTGGGCCAAGGCCAAGAAGGGTGCCGCCGTGCAAGCGCAGCTCTATCTGGACAAGGACCTGGTCCCGGCGCTAGGGCGAATCCCCATTGCTGAAGTGAAGCGCGCCGATGTACTGGCCTGCCTGCGGGCGATCGAGAAGCGCGGGGCACTCAACGTTGCCCGCAAGTGCCGCACTTGGTTGAACGAGATCTTCCGTTTCGGCATCGCCTCCGACTATCTGGAGGTCAATCCGGCGGCCGATCTGGACATTGTTGCCGCCAAAGAGCCGCCCGAGAAGCACAACCCCATGCTCAGGCAGCGGGAGTTGAAAGCGTTCTTGCAAGCGCTGGAGCAGGCCGACGTCAAGGATTACACCAAGAGCGCCATCCGGATTCTGTTGCTGACGGCAGTGCGCACGGGCGAATTGCGCAATTCCAAGTGGGACCAGTTCGACCTGGACGGCGCACTGTGGACGATTCCAGCGTCAGAAGTGAAGCAATTGCAGAAGGTGATCAGAGCAAAAGGAGGGGATAAGGTGCCGCCGTATCTGGTGCCACTGTCGCGGCAGGCGGTCGAGGAGGTGCGCAAGGTGCACCAGATGACTGGCCGTTACAAGCTGCTGATCGCGGGTCGGCATGAACCGACCAAGCCAATCAGCGACGGCACAGTCAACATGGCTTTGAGGCGCATGGGGTATGAAGGCAGACTGACCGGGCACGGGATCCGTGCCACGATTTCAACGGCCTTGAACGAGATGGGTTACAACGAGGATTGGATCGAGGCGCAGCTATCGCACGCGGGTTCGAGCAAGGTCCGTAAGACCTACAACCACGCGGAGTACGTGGAACAGAGAAGGGTGATGATGCAGGAGTGGGCGGATTACTTGGATGGGCTGGTGTCAGAGGACTGACCACGGGCTGCTGCCAGGCGGTCGCTGTTCCATTGCAGAACCTCTGACTTGACCCAAGCCACAGCCCTGCCGCCCAGTGGCACCTGTTTCGGGAACAGGCCTTCGCTCGCCATGGTGTAGATCTTGGTGGTGCCCAGGCCTACCAGCTTCTTGACCTCGGGCAGGCGGATGAATTCGACCGGCTCTTCGTGCTGATCGTTGCGTGCGGTGTTCATGGTCAATCACTCCCGTTGTCGAAGCCATCGTAGGCTGTTGTTTTGCAGGTGCAGGGCAGGCGGCCTTGGTTGCAGTTGCAGAGCCGTATGGTGTCAGGCGCCATGGTTGGGTCTTCAGCGACCTTGAAGCCGAGGATTGTTTCAGCCCGGCGCCGTGCTTTGTTGCCGTTACCAGGGCTGAAGTCGGGGATATCGCAGTCGCAGCGGGTGGTGCAGGACTGCGGGAACTGGCACTGCACTTTGTTGGCCAGGTGGTCGTTCCGCTGGTCAGTGGCGTTCAGGCGCTCATGCAGCGCATCACGCTCGGCTACGACCCGGTCGTAGTCGGCAGCCAGAACGACGGACAGCCGGCCCAACGCTTCACCCTCGACGAGCCCGTATTTACCGATGTAGTAACGCTTCACTTCACTCATTACTCTTCTCCCGTGCGCGCCGCTCGGCCGCTTCGGCCTGGCGCTTCTTGCTGCATTTGTCGTGGTTGCCCTGGCTACGGATCTTCTGGCAGATATCGCAGGTGGTCGGGAAGTCGGGGCAGTTGGCTTTCAGTTTTCCGTGGATGGGGGCGGTCATCAGTGCTTCACCTGCGGCTTTGGCCGCTTCTCCACGACGATCTCATCAGGGACCGGCATGCGGCAGCAGAACGCGGCCGTCTGAATCATGCGATTCAGAGTTACGTCCGGGCCGGCAACGCGATACATCGTTACGCCAGCAACACTGATCAGCTTCATCAGCAAGTTGGCGATGTCCTCGGCGCTGCACGGTGTGGCGTCCTTCAGGTACTTCGAGACGAATTCGACGCAGAGTGTTTCTGCAGCTTCTTGAGTGATCATGGCGACACCTTAATTGCTGACTTGCCCAGTTGACGAAGCGAGCGCTTTGCGACTCCAAATTCGTGACGCACCTCTTTCCGTCGCTCGATCAGTGCCCATGCCGCGAGGCAGTGCGGGCAGGCGTGTGGCTGGTTATCGTCGTAGCCCAAGCCTTCCAGCTCGGCGCGTATTTCATAGTCGTGGAGCTTGCGCTCGTGGTCGTAATCGCCGCCGTCATCGGTCGTGACTTGAAGCGCTTGGTGCAGGTGGTGACGAACCCGAGATCCATCCCACAACCGCTTATGGTCTTCCTCGCTGACATTGATGAAGTCGCAATTTAGGTCGCTGTTTTGGTAGGCCTCGATGGTGATTGGGCATTTCTCCAGTTCGGCAACAATCCCTTTCTTGATTCTGCCCAGCTCACCTGCAGCGCGTTCGTGACGGGCCAGGGCAGCGATGACGCGGGATTCAAACGATGGCTTGGGCATCACGCCTCCTTCAACAAATCAATAACGATCTTGACGCCGCTGGCCCGGCTGGATGGCTGCTGCACGGCGTAGCGGGTGAGGTCCGCAATGGCCTTGGTCCGGATCGGCTCCCGCTTGATGGAGGCGCCGAGGTTCTGGATGAAGTCCAGGGCGTACCGCTTGCCCTCCAGTTCCATGACCCGGTTGATTGGGCCGGTGATCACGACCTGTGGGAGCGGGGTCGGTCCAAATTCAGAGGCGGTGCCGACATAGTCCCGTGTTTGCTGGGGTTTACCTGTGGGAGCGGGCAAGGCTTTGCCCATGGCGCGGGCCAGCGCCTGTTGTGCGATTGAGTTCATTTGTGGACCTTGCCGGTTGGCGTAAATTGAAAGCCTGTGCCTTACTCGTTGCTCAACTACAGCAAGGGGTAGAGCAATGGGTTTGGAGAGTCGTCAAAGGACAAAAACGTACTTCGAGTGGGCTGCTATTCGGCAGTCGTATACGAGTAAAGAGGACACGCTGGCGAATGGAGCATTTGTCGAATCGTGTTGCAGGCAGCTAAGCGACGGCACCATTCAGCTATTCGTTGGCGTTTACAGCGCTGAGGGAAAGCCAATCGTTGAGGACTACACGGACAACGTGCAGGGCATGACGGTCGGGCAAGCCATTGATTGGGGCTTGGACCGTGGCCGAAGCGTCGGTAACGGCCAGAAAGCCGAATAAATGAACGCCCCTTTCGGGGCGTTTTTATTGCGTATGTTGCTGAGAAACGCTCAGACCGACAGCTACCGGGCGAACCCAGATAGGCATGCTGTTGAGCATGAAGGTTTCGCCGGCGGCGGCCAGCAGTAGGGTGGTGCCCATTACATTGGCGATTGCTTCAGCGGCGGCCGGCGGTACCGCGTTGCCGATCCGTTCCCTCCAGGCCTGATCACTCAGACCGTCCAACTCGAACTGTTCCTCCGGCTCGACCAGACTTTGCAGCGCGGCCAGCTCCAGCGTGGTGAATGGCCGGTGCCAGGTGCCGTCGAGGCTTTCGATCACGCATGTCAGCCGCTCGTTGGCTTCAGGCATGCGGGGATCAGCGACAGACCAGCGGCCGTTGTCCTGGCGAGCACTGGCCGAGACGGCGCCGCACTGCTCGTTCCAGCCCACCACACCGTAATGGCCGCCAGTCAGGTAGGCATCGCCTTTCACGCGTTTCATGCCTGGTCGGGGATCCTGAACAGCGAAGGCGCCCTGGCCGGTGGTGCTGCCGGCGATGACGGTCCCGGTCGACTGGTCCCAGGGAGAAACCAAGTATTTGCCGAAACCCTCACCCGCTCGGCGCGGGTCAGCAATGCATTGACCGCCGGCACTCGGCGACTGCCCACCCGTTACCGTGCCGGCTGGGCAATCCATCTTGCAGACGCGATAGACGTTGTTGTGGCGTACGCCTGCGGGCCGAGGATCTGCAACGCTGAACGTCCCTTGCCCGGGCGACTTCACGCCGATGACCGCGCCGCTGGTTTCGTCCCACTTGCGCACGCCGTACTGCTGGTATTGCAGGGCGCCGGCCTTGGCGCGAGGATCTGCTACCGAAAACGCACCATTGGTTGGGCTGCTGCGACCAGCGACGGTGCCGGCGGTGTCGCGCCAGTCGTGCACGCCCAGGTAACCGGCGCGGTACTCGGGAACGATGACCAGGTCACGCAAGTAACCGTCCTCGATCGCCAAGTCATTCAGGCTGCGCCAGTCCTTGCCGGCTGTGACCAGGGCGAGGCGCACCCATGTTTTCCATTGCAGCGCTGGCACCCGGTGCATCGGGCCCGCGGCTTCGACGTCGCCGGCGAGTGGCATGCGGCCGAGGATCGAGCCGACAGACTTGAGCGTCTTCTTCTCAGGCTCGTACAGGAACGGCGGCACCTTCTCGATATGGCGGGCCACCAGCAGGAAGCGCTTACGGCTCTGTGCGAGACCGCCGATGACGCCGCAGTCGTGGGTGGTTTCCGCGACGGCGTAGCCGTAGTGCCCCAGCAGCTTGTTGATCTGGTCCAGCAGGTGCCGGCCGCGTGTGGCCAGGCGCGGCACGTTCTCGAATACGATCAGCGATACAGGATCGTCCTTCCAGGCTTCGCACATCAGCCAGATGCAGCGCAGCGTTAGTTCGTTCAGGGCCTGGTATTTGGGGGTTAGGCTCATCTTTTCAGAGAGCAAGCCCGAGGCGCCTTTGCAGGGGCTGGAAATGAACACAGCGTCGGGACGCTCGTTGTTCGCGGCGCGGCGTAAGTCTTCGGCGCTCGTCTCGGACCAGTTCGCCGGCGGCTCTTTGCCGTGGAAGCGAATGTATTGGTCCCGGTTGAACAGATCCATCAGGGTGCCGCGCACGCCTGACAATCGCTGAAAGTCGCGCAGGCCGGCCGGGTCAACGTCGACACCGCCGATGCATTGCCACTCAGCCTGGATGTTGCCCACGATGGGCTTGGCGTTGTTGAAACCCTTGGCGCCGCCGCCGAGGCCGCAGCACATATGGAAATGTTTGAGTGTTCGCTTGAGCATCATGCGGCGGTGTCCTTGTGCAAGAGGTGACGCCGGCAAACGCCGGCGCATGGTGGGGCAGGGTCAAGCCACCTGAGCAGGCGGGTTCATGGCGAAGTAGATGCGGGCGCAGGCCTCGGTGTCGGGCCGGGCGCGGTGGCCACCGACCAGGTCTTCGCCGGTGAAGTGCTTCAGGGCCTCGGCGACGGTGGGCTGCTTGTACTGGCGGCCGAAACCGGCGGCGATCATCTTGGCGGTGGGCGGGCACTTCACCAGGTTCTTGCTCGTCTGGCAGGTGCAGAAGCCCGGGGTCGCCTTGAAGGCGTCGGCCGCGTCCTTGCCGCGATAGCGCGATAGCGCGATACGCATGATCCGGTCGTCGAACTGGATGTTGTGGGCGATCCGCAGACCGGCACGTTCGTGAATGGCCATGAAGCCGTCAAGCGCTTCGGACTCAGGGATGCCCATGTCCATGGCCATCTCGGTGGTGATGCCGTGGATTACCGCGACTTCGTTGGGGATTACCCAGCCATCAGGGCGGACCATCGCTTCGAAGGAATCAACCAGGGTGCCGTCGGCGCCGTAGGCCAGGATGCAGATATCGACCAGGTGAGGCTGGCGCGGGTCGTCGCTTGGTTCGCGGAACAGCGGGAGGCCGGTGGTTTCGGTGTCGTATGGGGTAAGCAGGTTCATGGGGCTTTTCTCCAGGCACAAGAAAGGCGCCCTTAGGCGCCTGGTGGTGTTGCGGGGATAGGGGTTAAGTCACGTCGGCCAGGGTGGCGATGACCTTGTAGCTGTGGTCCAGGGATGTAGCGCCCTCGGTGTCCAGCTGGATAACCTCGTTGTCGAGCAGGCGCAGCAGCAGGACCATCACCTGGTCACTATCAATGGCCAGTCGGCTCTGCACCCAGTGAGCCTTGAACGGCTTGGTGCTGGCCTTGAGGACGATGAGCTGGGCGGCATCCTCGTAGGTAAAGTCGCCGAACTCTTTACCGTTGGCGGTATCGATCGGGGTTTTCTGACCGTCCGGCTCATCGGCGCCGGTCGGTTTCGTCAGTACCGGGCGCAGAACTTCCCGGGCCCCTTTGGAGTTGGCAGCAGTCACGATGCCGGTCTGCTCCATGCCTTCGAGAATCCGAGCCGCACGGTTGTAACCGATCTTCAAATGCCGCTGGATGGCGGAAATGCTTGGGCGGCGGGATTCGATGACGAACACGACAGCGTCGCTGTACAGCGGATCTTCGCCCTCGGGCACGTTGTCATCGTAGCCTGCGGTTTCGTCATCGGTCTGCGAGCGCTTGCCGTCGAACAGGCTGCCGGTCAACTCGCTGATGTGCAGCGGCAGGTCGCGCTGGTCGCGCTCAACCGTGAGGCTGTCCAGGCCTTCGGCGTAGTCGTTCGGGGCCAGCACCAACAGGCAAAGCTTGCCGGCTACGTCGATCAGTCCGTGACGGTTCGGGTCCTGGGCATCGATGGTCGCGGTAACCGTGATGCTCTTGGCTTTGAACTTGGCGTCGGCGACCGTCAGCGGGATGGTGTCGACGCTGCGGGACGAAATGATCCAAACAGCGGTGTAGACCGCCGTGGTGACTTTTTCGGTCACCCGGTCGGTTACTTCCTGGCGCTGGCCTTCGTTGAGCTTGCTGAATGGGGCGGCGATGTTCTGCCACTCGAACATGGAAGCCTCGACCAGGTCGCGCACCAGCAGTTCATGAGCCAGTACCGACGGCATGACACCGTGCATCTTGGCGCGCTCGATGGCCTCAAAGTGTTCAGTTTTCATAGAGTGTCCTCATTGCTTGGCGATGCGCTCAAGCTTCGATTGTTGAGCCGGGCTCAGGTTGGTGTGGGCGCCGTACCGCTTGAAGCTGGCGCGGATGTTTTCGACGAAATCCATTTCCCAGCTGCCGCTGGCATAAAGCTCAGCGGCGGCAAGGATCCCGGCGAATTCCTCGATGCTGTCGTAGATATCCAGAACGGATTGAGAAGCCATGGCCGGGTCCTCTGATCAGGCTGCAGCTTGATTGCTCTGCACTGACTGAATGTGATGGACCAGGGCGGAGCAGATGCGCGGGAAGTCGCTGGCGCGGTACAGCTGGGCACCTTGCTTGCGTTCCACCGCTTCGAAGCCCAGGGAGCGCAGAAACTCGGCCGATAGCGTGAAGCCCAGGCGGGTGGTGATGTCGCCCAGTTTAATGCGCTGGCCATCGTCGGCAGGCTGCTGGACCGGTGCAGCCGTCTTGATGGGCGTGGCTGTTACAGGCGCTGGCTGTACGACTGGTTGCTCAGTCTGTTGCTGCACAACCGGCTCAACGACCTGCTGCTGTTGAGCTGCGAGCTGCTGCGCCTTTTCCTCTTCCTGGCGCTTGAGCTCGGCCTGCTGCGTGTCGTGCTCGTTAATCCGGACCTTGATCAGCGCGACCAGGTCGTCGTTGGCCTTGAGCACCAGTTCCTGCGCATCGTGGAATAGGAAGCCGTGCTTGATCGCGAGCTCGTTCAGGCTTTTCAGGTTCGCCCGGATCAGGTCAGCGATGCGGCTGGCTTCGATCTTGGCGCGGGCCAGTTCGGCATCGGCGGCTTCCTTGAGGCTTTCGATGGTGCGCTTGCCCTTGATGGCCTCGGCGAAGTTCGCCGGCACCTTCGGCATCCGTATCCGGCTGTTCAGCGTCTCGTTGATCTGGTCGATGTGCGCCTGCAAGGCCTTCGCCGCATCCATCACGATATCGCTGCGGATGATGTCCTTGCGCGCCTTGATCAGCTTTTCCAGCTCCAGGCGCTTGCGGCGAGTCTCGGCCGCAATGTCATCGATCGCCTTGAACAGCACGTCGATGCTTTCGGTCTGGCTCAACGCGTGCTCTTTGGCAGCCTTGAGCTTGTCCTCGACCTCGCCGCACCATTTCACGGTGGCATCCGCATCGGCGAAGTCCTTGTCGGTCGACAGATCGGTGTTGATATCGCCGATCACAGCCAGGGCGTGTGACTTGAACGCATCCAGGTTGCTGGCGGTGACCATGCCGGTTACATCGATGCGCAGCGCCGGCAGCTGATCAGGTGCAGAACCCAGCACTTCGACCTTGGCTTCCTTCACCTCAAACTCGCCCAGGTCCTGCTCGAACTGGGCCCAGCCGGCGATCAGTTGCTCACGACGTTCAGGAACAGAGCTGTATTCAAGGTGAGCGAACTTGTTCTTGGTGCCGTCCGAGCAAACGAAAATCACGCGTTCGGCGCCGCTGACCAGCAACTGCTGCTCAAGCTGCCAGTAGTAGTGCGGCTCCAGCTCGCCGGCGCGGATCTGCGCAACGACCTTCTCGTTCCACAGTTTGTGCTCGAACAAAACGTCGCCAAGCATCGTGGCGCCATCCATTGAGGCCAGCAAGTTGCCGCTGGTACCGACGATTGGGTAAAGCTCCTCGCCGATCATTTCCTCAACCAGTGGCCGGGCCATTTCCTCAGAAGCGTGGCCACGATCGAACGCGGCCTGCTGCTGCGGGGTTACGTCCGGAACGATGCCGGTCTTCTTCATGGCCAGAAGCTCGGTACGGGTCTGGAACTTCGAAGCACCCATCATCGCGGGCGCCTCCGAAGCGGTGAAATAGCTTGAGCGAAGGGCGTGCCACTCTGGCGTGCCTTGCTGGACGTTATGCACTTGCATTGGTGGCTTCTCCTTCGATTGGAGCCAAGGCGTGGATGCGCTCGATTTGCTCCGGGGTGACGGTGTATTTGCTGGTGATGGTTGAAAGGATGTTGTCGGGGTTGGTTCGGCCACCGGCAATCAACCCGCGCCATTTCTCGCTGTTTTCCTCGAGCTTGCTGTCTGGATAGGACGGCAGTTGTTTTGGCTCTTCGGCCCGGCGGGCTTGGGGCTGGTTGAGCTCGCGCTCGGTGGGGATGTCCTGGACTTCCTCGGCCATCGGCATGCCGCGAAGCACGTCTGGGAATACGTCGCGCAGGGCGAAGGAGCGGGCACGCATCTGGCGCATACGCTTCGGGTATTGGCTCCACGGGCCCTGTTTGCCTTTGAGTCCGGCCAGACCTGCATCGGTCATGCTGAACGTACGGAACTGTTCTTCTTCGCCGACGCGCTTGACCCGGCAGGTGGCAGTCTCGCCGTCGTCGGTCTCATAAACGTACTCACACAGCGGCGAGCTGCGGACCAGGGCAATGACCGCGTCACCCCAAAGGGAAGGGCGACCATTTATGACCGCGATGCTTTGCATTGCTTGCATGGGCTGCAAGCCCAACTCCATGCCCCACTGGACGGCCACCAGGATGTTCGCGGGCTTGCGCTGGAAGTCCTTTGGGACAATGTCGGAGGCAGATAGGAAGTCAGCGAACTTCAGCGCCTCTTCGATGTTCTGCGGCGCCAGGCTGAAGATGGGTTTGATCGTTAATTCAGACATGAGTTTTCCTTGCCGCGCACGACGCAGCTTCGAGAGTTGTTGGGTTATTGAGTGATCAGGCCGCCGATTGCAGGGGCCAAGAGAACGATGGTGATGAAGAGGAAGCCGACGACGGCCGAGGTCCGGCGGATCGCGCGGCGGCGGGAGCGCTGGTTGGTGGTCATGGCTTCATCCGCGCAACCAACATGCCGCGGCGAACTTCAACGCGCAGCGGCCGGGGCAGATCGGAGACCAGAAAAAAGCCCTGCTTGTGCAGGGCCTCTTTGAGCTCTTGGACTGTCTTGCAGATGATGGTCATGGTGCTGACCTCCGAATGTCGGTGAGGAAGGCCTCGGACTGCGACTGATAGATGCGATCCAGCCGAGTCACGTAGTGCCGGTGTTCGGCGATATCGATCGCGCCCAGTGCGTGGGCCATTTCGATCGCCATGCTGGTTTCAGCATGCAGTTGCGCCGACGAGTCGCCGGCGCGCAGCTGGGCAAACCGTGAATCGATCATGCCCAGCGCCGTTTCGTGTGCGCGGCTCATGCAGCCCACCGTGTCCGGCGAGTGTTGGCGTCAATCTCCACCCACAGCGCCGTCTCAATTTCCCGGCCGTACTGCTGGGTAAGTGCTGCCAGCGACCAGTAGGGCTGGAGATCCATCCGCACGCCGTCTTCGTCGTAGCAGATGCCCGATACAACCTTGAACTCGAGCTCGCGGCTTCCGTAGAAGTCCCAGTCGCTGTTCCAGTTGTTGAAGCAGGGCGGGATGTTTTCCAGATGGGTCACCTCCACCTGGAGGACGAACCCTTCAACAATCACTTCGTAAATCATGGTGGTTGCCTCCGTAGTGGCGGGTGGTTGCATCCGTCTGCCCACTCGTAGGAATGGGCAGAGGTGATGCTTTCAGTGGCTGCGGATGATTTCCGCGTGGGATCGGTGGGCGTTCTCGCCAACATGAATGGCGACGCTTTGAATCAGGGCAACCGCCACCTCTTTGCCTTGAGTTGCTGCCAGCGCCAGGCCGGCCATGCTGATGAGCTTCAACGTCAAATTCCTCACGTCGTCCATGTCTTTGGGCTTGCAAGCGTTGATGTAGCTTTCAACCAGCTTGTTGCACATGCGTTCTGCTGTTTCTGGGCTGACCATTGGTTTTGCTCCGGTTGTTTTCCCAATGCACCCGTCGCCAGGTGCATCAGTGAAAATCTCTGGTCTTGCTGGCCGCTGTTACACGCCACCTGCGGACTGGGCGATGACTTGTTCGGGAGGCCTGAGGCCTCAACAGATCGCCACGCCCTGCAGGCTGCGATCTCTCCAGTCTTGGCGCTTTACGCTTCGCGCCTTGGGTGGAGGCCCCCCATCTGGTCCATTGAGGCCGGACCATTGCTGCCTTGGTGTCACTAAAGAGCGGTGGCTTTCGCCGGGTTTCGGCCAGTTTTGGCTGGCATGGGATTGATATTGCCGCAGGAAATTATTCTGTGTCAATGCCGCAGGAAATAATAATTCCGCTAGGCGTGAAAAAAGCGCCAATTTGCGTGTAAATCGACAAATCGACGACCAGCGGTGGGGGGAGATATAGGGGGAGGAGTTACCAGAGAGGCGGGGGAGTGTAAGAGAAAACCTTTTTTGGAAGGCGAGCGAACGCACCCCGCGATGCGCTGCGAGCGCATGCAGGGATGTGCTCTAGTTGGCTAGTTTTGTCAGTAGATGAGTGATACGGAGCCAGCTACTTTTTTAGTAGTCTGTAGTGAAAGAAGTCGATGAAGGAGTTGGCTAGGAAAATCCAAAAGAACTCCACTACATAGAACAGCATGTCGAGAATTTCGGCTGTCCATTTTGGCTTCACGTAGCCTGATAGGTGGTGCAGATACAACAAGAGAGCCGCGCTTGTCAGCCAAGCGATTAAGCCAAGAGTGGAGGCGTGATCTCTTTTTGCTTTATCAGCTTCAGTGCTTTTCGAAATGTTCATTGGATTCCCTTTTGTACGGAGTACCCATATCCATAAATCGATCAAGCATCGATTCGAGCAAATCGAAATCTTTTTCTGTTATCTGTTCGTGTTCGACGGCCTGTTGCAGCTTCTCGACCAATTGCTTTAAACGCACCTGGCAAGCGCTTGCTACGTTCTGGTGAAGCGGCAGCGAGAGCGACTCTACTCTTACTGGATGCTTCAGGAATACTTTGGATGTTTTAAAAGAAGTAGAAATCGTTAAGTCTTCTACTTCATCAACATCACGAAGCACTCTGAATTTTACCTTCTTTAAAGAAGGTGTTTCTTCGGAGGTAAATAGAGGTAATGGAAAATAATGTTCTATATCGGAAGCTTTTGAGGTTGTGCTTGATATGTCGTCGATATCTTGCGCTAGGCGCGGACTGAATCTTTCAATTGGTATGTCAAATAACTTGGATACCTTTAAAGCAAACTCCAAGTTAAGTGCAAGTCTTCCATTTAAATAGTTACTGAAAGAGCCTTGGTTCATTCCAAGAGCGGCACCTGCTTGCTCTTGAGTTATTCGTTCACTTTTAGGGCGAGCACGGTTGTATTCCTCAATTGCTGCTTTCAAGGCAGCGCATTCGGATTTTTCCCACTCGGATAAGTCGCGTTTTTTCTGATTCATGACTTGAGGTTATTCCCGCAGGCGATGGCGTTCAAATTCCGCAGATTGACAAAATAAATTCCGCAGGAAATACTCCCTCCAGTCATTCCACGGATTAACCACCATGAAACGTTCAGAGCTAGCTGATTTCTCAGCGGAAAATGGCCAGGTAGCGACAGCCAAGAAGCTGAACCTCACCCAAGGGGCCTTGAGTAAAGCCATCCGGACCGGTCGCAAGGTGTTCGTCATCGAGCATGAGGACGGATCGCTTAGCGCGGAGGAGGTGAAGCCATTCCCCTCCCAGCCTGCTACCAAGCGGGCCGAGGCCTGATCATGTCGACGAACCCATTGAACCAAGAGCAGACCGTAAGGGCCCGCAAGAACTATTCCGTTCTCATGCAGAGCCTTGCATCGATCGGCAACGCCCCAGTCGCACTTGCAGTGGGTTGCGACGAAGCCACGATCAGCCGCATGAAACCGGAGAAGTTTGAGCAGTTCTGCCAGATCCTGGCGGTGCTGGGGCTGAAGGTCGTCCCGAACGACATGCGCTGTTTCAACCAGCGCGATATCGAAGCCATATTCCACCAGGCCAAGCGCTGGATGGAGCACGTCCAGCACGTCGACCAGCTTGAGGAGGACTAGCAATGGCTGCCCTCCCGTACATGCAGCTCTACGTCGCCGACTACCTGGCCGACACCATGCACCTCACCACTGAAGAGCATGGCGCGTACCTGTTGCTGATCTTCAACTACTGGCAGACCGGAAAGCCTATCCCGGTGACCCGGCTGGCCCGTATCACACGACTTTCCAACGAGCGTTGGACGGACGTTGAACGGTCGTTAGCGGAATTCTTCAACGAGCGTGGTAACGAGTGGGTGCACGACCGAATTGAGCGCGATTTGGAAGCGGTTCACGCAACGCAAGAACAGCGAATTGCAGCAGGAAAGGCGTCCGCCGAGGCTCGCAAGCAGGCCGCAAAGGCCCGTCCGGCAAAGGCTCGCAACGCACGTTCAACGACCGTTGAGCAACCGTTGAACGGGAAGGCAACGAATATAGAAGAGAAGAGAAAAGAAGAGATAAGAGATACACCACCACTTCCACGCGCGCAGGACGAATTCGATTCGCGCAACAAATTCGCCATGACTGACGATTGGCAGCCTGACGAAAAAACCTTCAGCGCCGTGCTGACCATGAACGCGATGGCAGGCCAAACCTTCCAGGCTGATCAGCTTCTCGAATTCAAATCCTTCTGGATTGCATCCCCCGACGAACACCGCACCCACGCCAAGTGGGAACACGCGCTTGCCCAACATTTGAAACGCGACCTGCGTCACCAGCAGGCTGCCGGGAGAACCAACGATGGACGACCAAACAACGCCGGTAGCCGATCTGCTCGGCAAGGTCCTCGCTCAGCAGTCGACCGGGTCAAGCAGCATATTGCCGACCGACAAGCCCGAGAGGCTGCCGCAGGGACTCATGGACAAGCTGTGGGTGAAGATGACCGAGATGTACGGCCACCGCTGGACGGCGAGTTTCGGCGAGAAAGCTGATCCGGATCATTCGTGGGCATCGGTTCTCAAGGGCTTGAACGGAACACAGATCGCCAACGGCCTGAACGCCCTGGTCGAAAAGCCAGACGAGTTCGATTGGCCGCCGCCGGCGAACGTCTTTCGCGCCATGTGCC
Source organism: Pseudomonas sp. (assembly GCF_050739655.1). Classification (GTDB taxonomy): domain Bacteria; phylum Pseudomonadota; class Gammaproteobacteria; order Pseudomonadales; family Pseudomonadaceae; genus Aquipseudomonas. Next base: position 44,433 of record NZ_JBOIBY010000399.1, on the reverse strand, counting down.
TGCAAGTGCCAGGGATGCCGAGCATCAAGGACGCTTGGACCGAAGCGCTGATGGGCGTGTACAGCCACGAAGGCGTGCGCGTTGCTGCTGAAGCTACCAGCACCTTTGACCTCAGGACCGCAAAGCAAGGCGACAAGGCCCTGTTCCAGCGCTTTGAACGCAACTACGCGATTGTCATGCGCCGCGCACAGACCGGTCAGCCATTGAACGGGCGGATCGCAACCGGCATCGGTCACGACAGCATGCGCCCACGCGAGCAGGTCCAGCTCGAGCACTCGCGCCAGGAAGCCGACCGCATCGTCGACACCCTCGAAATCCCAAAAGACCCGAAGGCCTGCCGCGCACTGCTGCTCGCCAAGATGGGCATCCGGAGACAGCCCAATGTCTGATCACGACCCAGTCCAATTCGTTGTGCCAGGTGAAGCCGTGGGGAAGGGCAGGCCACGGGTCTCCACCATCGGTGGCCATGCTCGCATGTTCACGCCGAAGAAGACCGCCAACTACGAAACGCTGATTGCCATGGCAGCGCAGGCCGCCATGAACGGCCGCGACCTGATCCTCGGGCCAGTGCTGGTGGAAATGAAAATCATCGTGTCCGTGGCTGCGTCCTGGTCGAAGAAGAAAACCGCCGAGGCCCTGCAAGGCCTGGTCATGCCCACCAAGAAGCCCGACGCGGACAACGTCCTGAAAGCGATCTGCGACGGCATCAACGGCATCGTTTTCAAGGATGACGTCCAGGTCGTCAACGTCTCCATGTCCAAACGCTTCGGCGAAACCCCGGGCGTTCTCGTTCGAGTCATTCCACTGGAGGGGAAATCATCATGAATGCGGTCCTGATCACCTGCTACTTCGCCGTATGCGGCCTGACCTACATGGGCCTCCAGCTCTACTGGCTCGGCCTGCCGTCCGTTTGCCACTGAAACACCCTGGGGAGGGGAGAACATGAAAAAGCCAGTCATGCAATGGGCCTGCCGCAAGCTGGTAGACGGCTGGGTGATGATCGGCGTCGACGTCGACCTGTCACAGCCGGGGGAGCCTGAGGCACTGCTCGGGTACCGCCGGGCCGTGCATCCGTTCCACTTCGACGAGTCAGATAGCCCGGTTATGGATTTCGAATTCGTTATCGCTGAAATGACCTACCGGATGAACAAAGGGTTGGAAGGGGCCGAGGATGCGCAACGGTTCTCTGCCTCGCGTGCGCGCACGTTTGGGGCCTGATCATGCTGGCCGTCCTCCAGCAGCGGGTTGAACACCGGGTTGACTGGTTTCAGGTCATCACGGCCCTGTCACGCACCGGCTATTCCCCGCAGTCGGTTGCCGACGCCATCGGAGTTGCACGCACGACGTTGTTGGGTTGGAAACAGGGCGCTGAACCTCGCTACACGGAGGGAGAGCGCCTGGTGTCGTTCTGGTGCCAGATCACCGGGAACGACCGCACAAGACTGCCCATGGTCGCTGTTGGCGACTGGTGGGCTTATCACTCGAAAGCCTAAACACAGGATGAACTCGATGAACTACGAAAACGTTTTGCTGATCGGCGGACCGAAGGATGGCGTGCGCATGGCGGTACTGGAGGGCGTGTCGCATATCCGTGTCGCCGCCCTGCCGAAAAGTCGTGCGGCACTCGGCATCCCTGATGTGCCGGAGGTAGTCACTGTTGCAGAGGTCGTTTACAAGCGTGAGGCGGTGCGAACCATCAAGGGCTTCAATGGCGTGGTGTATGTGATTGACAACGGCGTTGACGCGCTGCCAGCTCTGATCGATGGCTACCGTGGCGGGCGTGAAGCGTTCGAACAGATGGCCGACCAGCGGGGTTACAACATCGAGCAGTACGAGGGCGCCTACGTCAGCAAGATCACCCAAGAGCTCTACGACTTCTGGTCGGCATCACCGAAATAGTCGGGAAACCGACACCACGCGCAACCGATCCTTGCCTCGTCGAATAACCCGACCCCGCCACCGTGCGGGGTTTTTCTTTCCGAGGTATCAAATGGCAGAGCCAAGCAGCGGGGCAGTGTTGGCCAGCGCAGGGATCATTGGCGTTACCGCTGCGAGCCTGTCGCCTGGTGTTGACGTGAACGCAGTGGTGGGGGCGTTCGCTGGCGCAATGTTCTTCGTGGTCTTCGCGAAGGACCTGACCCCACTGGCCCGCCTGGGCTACTTCATCGCGTCATGGGTGGCCGGTTACTACGTTGCCAACGAGGTGATCGGTCGGGAGTGGGCCAGGTCCTCTGGCCTTGTTGCGTTCTTCGGCGCGTTGCTCTGCGTCACAGTCGGCATGAGCCTGCTGGTGTGGTTCGGCGGCGGCAAGATGCCGGGCTGGCTGCAATGGTTCGCCGACAGATTTGGAGGTAGTCGCAATGGTTGATCCATGGACTCTCGTTGCAGGGGGCGTCTGTGGCGCCATCTGCATCCGTATCGCCTTCTACCGTCGTGCCGGTGCCCGCTACCGCGCCGGCGTCTCCTGGCTGGCTTATGCGCTGGCCGCTGCCACAGGCTGCGAATGGCTGTCGATCCTGATGGCCGTGGTCTTCGCCAAGCCTACCCCCGAAGTTTCCCCGTATCTGCTGATCGTGCTGATTGTCCTGGTGGTGCTGGTGTACCGGGCGCGCGGCAACGTGGCGCGCATCTTGAGGATGGACTGATGGCAACCCCTACGCGCGGCGTGCGCAACAACAACCCGGGCAACATCGACTACGTGCAGGCCAACAAGTGGCGTGGCCAGCTCCCGCCCAACCCGGTGCTTGAGAAGCGCTTTGCCCGCTTCGACACGCCAGAGAACGGCATCCGCGCCTTGGGCAAGCTGCTGCTCACGTACCAGGCCAAGCACGGGCTCAAGACCGTCGAGGCGATCATCAGCCGCTGGGCGCCGAGCAACGAGAACAACACCCGGGCGTACATCGAGTCCGTGGCCAAGGCCATTGGTGTCACGCCCTGGGCAAACGTTGACCTGCGCAGCTCTGCCATCCTCCTCCCGATGGTCGGAGCGATCATCCACCACGAAAACGCAGGCTTTGCCTATCCCGACGCTGTCCTGGTCGAGGGCGTGCGCAGGGCGCTGGAATGAGGATCCTTGCCGGCATCTGCGCCGCACTCGCCATCGGCCTGCTGCTGGCGCTGTGGCGCATCGACCACGTCAGCACCAGCCTGACCGCTGCCGAGGGCACCATCACCACGCTGAACAACGCTGCAGCATCCCGCCGCAACACCCAGCGCCTGCTGGCCGACCTCGATACCCAACACACTCAGGAGCTCTCCCATGCTCAGGCCGCTAACCAGCAGCTGCGTACTGCTGTCGCTACTGGCGCTCACCGGCTGTCAGTCCTCGCCACCTGTCCCGCAGTGCGAGCCACCACCAGCACCGCCCGCGTGGATGATGCAGAAGCGCGAGCCGACATTGACCCCGCGGCTGCTGAACGAATTGTCACCATCGCCAACGACGGTGACGACGCCATTCGTGCCTTGAGCGCGCTTCAGGACTACGTCACCACCGCCTGCCTCCCTCGCAAATAGTCGGGAACCCGACAGCCCACCACCTTGATGCTGGCCCTCGTTGATCAACAACCATCACTGAGGCCAGCACCATGCCAGCTCCTGAAGACCTTACCCCCAAGACGCCGGGCGAACCGCTCGGCACCATGACGCCGCTCGCATCAGCCGTAACTGGCGCTGCCGGTGGCACACCCGATGCCAACGAGTCGAAGACCGCCCAGGCTCAGGCCCCTGTCTACGTCGCCAAGCACATCGCCGGCGGCCGCTGGCATGTCATCGACGCCCAGGGCGAACGCGTTGGCGATTTCGTCGGCGACAAGGCAGCCGTACAGGTTGAGCTGGCCCGCCTCATCGATGGCGGCGAGCCGTTGAAGCTGGATCCTGAGCGCAAGGAAGACCACGCCGCCCAGGCTCAGGCCACCCCTGCGACCACCGATGTCGACGCCTCCACGCTCAAGCAACCCGTGCTGACCCCGGACGGCTGGCTGTGCCCTGAGCCCCCAGTGAAGGAGTAACACCATGGGAAGTAAGCCGAAGAAGCCCGCGGTGGTTGCGCAGCCGGACCCACAGGTCGAAGCCCAAAAGGCTGCCGACCTGGCCGCGCAGAAGGCCAACGAGGAAACCGCCACCCGCAAGAAGCGCAAGGCCGAGAGCAGCCTGCTGTCGTCCGCCGGCGCCGCCGGCAGTGTGCTTGAGCAAGGAAAAAGGACCCTCGGAGCATGAACGCAGCCCAGATCGCCAAAACGCTGAGCACGCTGAAGTCTCTCCGCTTGCCGCATGAGTCGGTCTGGCGCGATTGCTTCGACCACAGCTACCCGATTCGGGGCAGTGGCTTTTGCACGGAACAGATCACGGCCATGGAAGCGCAGATGCGCAAGGCCAGGCTCATCGACGGGACCACCACGGACGCGGCCCGCATTCTGTCGTCCGGCATCATGTCCGGCCTGACCCCGGCGAACTCGCTGTGGTTCGGCATGGACGTGGGGCAGGAGACCGACGAGGAACGCCGGTGGCTGGACGACTCAGCCGACATCCTCTGGCAGAACATCCACGCATCCAACTTTGACGCGGCCGCTTTCGAGGGGTTGATCGACGTTGTGTGCGCTGGCTGGTTTGCCCTGTACATCGATCAGGACATGGAGAAGGGCGGTTTCACCTTCGACCTGTGGCCTATCGCGAGCGTGTACGCCTCGGCGTCCAAGGCTGGCGGCAAGATCGACACCGTGTACCGCGAGTACAAACTCACAGCTGAGCAGGCGGTAAACGAGTTCGGCGAAGAGAACGTGAGTGAGGGCACCCGCAAACTCGCCAAGGACAAGCCGCAGGAGCTAGTCAAGTTCGTGCACGCGATTTATCCGCGCAGCACGTACATGGTTGGCGCCAGGCTGGCGAAGAACATGCCGGTCGCTTCGTGCAAGGTTGAGGTTGAGGCCAAGCACCTGGTGAGCGAGTCGGGTTATCACGAAATGCCGGTGGTTGTGCCGCGCTGGATGATGATTCCTGACAGCGTGTACGCGGTTGGGCCGGTCTTCGATGCACTGCCAGACGCCCGCACCCTGAACGAACTCTGCCGCATGGACCTGGCAGCCGGTGACCTGGCTATCGCCGGCATGTGGATTGCCGAAGACGACGGCGTGCTGAACCCGCGCACCGTCAAGGTTGGGCCTCGCAAGATCATCGTTGCCAACAGCGTCGACAGCATGAAGCCTCTGCAAAGCGGCTCAAACTTCCAGTACGCCGAGACCAAGATCGCGCGGTTGCAGGGCTCCATCCGCAAGATCCTGATGGCCGATCAGCTCCAGGCGCAGGACGGCCCGGCGATGACAGCCACCGAAGTGCACGTGCGCGTGAACCTGATCCGTCAGTTGCTGGGCCCGGTCTATGGCCGCCTGCAAACCGAGTACCTGCAACCCATGATCGAGCGGTGCTTTGGCATTGCCTACCGCGCTGGCGTGCTGGGTGCTGCGCCTGAGTCACTGGCCGGCCGCAACTTCACCGTGCGCTACCTGTCGCCGTTGGCACGCTCGCAGAAGCTGGAGGAAGTCACCGCGATCGATACGTTCGTTGCCGGCGCCGTCGCCATTGCTGCTGAGACACAAGACCCATCGATCCTCGACAACATCGACATGGACGAGGCCCAGCGCTTCAAGGGCGAGGCGCTCGGTGTTCCGTCGTCCGTCATGCGCAGCAAGGCCGACCGCGACAAGATCCGCGAGGACCGTGCCGCCGCCAATCAACAGGCCCAGGAGCAGCAGCAACAACAGGCCATCCAGCAGCAGGCCAGTGAGGCCGCACTCAAACAGCAAGGGGCAGCAGCGTAATGGCAGTCGAAGTCGATGCAGCGATGTACAAGCGCGTGTTTGAGGACCACCACGAAGGCCGGTTGATCCTCGACGCGCTGACCAATCAGTTCGCACGTCCCGCCGTGGTCAAGGGCGGGATTGATGCGGTCCTCGAAACCTACCAGCGCGACGGCCAGCGCCGCGTGCTGGAGTTCATCGTTTCCCAAATCAACAGAGCAAACGGAGTAGATACCAATGCGTTTGAAGAATAGTTTTGCCCGGTTTATGGGCCTGATGCTGATGGCTGAAGCTGCACCAGAAGGAACCCCTGGCGGCGGTGCACCAGCCCCTGCGCCAGCTCCCGCACCTGCGCCTGCACCGTCCGTGCTGGGCAGCGTCCCAACCACTGACTTCATCCCCGAGAAGTATCGGACCAACAAAGAGGACGGTACCCTTGACCTGGAAGCATCGTCGCGCAAGGTTGCCGAGGCCTACAAACATCTCGAAACCCGCATGGGCTCGGGTGATGTGCCGCCCAAGACCGCAGACGAATACGTGGTCAAGCTGGAAGGCGTCGAGGGCTTCAACTGGGACGAGTTCAAGGCCGACGAAAGCACCCAGTCGTTCCTCAAGGGCGCCCACGCCAAGGGCTTGAGCAATGACCAGGTACAGTACGTCATCGCCGAATACATGAAGGCCGCCCCGGGCTTGATGGGCGGTGCTGCCCAGCTCACCGCCCAGGACTGCACCGCCACGCTCAAGTCCGTGTGGACCGATGATGCAGCCATGAAGGCCAACGTCAGTGCGTCCTACCGTGCGGCCGAGGCCTTCGCCAGCGAGACAGGCAAGCCCGGCAACTTCGAGGCGCTCATGTCGAAGTACGGCAACGACCCGGACTTCATCGCCTTCACTGCCAACATCGGCAAAGAGCTCAAGGAAGACAGCGCCATCAACGGCGGCCAAGTCAACGAGGCTGATTTTGCGGTCAAGGTTGCCGAGCTGCGCGGCCAACTGGAGAAGCTGCCTGCGCACGATCCGAAGCGCCCGGGCGTTCAGGCCGAACTGAATGCGATGTACGACAAGAAATACAACAAGCCTCAATCCCGCCTTGGCTGATCCCCGCAGCAAATAGTCGGGAAACCGACACCCTCCATGCACAAACATCGCAGGCATCCCAGCAATGGGCCGGCCTGCGATGGCACGCAGATACCCGGAAAGCCCCGAGGCGCAGCAAAGCCGATGCACGCCAGGAACCCCGGCCCGAGCAATCGGACACCCGGCAGGCAACCCCCTTATCTGCATTGGAGTGCATCGTATGTCCCAGTTCATCACCGAGGCGTTTGTACAGCAGTTCGCTGACAACTTCCGTCACGTCGCACAACAAACCATGTCCCGACTTGAGCCGACAGTTGCTCAAGAGCCGAACATCGTCGGTATGTCCAAGTCGATCAACCGTCTGGGCCAGCGTACTGCTACCCGTCGCACCCAGCGCCACGGCGACACCCCGATCAACGATCAACCGCACTCGACCCGGTACGTGGACTTGTACGACTGGGAAGACGGCGACATGGTCGACGACCAGGACAAGATCCGCATGTTGGTTGACCCGACTTCGGACTACGTGAAGGCGATGGTTTCCTCGCTCAACCGTGCCAAAGACGACGTGATCATCGCATCGCTGGGCGGTAACTCCCGCTCCACCACCGGCAACATCATCCTGCCAACCGCGCAGAAGATTGCTGTGGGCGGTACCGGTTTGACCAAGGCCAAGATCATCCAGGCCAAAACCCTGTTCCGCACCAACGAGGCGGACGAGGAAGCGGGCGAAGAGCTGTACATGCTCTACAGCGCCAGTGCCGCAGCGGCCATTCTCGCGGACACCACCCTGACCAGTTCGGACTACCTGTCGGGCCAGTTCCTGCGTGACGGCAGCGTGCGCGGCAAGTGGATGGGCTTCAACTGGATCCCAACCGAGCGTTGCCCGAAATCCGGTGCCACTCGCTTCCTGTACGCCTACGCGAAATCCGGCGTAACGCTGGGCAAGGGCGCCGACATCATGACCAAGGTAGGCGAGGACGCGAGCAAGGGTTTCAACGTTCGCATCTACGCCAAGATGTCCATCGGCTCCGTCCGGGTCGAGGAAGAGAAGGTGGTCGAGATCGCCTGCAACGAGCCGTAAGGCAGGCGTTTAACCACTCAATCCATTGATTCAGGAGCTTCCAACATGGCAACAGTTCTCGCATCGCTCGCGGCAGCCCGTGTGGCTTACCCGCAAACCCTGGTCAAGCCGAACCTCCAAGGTGCGGACATCCAGACCTTCATCAGTACCTACACCGTGCCGGCCGGCGGTCAGCCAATCGCAGACGTCATTTCGTGGGGCTACCTGCCTCTCGGTGCACGCCTGATGCCTGGCACCAAGTTCTACTTTGCCGCCGGCACCGCGTCTTCAACCCTCAACCTGGGCGACGCGGTAGCTCCAGCACGCTACATGGCTGCGACCTCGGTCGCCGCTGCTGGCTCTGCTGTCGCTGACGCACAGTTCGCCAACGGCGCCCTGGCCGAAGTGACCGTGGTCAAGCCTGGCGATGCCACCGATACCAGCGAACTGCGCTCCGTGGTTGCTGGTGCGACCTTGCTGGCAGGGCAGGTAATCACCCTGGTAGCGCATTACGCCGGCCAGAACTGATTCATCAGGCTGCCAAGGAAGGCAAACATTTAACCGGGGCCGTGTGCCCCGGTCTTTTTATCTGGAGGTTTTGACCATGGCCACCGGTGTATCGATCTGTTCCAACGCGCTGCTCATGCTGGGCTCGCAGACCATCAACGACTTTGCGGACCAGTTGAACCTGGACCGGGCGAAGCTTTGCGCGAACCTCTACCCAACGGTGCGTGACGACATCTTGCGGGCTCACCCATGGAACTGTGCGATCAAGCGTGTCGTCCTGGCCCCGGATGCTGTGGCGCCGGCTTTTGGATACCACCATGCCTTTGAAATGCCAGCTGATCTGTTGCGGGTGCTGGAGGTAGGCACAGGTGGTTGCCAGATCGATTATCTCGTCGAGGGACGCAGCATCCAGGCCGATACCACTGTGCTTGAACTGCGCTACGTGTTCCGCAACGAGGTCGAGAGCACCTGGGATTCCAATCTGGTGGCTGTCGTCACCCAAGCCATGTGCGCGGTGCTGGCCTATCCGATCACACAGTCGACAGCGAAACAGGCAGGCGAAGAGCAGAAGCTTGAAATGATGCTGCGCCGTGCCCGCGCCGCAGATGGGCAGGAAGATCCCCCACAGACCCTGGGTGATGAGCGCCTGCTCGCTGCCCGATTCGGGAGCCAAGGCTGATGGCTCGCTTGACGCTGATTCAAACCAACTTCACAGCGGGAGAAATCTCTCCCCGTATGCTCGGCCGCGTCGATATCGCTCGGTACCAGAACGGCGCCGAGAAGGTCGAGAACGCCTGGCCAGTAATTCACGGCGGTGCAGTACGCCGCGACGGCACGCTGCAGGTTGCTCCGGCGAAGTTCGCCGATAAGAAAGCCCGCTTGATCCCTTACGTCTTCAACACCGAACAGGCATACATGTGCGAGTTCGGCGATCTCTATGTGCGCATCTACTACCCGAACGGCACCTACACTGGTGTCGAGCTGGTCAGTCCATACACCCATGATGTGCTGGAGCGGACCGACTACGTTCAGGGTGCAGACACCATGTTCATATTCAACGCCAGGGTGCCTACCTACAGGTTGCGCCGCCTGGCAGATACGGAATGGAGCCTTGCCCCGGCGCCTTTCGTAACCAAACCGTTCGACGAAAAGGGCATCGACTTCACATCGGCAATCACTTTCAGCACTCCCACTGTGGGTTCAGGTCGCACTGCAACCGCAGTAGCGTCTGCGTTTCTGGCTGCTGACGTGGGGCGTGAGATCTGGTCGGGCGGCGGTGTGGCCAAGATCACTGGCGTAACCAACGCCAACGTGGCCACCGTCGACATCCTCAACGCTTTTACCGCAGCAGTGCGTCCGTCGTGGTCGCTCAAGGGCTCGCCTCAGACCACCAACACCCTGAGCGCTGCAACGCCTGTGGGCGGCTCTGTGAGTATGACCCTGGGTGCCGCTGGCTGGCGCACCGACGATATCGGCAAGTTCGTCAAGATCAACGGCGGGCTGCTGGAGGTCATCGCCTACACCAGCACCACAGTGGTATCTGGCATCATCCGCACGGCTCCGACCTCGGCTGTCGCTTCGCCTGCGAATGCCTGGTCGCTCGAGGCTTCGGTCTGGAACGATATCGACGGCTATCCCGGTACCGGCACGCTTTTCGAGCAGCGGCTCGCAATGGCCGGCTCGACGAACTATCCGCAAACCATTTGGGAATCGCGCACCGGCGAGTACCTGAACTTCGAGCTAGGTACCAGGGACGACGATGCGCTGTCGTACAACCTGTCCTCCGACCAGATCAACCCCGTCCTGCACATGGGCCAGATCAATGCCTTGATACCGCTGACCTACGGCGGTGAGTTCACAGTGAGCGGAGGGGTAGAGAAAGCGATCACTCCGACCAACATCCGAGCGAAGAACCCGTCGGTGTACGGCTGCAACCGTGTGCGACCGGTGCGCATCGGCAACGAGCTGTATTTCGTCCAGCGCGCCAACCGCAAGCTGCGCGCCATGGCCTACAAGTACGACTCAGATACCTTCGGCTCGCCTGATATGTCGGTGCTGTCAGAGCACGCCACCAAGTCAGGCATCGTCGATATGGCCTATCAGCAGGAGCCTGAGTCGATCCTGTTCATGGTTCGCGCGGACGGTGTCATGGCAACAATGTCCGTTGACCGGGATCAGGACGTTATCGGCTGGGCGCGCCAGATCACAGACGGTGCATTCGAATCGGCTGCATCGATCCCAAGCGCTGACGGCGACCAGGTGTGGGTTGTTGTACGCAGGACCGTAAATGGCCAGAACGTTCGCTACATCGAGCGCTTCGCCCCAGGCGTTCGTGTCGATTGCGGGATCAATGCCACCAGCGGGCCAGGCTCGGACGTGTGGGGCGGACTGGACCACCTTGAAGGCAAGACCGTCGATATTGTGGCGGACGGTGTAGTGATGCAGCAGCAGGTCGTCACCGGCGGCCAGGTCACCTTGCCGCGCAAAGCCTTCTCCGTGCAGATCGGCCTGCATTTCAAGACCACCATCAAAACGCTCACACCGGAAGTGCAGGGCGGTACCGGCAGCGCCCAGGGCAACAGCATGCGTATTGGCGAAATAACTTTACGTTTTCTTGAAACCATCGGCTGCAAGATTAATGGCCAAACCATCGCCTTCAGGGACCTTGGGCCGCAGATCCTCGACAAGCCACCGATTCTTTTCACCGGCGTCCACCGTCTTGAAAACCTCGGGTGGGAGCGCGGTCAGGCCTCGCTGGTCATCGAGCAGGATCAGCCCTTGCCGTTCCACCTGCTCAACGTCATCAAGAAAATAACTATCAACGATTGAGGAACCGACATGATCAGGCCGGCCAAGCACTCCGACGTCCCGAGGCTTATTGAGCTCGGGGCGATTCTGCATGCCACCAGCAACTATTCGAAGATGGCCTACAGCCCTGAGAAGTCGGCCAGCTTTCTGCACGACCTCATCAACGGCCTGGGCGGTGTGGTGTTTGTGGCTGAGGTCGGGGGCGAGGTGGTCGGGGGCATGGCTGGCGGCATCACCGATCAGTGGTTCAGTGACGATCTGATCGCCTATGACTACTCCATTTTCATTGAGCCCAGCCGGCGCAGCGGTATCACCGCAACCCGCCTGATCAAGACCTTCGAGCAGTGGGCGATTCTCAGGGGCGCCAAGCAGCTGCACATGGGTATCGGCACAGGATTAAACGTCGAAGGCACCGTCCGACTGTACCAGTCGTGCGGGCTCAATCACTTCGGTCCTCTCATGATGAAGGAGCTTTGATATGGCTGTTACAGCAGCAATGGCCGCGTATGCCCTGGTTGCAGGTGCAACGGCTTATTCGGCCTATTCGTCCATCCAGTCCGGCAAGCAGGCGAACCTCAACGCTGAAGCCCAGAGTGACCAGGCGAAACTTGATGCCGACACCGCTGCCAGTGCGGCAGTGGTCCAGGCTGATCGGATTCGGCGCTTGGCGCGCAACCAAGTCAGCGAGGCAAACGCCTCTCTCGCCGCTTCCGGTGTTGAGGTTGGTGCCGGTACGGCGCTGAACATCAACGAGGAAATCACCGGCAACGCCGAAGAAGATGCCGCGCTTACGATCTTCAACGGCCGCAATCAGGCCAGCCGGCTGAATACTGACGCAAGCAACTACAAGCTTGCGGGTTCGCAGGCGAAGGCCGCCGGATACTCGCAGGCCATCGGCACCGTTTTGCAGTCTGGCGCTCAGGCCGGTATGGCTTGGAAGGCATCGGCCGCTGGCAGAAACGGCACCGTCGCACCAGCAGGGGGTAATGGCTGATGGCAACTATTCCGCTTGGCAACTTCGCCACCCCACGAGTGCAACAGGACGTCGCTCAGAACCGCGTGATGACGCTGGATACCAGCGCGCAGGCCCGGGCATCCCAGCAGGCCGCAGCCACCGTGCAGGGCGCGGCGCTCGACGTGCTTGACCAGCAGACCAAGGAAGACCGTGCGCTCTCGCGTGTGAAGGCCAGCAACGCATTGATCGATCGGGAATCGCAGGTCAAGACCATCGCGACCGACCTTGACGAGCAGATGCGCACCGGCAAACTCAGCTATGACAAGTCGGAGGAAGCCTACAACACCGCAGTATCGAAGCTTCCAGCGCTGGAAACGCCAGGGCTCGACGAAGCCGCGCAGGGTGAAATCGGCAACTCCCTCAAGCGTATCCAGATCGGTGGCCTTGACCGTGTGCGCGAGGCTTCGGCCAAGGGCCGGATCGCATCGGCACAGAGCGACCTGGTGGCGCGCATGGACATGCTGGGCAAGGACGCTGCCATGCCCGGGGCGAACGTCGATCAAATCAACGCCCGTATGGACGCGGAGGACATCGATGTGGCGGGGCGCCTGGCTTTCGGTGAGGCGTGGACCAGCAAGAAACAGGAGTTCAAGGACAGCAACTGGACCACTCACGCCACCCAGCGTGTTATCGAGTCCCGCGAAAACCTTGGCAGCCTGCAACAGGTGGAGCACGACCTCACCGCCGAGGACGGTTTCTACGCCAAGAAGCTGGATCCAGAAAAGCGCAACCAGCTGCTCAACACGGTAAGCGGCCGTATCTTTCAGGTAAAGGAACACCAGCAGCGCCAGGCTGAAATGCGGGAAATGAAGGCTGAGCGGATCCTTACCCAGATGGACCGCCAGGCCGCGACAGGCATTCCACCGACTCCGGCGGACCAGCAGCGCTGGAAAGCTGGGCTTTCTGGCACGTCCGCTGCCGGCGAGTACAACACCCGCATCGGCGAGATGAACGAGGTGCAAAACCTGCTCCGGCAGCCTATTGCCGTGCAGCAGCAGTACGTCGACCAGAAGCGCCTACAGATGACCAAGACCGGCGCCAGCGTATCCGAGCAGGCCAACGTCACCCGCTTGCAGACCGCGATCGACAACAACACCAAACTGCTGCGCGACAACCCGCTGACCTTCAACGCCATGCGTACCGGTGTCGACGTTGAGCCGTTGGATGTTTCCAGCATCACCACACCGGCAGGCCAGGCGAAGCTTGGCGAGCAGATCGCCCACCGCTTCGACGTGGTCAACTCGGTGCGAAAGGCCTATGGGCCTGAGGTGGCGCGCAGCCCCTGGAAGCCTGAGGAACAGCAGATGCTGTCTTCGTTGCTCACCCAGGCGGATGACGGCACCAAGCTGCAATTGCTCGGGGCCATCGCTGCAGCATCCCCAACGGGGTCGGATTACGCCGCAGCCATCAAGCCGCTTGCTGCCGATCAGCCGATCACCGTGTTGGCGGGCATGGCGCAGTTCCGCAACCTCAAGGGCGAAGACGGCACCAACGTGCCTCAGACCCTGCTGGCTGGCTCCAAGGTGCTGGCTGACAAGTCGACCCCTATGCCGAAGGACAACCTCTTCCGCGAGGCTTTCGACGAGCACGTAGGCAATGCGCTGACTCCCGGCACACCGCAGCGTGAACAGGCCTATCTGGCCTACAAGTCGTTGTATGCGGGCATGGCTGGCCCCAAGGGCGTGAAGCACGACGGTGCGCAACCTGAGATCGACAGCGACCTGGCCGAGCAGGCAGTCGCCCTGGCAACCGGTGGCATCGCCGAGCGGGGCGGTGCGAAGGTCGTCAAGCCGTATGGCATGAGCGACAAGGCATTCGGCAAGACCGTCGATATCGAACTGGTCGGCCTGGCCCAGCGCAGCAAGCTGCCTATCGGCCAGCTCGAAGACATGCCGCTGTCGCCGGTACCGGGCAAGGAAGGCTCGTATTACCTGCTCAACGCCGGCCGGGTGCAGCTTGATCCGGCGACCAACGAACCTATGGTGGTGAGCGTGAGGGGTACACCGCCGAGCATTCGGAAGGCTGTTGACTTCGGCAAAGATGCCAAGGGGATGGTTGAGAAGGGAAACATTGACCTGAACGCTCGCCCAGTGGTCAAGAACGCCGATGGTTCAATCAGCACCGTTCGCACTATTTCCATTGGTATCGACGACGGCGAGGTGCTTATCCCCACTGTCAGCGATGATGGCCGAATCATGAGCAATGAAGAGGCAATCAAGACGTACAAGAAGACAGGTAAGCACCTGGGCAAATTCGACAACCCCGACGATGCGACGGCCTACGCGCAATCGCTTCACAACGACCAGGCCCAGCAGTACGGGAGCAAACGCTAATGTCATGGCTCGATGGATTGGTCGAAGAAAACGAAGCCCTGAGCCAGGACGAACGCCTTGGCCGTACTGCTGAAAAGCCTGCTCCTGGCGCGTTCACCGGCATCTATGACGCAGTCGGGCAGGGCCTGGTGCGGGGCGGCATTGAAGGCGTGAACACCGCCAAGTCGCTGGTAGTGCAAGCGGCTGGCGCTGATCAGGCAATGGCCCTTGGATTGAGTAGCACGGTGCTGGATGGCCAGGACGCTGACCAGCAGATTGAGCAGATCAACACCGACACTGCACGCCGGGCGGATGCTATCGGCAAGGACACAGCTCGGGCTGTTGAGCTGCTGCGTCCTGATCCTGCTGAAGTGGGTGTCGTTGGGCAAATCCTGAGCGAAGCCGCCGCAATCCTGCCGCGCACGGTGGCGGGCACTGTGCTTGCCGGTCCTCTTGGTGGCGCTGTTGCTGCTGGTGCACCTGCAGGGTACGCGGGTAAGCAGGTCGGCGTTGCTGAAGGTCTGGACGAAACCACCGCCACGCTGAAAGGCGTGATTGATGCAACGACTACCGGCATTGGTGCGCTGATGCCGGCAGCGCGATTCGTCGGCCCGGTACTTGGTGACGCGGCCATAGCTGTAGGAGCGAACGTTGGCTTGGGTGCTGCTGGACGTGGCGCTACGGCCGCGCTGCTGGAGAGCGGTGGTTATCACGCTCAGGCTGCCCAGTATCGAGCCATGGACGGCACAGCGCTGGCCACCGATGCAATCCTCGGTGCTGCCTTCTTTGGCATCGGCCGGGCCGGAATGCGCCGCCCCACCACTGAACAGGTGGACGCATCGCTGGCCGAGCGTACCTATCAGCACGCCGATGTCGATACTGCACCAGGTGCACCCAT
Organism: Pseudomonas sp.; assembly: GCF_050739655.1. Taxonomy (GTDB): domain Bacteria; phylum Pseudomonadota; class Gammaproteobacteria; order Pseudomonadales; family Pseudomonadaceae; genus Aquipseudomonas. Next base: position 28,961 of record NZ_JBOIBY010000399.1, on the reverse strand, counting down.
CAATCCCAAGTCAGCAGTGGCGCACCAAGACGCGATCCGCACAGCTATTGCTCAACTCAGCCGCGGCGAATCAGTTGTCCTGCCAGAAAGCATCCACTCTGCAGAGTTCATGCGTAGCACTGACTCTGCTCCAATGGCCCCAGCGCGTGACGTTGCGCTGGCCACCGCGCGGCAGGATCTGGAACCGACCATCCGCACAGAGCTGGAGCAGGAAGCGGCCGGCATCTTGCCCAACGTCAAGGACGTGAAAGCCGAGCTGGGCTCGCTCAAGCAGTCCCTTGATGGGCTGGACGATACGTTCAAAGCCAGGGCGAAAGAGTTCCAGCAGCAGGGCCAGAGCCGCAAACAGGCTGAGGCTTCTGCCCGCGAGGCCATTGAGACCGAACGCCTTGACTTGTCCGACCGCCAGACCGCTCTGACCGAACGCCTTGACGGCAACCGGACCGCCGAGCAAGCCCGTGCTGACTTGAATACCTTGAGCCGTGGCGAAGTTCCAGAGCGGTACCAAAGCCGCGTCGATCAGCGTGCCGACGCCATCGTGCAGGGGTTCGAGAAAAAACCTCTCGCTGCCGGCGTGGCTGAAGCCAACACCAAACTGACTATGGCCCAGGTCGCGCAACAGGAAATCCGCCGCATCCTTGACGATATCGAACGCGCCGAGCCGACGTTGCAGGCCAAGCCGCTGGATATTGGCGCCTCAAAAAATGTGGAAAAACCGGAAACGGCAGCCCCGGCCGCTGCATCAAAAGCGCCGAAAGATGCATTAAAACCAGCCAAACCTGCATCAGAAGGGCCAGAAACCGAGACAGCACAGGGCAAGCCTGCATCAGATCCAGAGATTCAGGTTGCAGACGAGATCCTGAACCGCATGGAGGACATGCGCCTGGCCACCGGCGCGATGGACGCCGACGGCAACCCGATCACCGTGTCCGCCAGGGAACTGCTGGCGCAGGCTGACGCCGATGTCGTCAGGGCGCAGGAAGAATCCAGAGGCTTTGCCGCTGCTGCCGCTTGCTTCTTGCAGCGTGGTGTTGATTGAATGCTGGAAAATAGTGGCGCAGTGCCAAAAGGGGAAACGATGAAAAGGCTTTCAATTATTGCGTTGACACTGGTGTTGACCGCCTGCGCCACGACTGCAAACTACGAGAAGATCCTTAATACCTGGATTGGCGATGATGAATTGAATCTGGTCAGAAAATGGGGGCCACCGCAACAAGCCTACGAAACCAGCGGGCATCGATTTCTGGTTTATTCCAACGATAGGGACGTTTTCGTACCTGGCCAGGCTCCTACCTACCAAACCAATGTGGTTGGAAACACCGCGTACACCAATAGTTACGGCGGCTCGCCAGCCATGAACATCAATTTAAGCTGCACCACCACCTTTGAAATCGCAGACGGAAAAATCGCCACCTGGTCCTACCGTGGGAATGACTGCACAGCCACAGATTAAATAGTCGGGAAACCGTCTATCCCCGCCCCATAGGCTTGCCTCCATTCCCACAGGAGGCAGGCCATGCGCGCCGAGTGTATTAAAGCCGTCACCCAGGCCATTGGCCGATCCCTCAACCAGCAGGAAATCCAGGGCATCGAAGACCGGTTGCGCCGCAACATGCGTCAGCTTGCCCAGTCTGATCCCGCCTGGCAGTCAAAGACCGCCGCCGACCGCCTGAACGAAGCCGCCACCAAGGCTGCCAAGGAACTGGTGGACGAGCAGCAGCTCAAGAAAAAGCGCGTGGCCCTGACGATCATGGCCCACGACCGCATCGACAGCTACATGAAGCGATTCCCGGACCAACCACTTGAAGGGCTCGACCGGCTGTTGGCGTTCTCCAGCGATGGCAAGAGCGGCATTTTATCGATCGAGTCGGCCACCCGGGCAATCCGCGACGACTCACTGAGCCGCATGCTCGACGTCATCGATGTGACCAAGGGCAAGTTCATGGGCCTGTTTCAGGACGAAGCCGGCAACCTTGCGCTGGTGCGCGAGCTGCACGGCGAGGACTCCGGCAACGCAGCAGCCAAGACCGCCGCGAAACAGTTCAAGGACACCGCCGAGCAGCTGCGCCAGCGCTTCAACCGTGCCGGCGGCGACGTGGGTTTCCTTGATGATTGGTCGATGCCGCGCGATCACTCGCAGGTGAAGGTGGCCAAGGACCAGGCCAAGTGGGTGGGTGACCATGTTCAATGGGCGAACCGCGCCAAGTACATGAAAGAAGACGGCTCGCCGATGAACGATGCCGAGCTGACCGACTTCCTCAATCACGCCTGGACGACGCTGGCCACCGGTGGGGTGAACAAGCTCGAGCCCGGCAATGTCGCCGGCAACGGAATGCGCGCCAATCGTGGGAGCGAATCGCGGCAGATCCACTACAAGGATGCCGAGTCATTCATCGCTGCACAGAAGGCCTACGGTGAGCGCAACCTGCTGGAACTGCTGATCGGTCACATTGACCGCGCTTCCCGCGATATCGCCCTGGTCGAATCCCTGGGCCCGAACCCGAACAACCAGATGCGCTACTTCCTCGACGCCGGCGAGAAGACAACGATCGAGGCCAATCCGAAGAAGGCCGACAAGGTCGCCAAGCAGCGCCGCAAGATCGAACACCTTTACGAAGAGGTTGCCGGCACCCGCGAGCCGCCGGCATCCGCAGCCCTCGCCAATGGGTTCGAGACCTACCGGGCGCTCAACGTTGCCAGTCGCCTGGGCTCTGCCGTACTGACCTCCGTCACCGACCAGGGAACGCTGGGCCTGACCGCCTCCATGAACGGTATGCCGGTGATGAAGGTGTTCGCCAATGAACTCCGCATGCTCAACCCGGCCAGCGCCACGGATCGCCGCATGGCGCAGCGTGCTGGATTGGGCCTGAACCAACTGATCGGCAGCCTCAACCGCTGGGGCGCCGACGGCCTTGGCACCACTGAGCAGATATCGGGCCGGGTTTCCAAGTTCTCACAGACAGCCGCCAGCAAGGTGATGCAGGCCTCTGGACTCAACGCCTTGACCGCCGGCACCCAGCGGGCATTCGGCGCCACCATGATGGACACCATCGGCGACATGTCGCGCCGGCACCCGACCATCGCAGCCATGGACCCGGCAGACAGCAAGCGCCTGCTTGGCCAGGGCGTTACCGAAACCGACTGGGCCGTGTGGCGCCTGGCGCAGCCGGAGGACTGGCGCGGTGTGGGCGACACGGTGCTGACCGCGAATAGCATCTACCGCATCCCGAACGCCGACCTGGTGCAGATGGCCCAGCAGCTCAATACAACCCCACAACGGCTGAAGGATCAGGCCGCCACCAAGCTGCTGGGCGCCGTGCTGGATGAAACGAACATGGCGATCATTGAGCCGGGCGCCCGCGAGAAGGCAATGATGCACGGCGGAGTTGAACGCGGCACCGTCAAGGGTGAGCTGCTGCGCTCGTTCTGGCAGTTCAAAAGCTTCTCCATCGGCATGGTCATGCGCCACGTTGCACGCGGCATGGCTCAGGAAGGATGGGGCAAGGCTGGATACCTGGGCACATTGGTCGCCAGCACTACGGTGTTGGGCGGCATGGCTATTCAGCTCAACGAGGTGGCCAGCGGCAGGGACCCGAAGGACATCACCGACGATGGAACCCTGGGCGTGCCGGGTCTGCGCTTTGGTATTGCGTCGATGCTCAAGGGTGGGGCGATGGGCTTGTACGGTGACTTCCTGTTCTCGGATAACTCGCAGGGTGGCAGCTCGCCGCTGGCTGCCTTGGGCGGCCCAATTGCTGGCGATATCGAGCAGGTGTTCAAACTGAAGGACAACGCCGCCGCCGGCGAGGTCAACCAGACCGGCGCCAAGCTGGTGAAGTTGGCCAAGAGTCATTTGCCCGCGGCGAACCTCTGGTACACGAAGGCCGCCACGGATCATCTGATCTTCAACCAGCTGCAGGATTACTTCTCGCCCGGGTACCTGCGCCGCATGAAGCAACGCGCGCGCAAGGAATTCAAGCAATCGTATTGGTGGGAACCGGGCGACGCTGCCCCGGATCGCGCCCCAAACCTTGGCGCATCCGTAGGAGCCCGCTGATATGCGTGACGATCAAATCACCCGCTTACAAGCCCTGAGCGAACGCCTGGGCGAGGTTGTCATCAACGAGGTGGATCCGCACAACTGGCCCGGTGACGGCAAGACCCCGGCCGAGCTCACGCAGGAAGAGCGGGGCAACCGGTACTGGTGCAAGAAGAACGCGGCCGCCACCATGACCCTGCTGCTCAAGGTCGTGAACATCGCCGGCCTGATGAACCGACAGAAGCCGTCGCCGGACGCTGGCCATGCAGTAGACGAACTCGACGGCGAACTGGCGCACGCCGAGCGCGAAGCCCAAGCAATCATTGAGCGGATGCAGAAGGCCGGGAATGTCCACTGACCCGGACAAGAAAGTAAGCCTGCTGGTTTTCTTTCTGATTTGGGCAAAGCGTATGCGTTGGGATGTTCCAGACATCCACGTCCGTGCGCTCATTTGGCTGGAGGCTAAAGGGCCTCTGGCCGTTTTGCGTTGCTTTCGGGGCTTCGGCAAGTCGACCTTGCTGGCGATCTACAACGCTTGGCGTTACTACCGCGATCCCACCGACCGGATCCTGCACCAGTCGGAGTCGGACCCCACCGCCTACAAAACCAGCCGGGACACGCAGAACGTCATTCGCAACCACCCGCTGACCCGCCATCTGCTGCCGCCCAACCAGGGCACCGTAGAACAATGGTGGGTCGAAGGTGCGGCGGACTTCCGGAACGCCAGCATGTTCGCCAAGGGCATCTTGTCGAACGTTACGTCAGCCCGTGCGGACGAGTGCCAGAACGACGACGTCGAGGTGCCGCGCAACATCCAGACGCCAGAAGCCCGGGAAAAACTCCGGTACCGCCTGGGTGAGCAGACTCACATTCTGGTGCCGGGTGGCTCCAAGCTGTACATCGGCACCCCGCACACCCACGACAGCCTGTACGACGAACTCGAAAGCATGGGCGCCGACTGCCTCACTATCCGCATGTTCGCCCAGGAACACCGGATCGAGGACGCCAAGCTGGTGGCCTACGACGTGCCGTTTGTGCCCGACGTGGTGTTCTCCGGCATCGGCAAGCACGCCCGTGTGCTGGTGGCTGGCAAGGATTATCAGGTAACGAAAAGCGGGATTGCCTTCTTTACACCACCCGGCACGTTGGTCGATTGCTACGCCGGCAGCGCCTGGCCCGAGCGCTTCGACATGGCGACGCTAGAAACGCGCCGCAAAGAAACCCGCACCATCAACGAATGGGACTCGCAGTACCAGCTCCACTCGAAGCCCGTCACGGAGGTTCGCTTGGACCCGGCCCGAATCATTCCCTACGACGTCCAGCCGACCATGCGTTACGCCAACAACGCGGCGGCCATGTACCTGGGTTCAACGCAGATCGTCGGCGCCGTCGCTTACTGGGACTGCTCTTTGGGGAAGATCAAGTCGGACGCCTCGGCTTTTTCGCTGATCCTCACCGACGCGCGTGGCCAACTCTATTGGCACCTGGCAAAAGGGCTTACCGGTGAGATCGCCGAATTCGACGACAAGGACAGGATCAACGGTGGCCAGGTACACCAGATTCGCGAGCTGGTGATTCAGTACCAGATCCCGCGGGTGATCATCGAGACCAACGGTCCAGGGGGATTTGCTCCGGCGATCCTCAAACAAGCGCTCAAAGGCATAGGCTGTGGGGTAGGGGAAGAGCACAGCAGCACCAACAAACAGAAACGCATCCTCGACGCATTCGAGTCGCCACTCTCGGCCCGTTTCATGTGGGCTCACGTCGACGTGCTTCGGACGATCTGGGACCAAATGCGCGATTTCAATCCGGCACTCACTGACCAGGACGACGACTACATCGACTCCGGCTCCGGTGCCATCAGTCAAACCCCTGTGCGCATTGGGCGAATAGTCGGGAAACCGACAGAGGCCCGGCGGGACGATTGGCGCCCAGATGCGGGCGTGCATGAGGTTCAGGTGGACTACTAGCCCGCGATAACCAAAGGGGCTTTCAGATGTCAGTTCAGCCAGGACCTACCGATAAGCGTTACGCAGCCAACGGTGTTTCAACTATTTATGCTGTGCCGTTCCTGGTGATCGAAGCCGGCGACCTCAAGGTGTATCTGAATGGGGTCCTTGTGACTTCCGGGTATACGCATACAGGCGTGGGGAGCCCCACCAGCTCAATTACATTTACCGTAGCGCCAACTGGCGATCTGTATCTACAGCTCGAAGTTCCGTTTCAACGTCTGGTTGATTATCAGGAAAACGGCGACTTGCTTGCGGGTACGGTCAACCGCGACTTTGACCGCATCTGGCAGGCGCTCAAACAACTCGACCGATACAGCAGCCGCTCACCAATCCTCGGCGTTAACGACATCGATGGTTTTGGCTCCTACCGTGCGAAAGGTAATCGCCTGGCCGAACTGGGCGACCCGATCGACCCTCAAGACGCGGTCAACAAGCGCTATGCGCAGACGTACATTGCCGGCTTGCTTGGCGCCATCACTGGCCCTATCAACAACGCAGCGAACGTCTATATCACCGGCGCTGATGGTCTTCCGCACGTTGTGCAGGATATCGCAGGCGCTGCCGGCTCGGACGTTGTGGGCCATGCAGGCGTCCCTCTCTCAAAAACCATTGGCAAGATCATTCGTCCCGAGCAGTTCCCTGTGGCCGGGCCGGTTGGTGTGGGTAACGCGGTGGCTGACACAGCGGCATGGCAGGCAGCGGCAAATGCGTTGCCCAGTGGCGGCAAGTTCAAGGCTGAGGGTGATTATCTGATCAATGGGCAGATCCTGTTTCCATTCAGAACTGACTGTCAGATCAACCTGAAGGGCGCCAACATCTACCAGCAGCAGAACTTCAAGCAGACGCTGCGCTTCACGGAGCACCTTGGTACCGAGTTGCGCCGTGGTCGCTTCTATGGGCGCGGTGGGGCGGCAGGCGAGTACAACGGCGCCAGCTCAAGCTACAACCAGGTAGCGGCGGTCTACTTCGACGGCGGCGATGAAATCGTGGTCGATGGCTTGCGCGGCAGGGATCATGCCGGCGGTTGCGTAGTGATGATGGGCGTGACGCGCAAGACCATTAAGAATTGCGACATCAAAGGCATTGGCTACCCATACATCGATCCAGTTGGCCAGGGTAATCAGGGCAACGGTTCTGACTTCGGGATCATGTGTCAGCCGAAGAACAACGCACTGGGCTGGATCTACGAGGACTATTTCCTCAACAACCGCATTCGCGATACCGCGTTCGGCATACAGTCGGTGCAGACACGCATCTGCCAGCTGATGAATAACGATATCGGCCCATGTCTTGGGCAGCATGGCTTCTACGGCATCGAGAATGACGGGCTGATGGCCATCGGCAACACCATCCGCAACTGCTACCAGGGCGGCATTAAAACCCAGTTCGAGAACTATTCCGGATTCAACATGGCGTCGTTGTGGGTGGCGTCTACGTTGTACACGGTCGGGCAGAAAGTTCGATTCTCCAGCATTCTCTGGATCTGCGTGGTTGCAAACTCTGACGCAGCGTTCAACTCGTCGAAGTGGGTTGTCGACCCACTGACTTTTCGCAAGGGCACGGTCATTCACAACAATAATTTCGAAGCGAACGGTTATGACGTGTTGATCGTAAGTTCTTCGCTGTCGGATGGTCGCGAGATCTACAACTACGGCGCATCGATCAAGCACAACGTGTCCCGGAACTGCGTCAACAACTCAATCTCAATCGATCGGTGTGTCGAGGTGGATGTCTCTGGCAACGATATCGACGGCGGGATTTACGGGATATTTGGCCGAGATCTGTCCGGACGGATCGCAGACAACAAAATCAAATCAGCGTCCAAGAATGGTATCGCCACCTCGCTTTACGGCGATATGCAGTTCGACAACAACGACCTGACCAACTGTGGGTTATCCGGCACTGCAGACGACAGCCGCGCCGTGGTGCTGATCTACGCGCCAACAGCAGCAGGCATTCCGAGCCAGCTCGCAAACCCTACCGTTTATTTCCGCAACAACGGGATCAAGTTCCCTACGGCTGATGGCGCAGGCAACTACCTGGTGTTTGACGCTGATCCGCGCAACCGCTGGCACATCGAAGGAACCTACGGTACGACGACCACCAAGAAATTCCGAATCGATGGTGGTAACGCCGCAGTCAAATACCAGTTCCGAAACCACTTCGCACAGAACGGATTCCTTAATACCGCACAAAACGAGCCGGCGTATGCACCAACAATCAGCACCACCGTGAGGACCTTCGACTCTACTACCGTCACGCTTCCGAACTTGGCAAACGCCCTCGGGACATTCCTCGCCGATCAGAAAGCAAAGTTCACGGTGAAGTGACCAGGAGCATTAAAAAAGTACATCAAAAAGTACATCTGTTTTTGCTATATCTATTTCCACTCAATAACTACGGTGTTTCTCAGGTCAAATTAGGTTCCGGCTTCGGGCACCATCTTAAATCAAGGGTTTGCGAGCGAAAGCTGATGCAAACCCTTGTTTGTTTCCGGGGCGAAAATTCCTCCTTTCCTATGCTGTTCTTCCTTCACACGGATCGATGATTGTCATTGCTGTCCGATAGTGCTTTGCGCCGATCCTCACCGGTGGGATTGCCACTGTTGATGAGCCGCCTTTCCAGCAAAATAGTTCGCAACGCCTCCCGGTCTGACGGGGCCAGTTGATGCTCTCGTTCTTTGAGTTCCAGCAGGATCGGGCTGGACCACTGGCGATAGGTTTGTTCGGCACTACGATTGGATGACATCGCTCCCTCCTTGATCTGTTTCCCGCCAATGATGGCGCCGCAGTTCGATTCGAAACAGACCCTAGTCCAGTAAGCGAGTTGTCGCCATGGCCTCACGTCGGACTAACCCTCAACGCTCCAGATACCCGTAGCCGCTGTACGACGGACATAGTCGGTGAAGTCTCGCGCAGGTCGTCCCAATGCTCGCTGAACACCATCGGCAACCGCAGTGTTTCGGCCATCGAGGACGGTAGTGAACAGGTACAGGACCAGATCGATTAACCCGGCTGGCAGTTGTTCCTGTGTCAACGCATCCCGATAGGCGTCTGGCGGTACGGCGACGAAACTTATGTTTCGACGTGTTACCCGGGCGATCTCATTGACCGCTTCTGCAAAGGTGAGCGCCCGAGGACCGGTCAACTCATACAACTGGCGCGAATGCCCGGGTTGGGTCAGTGCCGCGAAAGCGATGTCGGCGATGTCTTCCACGTCGATGAACGGCTCTGCGATGTTGCCGACGGGCAGTACCAGTTCTCCCTGGAGGATCGGTTCCAGAAAGTGAGCTTCGCTGAAGTTCTGGCAGAACCAACTGGCGCGCAGAATCGTCCAGTCCAGGCCACTGGTTTGAACCACTCGCTCGGCCTTTTCTGCTTCCGCTTCGCCGCGACCCGACAACAGCACCAGTTTGCTGACACCACTTTGGACCGCCCGCTCTGTGAATGCCTGGATGATTTCCAGGGCACCGGGAACCGCGAGATCCGGTTGGAAGGAGATGTACACGGCGTGAACACCATCCAGTGCGCCGTCCCAGGTCGAACGATCTTCCCAATCGAAGGACGGGTTGGCGCTTCGAGAGCCAAGTCGCACCGTGTGGCCTGACTGGGTGAGCCGTTCAGCGATACGCCGTCCGGTTTTTCCTGTGGCACCGAGAATCAGATAGGTCTGCTGAGTGGTGTTCATCGCGTTCATCTCCATCAGTAATGTGAGTGATACTCATGTTTAAAAGATGATAGACCCTCATGTTTTTCCGTCAATTGAGGTAGCCCCGAAGGCGACGAATGGAAGGGAGTGTTGGGTGGAAGGAGGGGCGGTGCTAAGGTGAGTGAATGTCATGTTATTGATCGGGAAGCACGTCCGTGCGCAAGAAAACGACTGAAATATGCGAGCAGCCGGCTCCAGAGCCGTCTCGACGTAACCCTACGCAGCAACGCAGCCGCGAGCGACAGGAGCGCATCCTCGCCGTAGCGACGCAATTGATCGCCAGCAAGGGCAGCGATCAGCTCAAGATGAGTGAAATTGCCGAGCGCTGCGAAATTTCGATCGGCTCCCTTTACCAGTACTTTCCCGATAAGAGCGCCGTTATTCGCACACTGGCCGAGCGGTACAACGTCCAAAGTCGTCGCTGTATCGAGCAGGCGTTGGGGGCGGTCGAGGATGAGCAGGGGTTGCAGTCGGCCTACTCGGATTTGCTCGATGAGTATTACGAGATAGTGCTGGCGACGCCGGCGATGCGTGACATCTGGTCTGGCATGCAGGCCGATAAACAATTGCTGGCACTGGAACTGGAGGAGAGCCGTATTGCCGGGAGAATACTGGCTCAGGCGATAATGCGGGTGTATCCCCAAAGTGATGAACAGCAGGTTGAGGCATCCGCTTTTTTAATCTGGCACCTGGGCGAAGCGACGATGCGCTTGGCTATCTCCTGTACTGCGCAGGAAGGGCGCGAGTTGGTTGAAGCGTTCAGGCGCATGTCGTTACGAGAGATCATGCGCCGAACTTGAGGGCTAAACGAATGGCTGGCCGGTGAACCCGCGGGGCAGTCTTTGCAGGCCGGTCATGGCGGTGAGTCTTTCAGTCCAGTTCCGGCGCCAGTCGTTGACGGTATGAACGGCTTTGGCTCTGCGCGCTGCGCGCCGGGCTGCATTGCGCTCGGTTTTGCGCGCTTCCTTGTATACATCGGTGTTTCGGCAGCTCCTGCATTTCACCCGGTTGAGTTCGCGGGTCGAGGTGAGATTGCTACCTTTATGACCGCAGGCCAGGTGCCCGCTGATTTTGAAGTGAGTGACCATCAAACGTCTCCTTTGCGACGTGTGATTGTTTGACCTCACGTGATGGGTGACGTTCGTTGTCTGAATCGGACACAAAAAAATCCCAGCGCCTGGCTGGGTGGGGGTAGATGCGCAGAAATGTCGGGCAGGCACATGCCCGGTGACGAAATCGTCGCCGATCACGTGTCCCGCATCAGGCCGTGTCGCGCATCGACTACCCGGGTCAAATTATCTAAACCGAGGCAGAGGTGGGTCGACAGGTTTGAGCGACGACAAGGTGTTGCGAATCAGCGGCGTATCCTTCTCGATATCGTTCAGACGATCGCGGATTCGCAGAGCGGTCGGATGTCCGCCTTGATGATCGACCCAATCGGCGATTTCCTTGCACGCCGCAGCCAAGCGAACCTGGCGGGAATCAAGCAGGGTGAGCAGGGTGGTGATGGACTCTTTTTCGGACATGGGAAACACCTCCGTTGAAGGCACCTGGCAGGGCAGTAAAAAGCCCGCTGGGAGCGAGCTTTCTACCGATGGGCGCTGGTCCGTCAGCTCACTTCAGTATAGACCCGTAAAAGGCACGTGCAGGGTCATCAGCCTTGTGGGGCCGTGATTTGTGATCTGGCGTTCAGCTGTCGGCAAACATGCCGCGCGTCCTCTTCACGGTCATAGCCGTCACCGATGAAGCCGTTGGTGCGGGTATCGGCGATCCGGTACCAGAAGGCGGCGTCAGGCGGTTGGTGACTGCTTTCTCCTTCACGACGACCATGAATGACGATCTTGTTGCAGCGCTTGATGACGAAAATGTCTTCCATGGCCTCACCGCAGCTGATTTGTGTACAGATCAACTATAGAAGCCATTTGCAATCGTGCAAAAAATAGACAGGTCAGTTCGTCGGTTCTGAAGCCAGTTTCTCCAGCAACATCGCCAATCCGACTTCTTCAGCGCGCAAGCGTTTGCGGGTCCTGGGTTTGGGCAGTTCGGCCAGGGCGCCCAGCACGAACCCTTCCAGTACCGCTGGATGGATGTAGCATTTTCGGCATACAGCCGGAGTATTGCCCAGTTGCCTGGCGACGTTTTTCACCATATCCACCACATGCCGCTTGGCCTCGGACTCGGGCTGCCACTGCAATTGCCGCAGTACTGCCAAAGCCAATGCGCTGCCGGCCCATGTGCGATAGTCCTTGGCGGTGAAGTCGGCTCCGGTCAGGGTTTGCAGATAGCTATTTACATCGGCGGAGGTGATGGTGCGCCGCTCACCGTTTTCATCAAGGTATTGGAAAAGGTTTTGCCCCGGGATCTCCTGGCAACGCTTGACGATGCGGGCCAAGCGGCGGTCCTTCACGGTGATCTGATGTTCGACGCCACTTTTACCGCGAAACTGGAACACGATTGCACTGCCATTGATTTCCACATGGCGGCTGCGCAAGGTGGTCAGGCCATAGGAACGGTTATCCCGCGCATATTGAGTGTTGCCGACACGGATGAGTGTGGCGTCGAGCAAGGTGATCACCGTGGCCATGACTTTATCGCGGCTAGAGCCCGGTGCTGCCAGTAACGCTTCCAGTTGCTTGCGCAGTTTTGGCAAGGCCAGGCCGAAATCCCGCAGTCGCGCGTATTTATCGCTGTCCCTCACTTCACGCCAGCGTGGGTGATAGCGGTACTGTTTGCGGCCACGGGCGTCGCGGCCAGTGGCTTGAAGATGCCCGCGAGGATCGGCGCAGATCCACACATCGACGTAGGCCGGAGGCACCGCCAGGGCATTGATGCGCTGGATTTCATTTGGGTCGGTTATGCGCAGGCCACTTGGGTCGAAGTAGCAGAATTTGCCCCGCAATTTTTTGCGAGTAATGCCGGGCTGGGTGTCATCGACATAGTGCAGGTCGGGTGGCAGCGCATCGGGCATGGCGATTGTCCTCGATGAGGTAGCAGGGGCCGTTACAGCCATTGACCCCATGCCGCAGCAGTTGTGCCAGAAAAGTTAAGCCAGTACCGCCACGGCCTTGATCTGCGCCCAAAGTTGCTGACCTGGATGTACGTTCAACTGGTCCCTGGAATAGCGAGTGATACGCGCCAACAGTGGCGTGCCTGCGGCGTCCAGTCGAATCAACACGTGGGCGGCGTTATCGGCACTCATTTCACTGACGACGGTCACCGGCAGACGATTGAGAATGCTGCTCTGTTCAACACTGTGCAGGCTCAGGCTGATATCTCGCGCCTGTACTTTGCAGCGCAATGCCTCGCCGGGCGCCATTGGCGTATGGGCCACGCGGATGGTTAGCGCCGTGTCGGGCAGTTGCAGGGTCAGCAGTTGGTAATCGGCGTCATAGTGGCTGACGCGTCCTTCAATCACCACACCCGCGTCATCACCCAAAGCCAGCGGCAAATCCAGCCGTGCCAGGGTTTGGCCAATGGGGCCGCTGGCCAACGCCTGACCGTTGCTGAGCAAGACGATATGGTCCGCCAGCCGCGCCACCTCATCCTGCGAGTGGCTGACGTACAGCACCGGAATGTCCAACTCATCGTGCAGTCGTTGCAGGTACGGCAGAATTTCGCTTTTGCGTTGCGAGTCCAGCGCGGCCAGTGGCTCGTCCATCAGCAGCAGTTTCGGGCTGGTCAGCAGGGCGCGGGCAATGCCCACGCGTTGCCGTTCACCCCCTGAGAGGTTTTGCGGATGGCGATCCAAAAGATGGCCGATTCCCAGCAACTCCGTCGCATGGGCCATGTCGACCCTGCGATCGGCTTTGGCGATGCGCTTGAGGCCGAATTGCAGATTGGCCAACACCGAGAGATGGGAAAACAGACTGGCTTCCTGAAACACATAACCCAACGCACGCTTGTGCGACGCGACGAAGATTTTCTTTTCGTTGTCCTGCCAGACTTCATCATTGATCTGGATAAAACCCTGATCAGCGCGTTCCAGCCCCGCAATGCACCGCAGGCATGTGGTCTTGCCGGAGCCGGAATGTCCATAAAGCGCAGTGACACCACGACCAGGCAGCTGCAAGTCGACATCAAGGGCGAACCCCGGGTAATTCAGTTTCAGGCGCGCTTGAATCATCGATCAGCTCCAGCCGGCTTTGGTTTTACGGCTGGAGTAGAGCGCCAGCAATACCGCAAAGGAGAACACCAGCATTGCGCCTGCCAGCCAATGGGCCTGGGCGTATTCCATGGCTTCGACGTGGTCATAGATCTGCACCGAGACTACCCGGGTCTTGTCGGGAATGTTGCCGCCGATCATCAAGACTACGCCAAACTCGCCCACGGTATGGGCGAAGCCAAGAATGGCTGCGGTGATGAAGCCGGGGCGGGCCAGGGGCAGGGTGACGCTGAAGAAGGTATCCCACGGATTGGCGCGTAGGGTTGCAGCAACTTCCAGTGGACGCGTGCCGATGGCGGAAAAAGCATTCTGCAGCGGCTGAACCACGAACGGCATCGAGTACAACACGGAGCCGATCACCAGGCCTGCAAAACTGAACGTGAGAGTGCCGAGCCCCAGTGATTGGGTAAATTGCCCGACGAACCCGTGAGGGCCGAGAGCCAGCAGCAGATAAAAACCAATCACCGTGGGCGGCAGCACCAGGGGCAGGGCGACGATCGCCCCGACCGGGCCGCGCAACCAGGAACGGGTGCGCGACAGCCATAACGCTAGCGGAGTGCCAATGATCAGCAGGATCACAGTGGTCAGGGACGCCAGTTTCAGGGTCAGCCAGATGGCGGAAAAGTCGGCACTCGTGAGCGTCATTTAGATTTGGTAACCGTAGGACTTGATGACAGCAGCGGCTTTCGGACCCTTGAGGTAGTCAACCAGCGCCTTGGCGGCCGGGTTGTCCTTGCCCTTGTTGAGAATCACCGCGTCTTGTTTGATCGGGTCATGCAACTCAGCCGGAACGATCCAGGCCGAACCGCTGGTGACTTTGCCGTCTTTGTAGATCTGCGACAAGGCAACAAAGCCCAATTCGGCATTGCCGGTGGACACGAACTGGTAGGCCTGGGTGATGTTCTGGCCTTCGACGATCTTGTCCTTGACCTTATCGGTCAGGCCTTCTTTAGCCAGCACTTGAGTTGCCGCCAGGCCATAAGGTGCAGTTTTCGGGTTGGCAATGGACAGATGCTGATATTGGTTGTCGCTCAAGACTTTGCCCTTTGCATCAACATAACCTTCCTTCGCCGACCATAACGCCAACGTACCAATGGCATAGGTGAAGCGCGAGCCCTTGACCGTATCGCCTTCCGATTCCAGTTTTTGTGGGGTGGTGTCGTCCGCCGAGAGGAACACCTCGAATGGCGCGCCGTTCTTTATCTGGGTGTAGAACTGACCGGTCGCACCGAACGAAGTGACCAGTTTGTGCCCGGTGTCTTTTTCGAAATCAGCCGCGATGGCCTGGATGGGGGCGGTGAAGTTGGCGGCGACAGCCACCTGGACTTCGTCGGCCTGAGCAGAGCCGAGGGTAAATACTGCAAGCAGGCTCGCCAGGCAGGTTGGGGCAAAACGTGAGGCACGAAAGGTCATGAATCAGCTCCGTTGCAGGTAGATTTTATAACTCGCTATATATCGAAATATATAGCGAAATCCCCGCAAACGGAATGGACGCTGTTCTCGCCGTCAATACTCAGCGTCGAAGCAGTCTCGCCAACCCTTCCTCCGCCAGGCGCCGAGTCAGTTCTGCGGTGGACAATTCGACCCCCAACGGGAACGCCTGCCCGGCCCAAAGGTTGCTGAATTGCGCTTCTCCCTTGGCGCGTAATGGCATGAGTGCGCCACCGGCTAACGGGAAGGCCGGTGCCTTGGCACTGATTGGCCCGAGCTCGCGCATGACTCGATTGAGTATTCCTCGAGCAGGGCGCCCGGTGAAAAGGTTGGTGACGGCGGTCTCGCTTTCTTTGGCGGTGCGCAGGGCCTTGTGATGGGAAGCACTGACCTTGGCTTCGGGCGTGAAGAGATAGGCCGTACCCACTTGCACCGCAGAAGCCCCCAACATGAATGCCGCCGCGACACCTCGTGCGTCGGCGATGCCGCCAGCGGCGATCACTGGCACTTTCACCGCGTCGACAATTTGTGGCACCAAAGCGAAAGTGCCGACCTGGCTGCTCAAGTCATCGCTTAGGAACATCCCGCGGTGCCCACCGGCTTCATAACCCATGGCGATGATCGCGTCACAGCCATGCTGTTCGAGCCAGATCGCTTCTTCGACCGTAGTGGCCGACGACAGCACTTTTGCTCCGGTGGCTTTCACGCGATCGAGCAGGGATTTTTCCGGCAGACCAAAATGGAAACTCACGACTTCGGGGCGAAACTCTTCGATCACTTCGCAGCCTGCGCAATCGAACGGTGCACGATTGGACACAGGCGTCGGCGCATCGAAATCCACTCCCAGTTCCCGGTAATAGGGTTCCAGCAGGTTCTTCCAATCTTGCGCGCGTTGCTCATCAACTGGCGGCGGTTGATGGCAGAAGAAGTTGACGTTGATCGGCCGCTGGCTGTGTTGTCGGATGGTCTTCAGCTCTTCGCGCAATTGCTCGACGCTCAGCATGGCGGCGGGCATTGAACCCAGGCCACCGGAGTTGCTCGCCGCGATGACCATCGAGGAGTTGGTCGCGCCTGCCATGGGGCCCTGGATGATGGGCAATTCGATCCCGAGCAGGTCAAGAATGCGGGTGTCTGGCCATTGGCTCATTTTGAGAGTGCTCCGACATTGAAACCGGGAAGGGTGATAGAAACGGATTTGTAGCAGCAATGACTAATCCAGGGCCAGTCATGTTTTCGTCCGTTCTACCCTCAGCGAAGGGTGTAAATGCATTCGGATCATGGAACAGCCCGACCGATTGGCGAATTGGCTTAAAGTCGAGTACGGGATTTTTTTGCGATGTGGTATTTAATTCACGCCACAACGGGTGATCTCACCAGGAGGCAGCAATGTTCCAAGGTATTTTGATCGACAAAGACGAAAGCGGCTACCAGGCCACACTGCAACAGATCGATGACGATCAATTGCCCGAGGGCGATGTGACGGTGCGCGTGGCGTATAGCACGCTGAACTTCAAGGATGGCCTGGCAATCACCGGCAGCAGCCCGGTGGTGCGCAAATTTCCCATGGTGCCGGGGATCGATCTGGCGGGCACCGTAGAGCTCAGTGGGCATCCGGACTATAAGGTCGGTGACAAAGTCCTGCTCAATGGCTGGGGTGTAGGTGAAGGGCATTGGGGAGGCCTGGCGCAGAAGGCGCGCCTGAACGGTGATTGGCTGATTCCGCTACCCACGCAATTCACCGCTGCACAAGCAATGGCCATTGGTACGGCGGGTTATACGGCGATGCTGTGCATCCTGGCGCTGGAGCACAACGGCCTCACGCCCGAGCAAGGCGAAATACTGGTCACAGGTGCCAATGGCGGTGTTGGCAGCTTCGCCATCGCGCTGCTGAGCAAACTGGGCTATCGAGTGGTTGCGTCGACCGGTCGTACCTCTGAGCACGACTACCTTAAACAATTGGGCGCCAGTGAAATCATCGACCGCGCCACGTTGTCGGAACCGGGTAAACCCCTGGCGAAGGAGCGTTGGGCGGCCGTGATTGACTCGGTCGGCAGCCATACCCTCGCCAATGCCTGTGCCAGCACCAAGGCCAACGGCACCGTTGCGGCGTGCGGACTGGCCCAGGGCATGGACTTCCCGGCATCCGTCGCACCGTTCATTTTGCGCGGTGTGACCCTGGCGGGCATCAACAGTGTGACTCAACCCAAGGTAAAGCGTGTTGAAGCCTGGAGCCGTCTGGCTCGGGATCTGGATTTCAAGCTGCTACCGTTGATCAGTCACGAAATCGGTTTAAGCGAAGCGATAGACGCGGCTCCGCGCCTGCTGGCCGGGCAATTGCGTGGGCGGGTAGTGGTGGATGTGAATCGCTAAGACAAAAAAGATCGCAGCCTGCGGCAGCTCCTACAGGGTTTTGTGCCGCCCGCATCATTTGTGAACGACACAAAACCTGTGGGAGCCTGGCTTGCCAGCGAAGACGGCAGCACATTCAACGAAGATGTCGTCGGTTAAATCGCCATCGCGAGCAGGCTCGCTCCCACAGGTTCTCGTGCCAGTCACACCATTTGTGAGCAACTCTTTGGGTTATTGCGCCTCGCGATCCAGCAACTGCCGCTTGCGCTCCACACCCCAGCGATATCCGGAAAGATTCCCATCGCTTCGCACCACCCGATGGCAAGGAATCGCCACCGCCAGGTTGTTCGCGCCACAGGCTTGCGCCACCGCGCGAACGGCTTTTGGCGCGCCGATGCGCTGGGCAACATCGGCGTAGCTGGCGGTGCTGCCGACTGGTATTTCCCGCAAGGCCTGCCACACCCGCTCCTGAAACGCCGTGCCCCGTACATCCAGCGGCAAGTCGAGGCCAATGGCCGGCGCTTCGATGAAGCCGACAACCTGTGCGATGAGTTGTTCGAAGTCCTGATCGGCGCCTATCAGATTGGCCCGGCGAAACTTGTCCTGAAGATCGCACACCAGTTGATGCGGATCATCGCCCAGCAGAATCGCGCACACTCCGCGCTCGCTTTGCGCCACCAGAATTGCACCGAGAGAACATTGGCCAACGGCAAAACGAATGTCGTTGTTCTGGCCGGCTGCGCGGTACTCGGCAGGTTTCATGCCCAGTAGCTGATCTGCGGCTTCGTAGAAACGACTGTTGGAGTTGAAGCCAGCCTCGTACAACGCTTCGGTCACCGAGCTGGCATCCGCCAATCGCTCGCGCACCCGACGTGAGCGATGGGCTGCGGCATAGCCTTTGG
Source organism: Pseudomonas sp. (assembly GCF_050739655.1). Taxonomy (GTDB): domain Bacteria; phylum Pseudomonadota; class Gammaproteobacteria; order Pseudomonadales; family Pseudomonadaceae; genus Aquipseudomonas. Next base: position 10,358 of record NZ_JBOIBY010000399.1, on the reverse strand, counting down.
GTGTGAGGCCGGTGATCGCTTTGAACACCCGATGGAAGTGGAAGCTGCTCAGGCCAGCGGCGTCGGCCAACTCGTTAAGGAGCGGCAGTGCCTCGGCGGTTTCAATCTGGCGGCACGCCGCGGCGACGGTCGCGGCATGTTGCGCGGCAACGGCGCTTTGGTCCTTGGCGGCGCGTTTACTTGGTCGATAACCCGCCGCCTGGGCGAGCTCTGCGGTATCGAAAAACTCGACGTTCTGCGGTTTCGGTAGCCGCGCCAGACTGCTGGGGTTGCAATAGATGCCGGTGGTTTTAACCGCGTAGACAAACTGCCCGTCAGCCTGCGGGTCCCGCGCCACGACGGCAGCCCAGCGCGGATCGTTTTCGGTGGTGATATTTGTCGATTGGCTTGTCATGGCTATATGTCCGTTGACCCGTTTCCTGCAGATTAACCACGCGGCAGTGTCGTCACACTCCGCTGCTTGCGGTCAAACTCCAACGCTTCAACCGGCGGTTCGAAAGGTGAAGTTGATCCGCTGTTCACCCAGACGAGGATGATGGCCTTCCTTGATAGGCAGGACGCCGTGATAACGCAAACGATCGACACCACCCCAAACCACAATATCGCCGTGCAGCAACGGTACCCTATGGCTCTTGTCGCCGCGTTTAAAGCCCCCAAACAGGAACATGGCCGGCAATCCCAGGGACACTGAAACAATAGGTGCAGTGTAGGATTTTTCGTCTTTGTCCTGATGCAACGACATTTTCGATCCTGGGACATAGCGATTGATCAGGCAGGAATCCGGAACGAACTCTGGAAAACCCGCTTCCCGCGCCGCCGCTTGCGCCAACTCAAAAAATACGTCCGGCATGCGTGGCCAAGGCGCCCCGGTCTGCGGATCGTTTCGAGTGTAGCGATAGCCGCTGCGGTCGGTGGTCCAGCCGAGTGCGCCGCAACTGCTTAGGGCGACTGACATGGTAAAGCCGCCGGGGGTGACCATCTGGCGAAACGGCGCGGCCGCCAGCACCGCTTCCAGCGCCGGCAGCAAACGGTCCAGCCAGGGTAGGGCAAAGCTTCGCAGCACGCAGGATTGTTCGCCGATCGGCTCGCATCGGGGCTGCTGTGGCTCGGTATCGGCAAACAAATCAAAGGTCGTCGGGTGCATGGTGTTCATGACGCATCGTGAAAGATGATTCCCAGGGTATGCCGTTTTCCGCTGTGCAGGCGACTGACGCCATGGCGCAGGGTGACACGGTAGTAGCCGCGCACGCCTTTGACGGGGCGCTGGTTGACTGCAAAGATCAGCGCGTCTCCTTTCCTGAGACCGATGACTTGAGGCCGCGACTGCATCCTAGGGCGTTGTTCCGTCAGTACGAACTCACCACCGGTGAAATCATCCCCGGGCTCGGACAGCAGAATCGCCACTTGCAGTGGGAAGACATGTTCGCCGTACAGGTCCTGGTGCAAGCAGTTGTAGTCCTGAGGCCCATATTGCAGGAGCAAGGGCGTAGGACGTTCCTGGCCGGCTGCATGGCAGCGTTCAAGAAAAGCGTCATGGGTTTGTGGGAAACGGCTCGGCAAGTCCATCTGTTCGTGCCAGCGATTGGCTATCGGCACCAATCGCGGGTACAGCGCACTACGCAGCCGAGCCACAAGATCAGGCAGCGGATACTTGAAGTATTTGTACTCGCCGCGACCAAAACCGTGGCGAGCCATGATCACTTGTGAACGGAACGGCTCGGCCTGAGCGTACAACGCACTGATTTCATCGCAAGCCTTGTGGCTCAAGAGTGATGGAATCAGCGCGCATCCATCCTGATCGAGCTGCTGCTCCAGCATGGGCCAGTCGAGCGCGTCCAAATAGCGCTCGCTCATGGTCGAATCTTGTGGTCCATTGGCAGCAATGGGCCGGCGATGAGTTGAACGCTTGAGATGGACATGAATCTGACTCCTTGACCTGAGGGTGAAGGCGGCCAGTCTGGAGCGCTCAGTTTGAACAGACACTCCGGTGCTTGCGGTCAAATTTCAACGCGGGAGCAGACGCCCATGCTCTGAATTACATCAGAGCGCTTTGCTGACACTGATTTCGCTGATGACATCGTCACCCTGGCCGTGAAGGGCATCCAGTGCGGCCTTGGCTTCAGCTTCGGTGCCATTTTCAAGCTGCGCGAACTCGAAGCGGCGTTCGCCGTTGAGTTTGTATTTGATGACGTATTTGGTCGTTTGAGCCACGGTCATACCTGTTTATCAACGTGATGGAGTGTCGGTCAGCTGAGTTTCGTGCTGGAGCGACGGATGATTTTGATCGAGTGGGTCAGGGTCGGTTTGCGGGTCACGCTGATGGCGCGGCGGTTGACCGTGTCGATAGTGATATTCCAGAAACCGGTGCTCGGCGCGGTGATACGAGCCGGGAATGTGTCGAACGCGCCGCCGTGGTAGGTGTGACGGCCGCCATTCTTGAAGCTGCGGAAGTTGGCGTCGTTCATCAGGCGGATGTTGCACATTTGCGAGCATTGAATGACGACAATGTCGTCTTCGTTGAGGTGCTCGCGCTGGTGGATAAATTTCATGGGGCGCTCCAGAAAGGCTTTTTCTACAAAATCAAAACGATAGATGGGCGCAGTTTATCAGCCCTGATGCCTTAATATCCGGCCGCGGGGCTGCGCTTTCACAATTAAAAACGGGTATTTGGCATTCAGTGAGCGATAAATACAGTGAGCTTTGGAGAAAAAACGTGTTGGTGCTGTCGGAGGGTCTTTATCGGAGGTTTCGTATGAAGTGGGGTGCGTGGGTCCTGCCGTTGGCTTTGGTAGTGAGTGGTTGTGCGAGCGTCGAGGACATTAACGAGTCGCTGCCAACCATGAACGTGATATCAGGTAAAAAACCCCATGAGTACGCACAGTGCCTGAGCGAAAAGCTCGCCGAAAGCCGCGGTGCACTTCAAATTGAGCCACAAAAAAACGGTGTGCGGGTGATCGTTCCACAGAAACTTTCATCAGGCCCGGCCGCCGTCTTTGATATCGAACAACGCTCCGGCGGCAGCAGTATCAAGTTGCATGAGCGCCTCTCCAATGTACCGTTGCGCCCCTGGGATGTACGCAATGCCGCCACGGCCTGCATTTCAGGCTGATAAACTGTCGACCACAAGTATTGATGCCGTCAAAGCAGCGCTTTGGCGGCATTGTCATTTATGGAGTCGGGCATGAAGCGAGAGCGGGTACGGGAGCGGCATGCAGAGGGTCATATTTCTGCTACCCATGTGATTCAGAATCCGGCGAATCCGGGGGAATGGATCGTATTTTTCAAGAAAAGCGCCGGTCGGAGCTATTTCCTGGTCGATGACAACGACGAAGTCGAGTCCTTCGGCAGCCTCGACGATCTGATCGAGATCGTGCGCAGTCTCGGGATCAAATTCGCCGAAATCCATATGTAGGGCGAGCAGGGCACCTTACTTGCAGACCACCACCACGCTACGGTTTTTGTAATTGCCAACGTCGACGCCGAGGGTTTTGTCACTCTCTTCGGGGGCCGGTGTGCCATCGGTCCCGACGATGCGATAACCCGTCCCGGCGCACGAGGCATCGGCTTTTTCATAGCAGGCCGCCCAGGAATTGGCTTCTCCGGAGCAATCGATGGCCAGACCTTGTTCGCCATTGTTCAGGTACGTGGTTTCAGTTGTCGCGCAGCCACTGAGGGCCAAGACCGCAATCAGCGGCAAGAATCTGGTCATGTCGTAGTCGTCGTCCGTAGGGTGGGGCAAAGCCTGTGACAGCGCCGTTGGCAAAAGGTTATAGCCAAAGGCCACTTTTTCTACGTCATCACAAAAAAGCCCTGCGCAATGGCAGGGCTGTGGGCGTTTCAGGCCTTGATCAGTTCTTGTCCTTGCCGCGTTTCTTGGGTTCCGGATGCTCCAGCTCCAATACCGATGCCACTTCGATCGCCATCGCTTCGGTAGGGAAAGGCCCGACGATGTTCTCGCCGCCGACATTGCCTATCCACCATTGGCCGTCTTTCGCCTTGTTGATCAGGTACCCGTTGACGCTTTTTGCTGCCGACATCTATCTGCCTCGTTGGCTGGTTCAATCGTGCCATGATAGCGCCAAACGCACCTGACGGGTGCCGATGGGGTTAGGTTGGTCCGAAATCGACAATTGATAACCGTGCAAGTCTGCCAGTCTCTGCTATGTATTATGGGCGGCGCCGCGATCCGCGCAGTTCCGTGCGGAACTATCCGCGAGAATATTTCTCTATGTTGACATCGGTTGGCCAGCGCGGGGCATTGTAAGGTGCACGCCGCCTGATTAGACTGCGCCGAAACTCGTACACACAGCCCTTTCAAGGACTTTTATGATCAAGAAATGCTTGTTTCCAGCAGCCGGCTACGGTACTCGCTTCCTGCCAGCGACTAAAGCCATGCCCAAAGAAATGCTGCCGGTGGTAAACAAGCCACTGATCCAGTACGGCGTCGAAGAGGCACTGGATGCCGGGTTGAATGAAATCTCCATCGTGACCGGTCGCGGCAAGCGCGCCCTGGAAGACCATTTCGACATCAGCTACGAGCTTGAAAACCAGATCAAAGGCACCGACAAGGAGAAATACCTGGTCGGCATCCGCAAACTGCTCGACAACTGCTCGTTCTCCTACACCCGTCAGACCGAAATGAAAGGTCTGGGCCACGCGATCCTGACCGGCCGTCCACTGATCGGTGATGAACCTTTCGCCGTGGTGCTGGCGGACGACCTGTGCGTCAACCTCGAAGGCGACGGCGTACTGACCCAGATGGTCAAGCTGTACAAGCAATTCCGCTGCTCGATCGTGGCCATCCAGGAAGTCGACCCGCAAGAGACCAACAAGTACGGCGTCATCGCCGGCGAGATGATCCGCGACGACATCTACCGCGTTCACAGCATGGTTGAAAAGCCAAAGCCGGAAGACGCACCGTCGAACCTGGCCATCATCGGCCGTTACATCCTGACCCCGGACATCTTCGACCTGATCGAACAAACCGAACCAGGCAAAGGCGGTGAAATCCAGATCACCGACGCCCTGATGAAACAGGCCCAGAACGGCTGCGTAATGGCCTACAAGTTCAAGGGCAAGCGTTTCGACTGCGGCGGCGCGGAAGGTTACATTGATGCGACCAACTTCTGCTTCGAGAACTTCTACAAGACGGGTAAGGCTTACTGATAGCGCCTTATTTGCGGTGTTGAGAAGTTAAGTTCGCGCTTTGTGAAATAGGTAAAACCTAAGAAAATGCCCCGATTTGTTCGGGGCGTTTTTTGTGCTTCGAAAAGCTTTCAAATATTGATTTCGTCCGTCACTCAAGGCAGGTGCGCTTCAGCTCTTAATTTATTCGTAAATTACGACGGTGCGAAAATGGAAGCTGGTCGTGTTTGATTGCACAAAGTAAAAATGCTCTCCACATTACGTTGCAATCTATGAGGGTCATATTCTTTAACTTGGAAGCTGCTGGGCTTGCCAAACCGCATGCGTTCTGCTCTAAGGATTAGAGGGTTACCGTCAATATCAAACAGCTTGGCTATACACTCCAGATCGATATTGCCAGAAGCCATGTTGTCGAAGTGTGCATAAATTTCATTCATGTCAATCGGGATATGTGCCTTTTCCCGCATCCAATCAGTGAGCGAGACCGTTCGAGTGACACCGTCCCCAAGATCAGATTGGTAGAGAAAAGCCGGACGCGCTTTATCATCGCTGGCCGGGAGATCCACTATATAAACGTGCCCGAGTCCTTCACCCTGAACTCTCACAAGAAAGTGTTTGTCATCAGGCAAAGAGTTTAGCGTCTCCTTTGTCACGGATAAATCCAGATTTACTGTCTCCGCATAACAGTAGTTTTTGTCTTCGCTGTCCAAAAATAATTTCATGATGTTATTAGCGGAAAGTCCGCATACGGGGTCGCTGAAAGTACTGGCGCTGCCTACCATCGCCTCTACTTCATGCAGAGGCATCCTCCATTCAGCGGCTCTTTGCTTGTTGCCGTCATCGATAGTCCCAATGATTTTTTTCGGATCTCTTTGGAATATCGGTACATCATCGTTACTGTCATTCAATAGGATGTTGGCCTCAATATTAACATCCGAGAGGATGGCGAAGTCTTGTAAAAGTTTCGTGGAGATGTTTTGAACGGGCGTACTTTTCATTGTTTTGGCCTGTACCTCATTCGGTACAGTTGGTCGCGTCAAAGATCTCGCCGAAATATTCGGAGCTAAAAGTAACATTTATTTACCTTGATCTGGATGTAGCGCTTATTGAACAGTACCCAGTTGAACTCCAGGGCGGGCACGGATTCATGTCTAACGTACGCCGAGCTAGAGGTTATTATTTGTGCTGTGATCTTCCTGATAGGCAGAAGGCTGTGCGCCCCGAGCATTTTGAACATGCCCGGAGCGGGTTAGCATTCATTTTTCGCTCAGGCATCAAGTTGCGCTGGAATCCGTTGCTGTTTCACGTGGTTAGTCAAAGAAAGAAGCGGCAATAGCCATCACACTTTTGTAATGTCTAATAGGTGTCGATGGGTAGTCTCGCAATCGAGTCGGCGACAGGCTTATCGGGTGATCAAGCAAGGGAATTGATGGCTCAGACGGGAAGGGCATTCGAAGGTGGAATCGGTTTGGTTTCGTGGGTGACGTTCGGCTTGGCGCTCATGGCGATATTGATTGCCTGGCGCACTTTGCGGGCATCGAATACGCACTATCCAGAGGGGCATTGATCGAAATCGAAGCTTGCTCAGTAGCCGTCCACAGGTATTCTGATGGACTGCCGAGGAGATAAACAATGGCCTACGATTTTGACCTATTTGTAATTGGCGCCGGTTCTGGCGGTGTGCGGGCTGCGCGGTTTGCTGCCGGGTTCGGTGCGAAAGTGGCCGTGGCCGAGAGTCGTTATCTGGGTGGTACCTGTGTGAACGTCGGCTGCGTGCCGAAAAAATTGCTGGTCTACGGCGCGCATTTTGCCGAAGACTTCGAGCAAGCTTCGGGTTTTGGCTGGAGTCTGGACGAGGCGCAGTTCGATTGGGCGACGCTGATCGCCAACAAGGACCGCGAGATCAATCGACTGAATGGCATCTATCGCAATCTGCTGGTCAACAGTGGCGTGACGCTGCATGAGGGGCACGCCAAGTTCGTCGATCCCCATCAGGTTGAGGTCAATGGCGAGCGTTTCACTGCGAAAAATATCCTGATCGCTACTGGCGGCTGGCCGCAGATTCCGGAGATTCCGGGGCATGAGCACGCGATCAGTTCCAATCAGGCGTTCTTCCTCAAAGAACTGCCCAAGCGTGTGCTGGTGGTGGGCGGTGGTTACATTGCTGTCGAGTTCGCCGGGATTTTCCATGGCTTGGGTGCGCAAACCACGCTGCTGTATCGCGGTGATTTGTTCCTGCGTGGTTTCGACGGTTCCGTTCGAAAGCACTTGCAGGAAGAATTGACCAAGCGTGGCATGGATCTGCAATTCAATGCCGACATCGAGCGTATCGACAAACAAGCCGATGGCAGCTTGAAGGTAACGCTCAAGGACGGTCGCAAGCTTGAGGCTGATTGCGTGTTCTACGCCACTGGCCGCCGTCCGATGCTGGACAATCTCGGGCTGGAAAATACCGGCGTCAAACTCGACAAGAAAGGCTTTGTCGAAGTGAACGAGGAGTACCAGACCGCAGAGTCTTCGATTCTGGCGCTCGGTGACGTGATTGGCCGGGTGCAACTGACGCCAGTGGCGCTGGCCGAAGGCATGGCAGTGGCGCGTCGCCTGTTCAAGCCTGAGCAGTATCGCCCGGTAGATTACAAGATGATCCCGACGGCGGTGTTCAGCTTGCCGAACATTGGTACCGTCGGCCTGGCCGAAGAAGAAGCGCGGAGCGCGGGCCACGATGTAGTGATCTTCGAGAGCCGCTTCCGTCCGATGAAGCTGACCCTGACTGAATGCCAGGAGCGCACGCTGATGAAGCTGGTGGTGGATGCCAAGACCGACAAGGTGCTGGGTTGCCACATGGTCGGTCCTGATGCGGGAGAAATCGTTCAGGGCCTGGCAATCGCCTTGAAGGCGGGCGCCACCAAGCGCGACTTTGACGAAACCATCGGCGTGCATCCAACGGCCGCCGAAGAGTTCGTCACCATGCGCACGCCGGTCGCCGGTTAATCTTCCTTCGCTGCGTCTGGCACTGTCGCAACGGCAGCCGCCAGACGTACGCTTTCCTCCAGCGCTGCCTGGGTCTTCGCCATTTCAAGCTCCAGCGCTGCCTGGTTCTTCGTCAATTCAAACTCCAGTGACTTGTTGATCTGCGACTGCTCGTCGATGTTCTGTTTGAGTGCCTGACTCTCCAGCAGGGCGACGCGCAGGCGTTCCTGGAGGAGGGTGCGTTCGCTGTCGACACGGGTGGTTTGTTCCAGGAGCTGGTCCTGGCGGCTATTGCTCTGCTTGAGCTGATCCTGCAATGAGCTCAGTTCACGCAGCGTGCCACGGTTCTCGGTCAGTAAGCGCTCGTTATCGCGGTGCAGTTGGGTGATTTCATCCTGACGCACCAGTGCACTTTGCTGCGCCTGACGCAACTCCATCTGCAGTTGCTGCACCTGACCTTCATGGCGGCTGATTTCTTGCTCGCGCTGCTCTTTGACGGCGTTGCGGTAATGCTCCAGCGCGTCGCGGGCGTGCAGGTGTTTCTCTTCCAGCGAGCGGATCTGCTCGTCCTTGTCCTGCAAGCGCAACTCGAAATCAGCCAGTGCCTGATTCAATCCGGCATTGCGGGTTTTCTCCGTCTGCAACATGGCAGCGGTTTCTTGCAGGGTTTCGGACTCTTGCGTCAGTGCCAGGCTTTGAATCTCGTACTGCTCCTGCAGCTCGGTGTAGGCCTCCTGAGCATCGGAAAGCTGCATCTGCAGCGCTTTGCGTTGCTGTTCGAACGCTTCGCGGGCCTCATCGATCGGCTCTTGCGCCTGCTCCTTCAACCGCTCCGCCAGCCGCGAAACCAGTGCCAACAGCTCATCGTCGATGGGTGCGGCAGGTTCGGCTTCAACAGGGGGATTGCCGGCATCCAGCTCTTTCAAGATGCGATGAATCGTGGTTTTCGAGCCGGTATTGCCCATTTCGATGCGTATTGCATCGATGCTTGGGTTTTCGCCACGGGCGAGGATCGCCAAACGCGCGGCTTGAACCACTGCTTTATTAACGCCGCCACGGGCCATGATGTCTCCTACGATTTCGTAATGTGGTACGTACTGCAATAATACACGTAGTACCATTGAATTTCTAAAGATTAATACGGAATGTTTTTGACACGGGATATACTGGTATTACCCCGTGTGATGAATTCTGGACAGGATTTTAACCATTGAAACGGTACGTTTTTGAGAGTTGAGCCATGACGGAGCTGGACCGCTATCTGCACGCGGCGACGCGCGACAACACTCGTCGCAGTTATCGTGCGGCCATTGAACACTTCGAGGTCAGCTGGGGAGGCTTCCTGCCGGCGACCGGTGACAGCGTGGCGCGCTACCTCGTCGCCCATGCGGGTGTGCTGTCGATCAATACGCTCAAGCTGCGTTTGTCGGCGTTGGCGCAATGGCATAACAGTCAGGGTTTTGCCGACCCCACCAAGGCGCCGGTTGTGCGCAAGGTATTTAAAGGCATTCGTGCCCTGCATCCAGCGCAGGAGAAACAGGCGCAGCCGTTGCAGCTCCAACATCTGGAGCAGGTGATTGGCTGGCTTGAACAGGAAGCGCAAACCGCCAGGGCCAACGCCGACCGGCCAGGATTACTCCGGGCCAGGCGTGATACGGCGCTGATTCTGCTGGGCTTCTGGCGCGGTTTTCGTAGCGATGAGTTGTGTCGAATTCAGATCGAGCATGTACAGGCCATTGCCGGCTCGGGCATCACCTTGTACCTGCCTCGCAGCAAGAGCGATCGCGAGAATCTTGGCAAGACCTACCAGACGCCTGCTTTGCAACGCTTATGTCCCGTGCAGGCCTATATCGACTGGATCACCGAAGCTGCGCTGGTGCGCGGTCCGGTCTTTTGCAGCATTGATCGTTGGGGTCATCTAAGCGAGGAGGGCTTGCACGCCAACAGCGTGATTCCCGTGCTGCGTCAGGCCTTGGATCGTGCCGGTATTGACGCGCAACACTACACCAGCCATTCGCTACGCCGCGGCTTTGCCTCTTGGGCGTATCAGGCTGGTTGGGACCTCAAGTCGTTGATGAGCTATGTGGGTTGGAAGGACATCAAATCGGCGATGCGCTATATCGAGGCGAGCCCGTTTCAGGGAATGGCGCTTCTCACCGAAAAGCCATTGCCCCCTGAAACCCTGTAGGAGCTGACGAGTGAAACGAGGCTGCGATCTTTTGATTTTGATTAAAGGCAGGATC
>NZ_JBOIBY010000398.1:0-1507 GCF_050739655.1 Pseudomonas sp. | reverse complement strand
TGAACCGCGATGAAGACGACACATTGAACGTCTGATCACGAAACAACCGCACCGGCTTGCGCCCCTGATTCAACCAGGCTTGCCAACCGCCCTGGGGCAGCAGGTCGATTCTGTTGCCACCGGGTGGGATTTCGACCTTGAGGGCATGCATGACATTGAGGGTGAAATTGAGGGTGATCGCGGGATCATTGGGCAGCATCACATCGCCAAAGTCGAAGTCACCGCCGGGACCAGTGGTGTAGGTCAATGAGCCTTTGTATTCACCTGAGGACATTCGCAGGGGGTTGGGCGTGCGCAGGTCATAGGCATAATCGACCTGACGGTGCTGGAACCAGGGAATATCGAGATAAGGTTGAATGGCGCAGGCACCCGCACCTTCAGGAAACATCCAAAAGAAGTATGCGAACCAGGTACCTGCCCAATACGAAGGCACACCGGTACACGGGGCCGGCGGATATTGCCATGGGCGATACCAGTTCTGCCCCGGTGCCGTGGCCCATGCACTGACCCCCGGCGGATAACTTGAATACCATGTACCGCCAACTCCCACGACGCGCATCTCAACCGTTTCCGTCTCGCCTGTACGCGAATGGACAACCTCCACCGGCCTCCAGCTCGACGGAACACTAAAGGTCACGCCCTGCCGGGGGTCTGCATGCCGGGCTGGAATAGCCTGCGTGGATCTAAATTGCAGGCCGTTCACCCGCAGACTGAAGATGCCCCTGACCTTGCAAGGAGCGGCCATGTAAGTAGCGCACACCCCGCTTTGCGGAGTTGTATTAACAAACTTGTTGAGCAACGGGTTACTCGGATCAGGCACGAACTCGGCGGTTAATTCCTGCACCACCGCGCTCGCGGACGGCGCATGCAAGCCGACCAGCAAGCCACTCATCAGAGAACACAACGCCATTGCTCTAAGCGGAAAAGTTACTTTCATTTTTTTGCTCAACTGGAACATCAACAAAACGGCCACGCGCCTTGGCATGCAAGCAGTCGATCGCGCAGCACGTGGGTCGAAGAGAAAAAGGTAATGAGACGCCCCCGGAGCGGGCGTATCAGCAATGTCCCAAACGCGGATTTCAGATCACCTCCGAATCCCAGATCACCGTGACGTTGCCCGACCAGGTCTTTCCTGCACCGTCGCGCAACATCTGTTCGACATGCTCCTGGGCCACTTCAAAATGCAGGGTTCCCGGCTTGCGCTCGACATAAACCCCTGGCTGGAACAACTCGGTGCCGCTGCCATCGCGCAACAGCGGGCGACGATGAACAGGTTGGCTTGAAGCATCCGTCAAGCCACTGGGCAGGCTCACGCTGGTGTTCAACGGGACGACTTGCGCAGATTCGCTATCGCGCAAGCCACAGGTATTGCCAGCGGAATGCTCGCATTCAAGCTGCATCTTGAACCGCGATGAAGACGACACATTGAACGTCTGATCACGAAACAACCGCACCGGCTTGCGCCCCTGATTCAACCAGGCTTGCCAACCGCCCTGGGGCAGCAGGT
>NZ_JBOIBY010000397.1:0-5403 GCF_050739655.1 Pseudomonas sp. | reverse complement strand
GGATTCACCGCGGTTTACCAGAAGCACCGCGTTATCGTTCTTCGCGAGCAAGCCCGCTCCCACATGAATTGTGGAGACGGACAATATGAGCGACTTCAACACCCTCGAACTGCTGACCGACCCTCGTGGCTTTGCCACGCTGTGGCTCAGCCGTGAAGAAAAGAACAACGCCTTCAATGCCGAAATGATCCGTGAACTGATCCTCGCATTGGACAAGGTGTCGAGCGACGCCAGCCTGCGGTTTCTGCTGGTGCGTGGCCGTGGCAAGCACTTCAGCGCCGGCGCCGACCTCGCCTGGATGCAGCAATCGGCCGAACTCGATTACCACACCAACCTCGATGACGCCCGTGAACTGGCGGAGTTGATGTACAACCTGGCCAAACTGAAGATCCCGACCCTGGCGGTGGTGCAAGGTGCAGCTTTCGGCGGCGCGCTGGGCCTGATCAGCTGCTGCGACATGGCCATTGGTAGCGATGACGCGCAATTCTGTCTGTCGGAAGTGCGCATCGGCCTGGCGCCGGCAGTGATCAGCCCGTTCGTGGTGCAAGCCATCGGCGAGCGAGCGGCACGCCGTTACGCGCTGACCGCTGAACGCTTCGGCGGGCAACGGGCACGGGAACTCGGGTTGTTGTCGGAAAGCTATCCAGCCGATGAGCTGGAGCAAAAGATCGAACAGTGGATCGACAACCTGCTGCTCAACAGCCCTGCCGCCATGCGCGCCAGCAAAGACTTGCTGCGTGAGGTCGGCGACGGCTCGTTGAACCCGGCGCTGCGTCGCTTCACCGAAAACGCCATCGCCCGCATCCGCGTCAGCCCCGAAGGCCAGGAAGGCTTGCGCGCCTTTCTGCAAAAGCGCCCACCGAGCTGGCAAGCCGAAACCACCACCAAGGAGCCGCGTTGATGAGCGCACCTGTACTCACTACCCTGCTGGTGGCCAACCGCGGCGAAATCGCTTGCCGTGTGATGCGTACCGCCAAGGCTCTGGGCCTGACAACCGTAGCCGTGCACAGCGCCACCGACCGTGACGCCCGCCACAGTCGCGAAGCCGATATTCGCGTAGACCTGGGAGGCAGCAAGGCCGCCGACAGTTATCTGCAAATCGACAAGCTGATCGCGGCCGCCAAGGCCAGCGGCGCTCAGGCGATTCATCCAGGCTATGGCTTTTTGTCGGAGAACGCCGGGTTTGCCCGCGCAATTGAAGCAGCAGGCCTGATTTTCCTCGGCCCGCCCGCCTCGGCCATTGACGCCATGGGCAGCAAATCCGCCGCCAAAGCGCTGATGGAAACTGCTGGCGTACCGCTGGTGCCCGGTTACCACGGCGAGTCCCAAGACCTCGACACATTCCGCGATGCCTGCGAACGCATCGGTTATCCGGTGCTGCTCAAGGCCACGGCCGGTGGCGGCGGTAAAGGCATGAAGGTGGTCGAGGATGTCAGCCAACTGGCCGAAGCCCTGGCCTCGGCCCAGCGTGAAGCCCAGTCTTCGTTCGGCGATTCGCGGATGTTGGTGGAGAAGTACCTGCTCAAGCCGCGTCACGTGGAAATCCAGGTCTTCGCCGATCAACACGGCAACTGCCTGTACCTCAACGAACGTGACTGCTCGATTCAGCGTCGTCACCAGAAAGTCGTCGAAGAAGCACCGGCGCCGGGACTGAGCCCGGAACTTCGCCGCGCCATGGGCGAAGCCGCCGTGCGCTCTGCCAAAGCCATCGGTTACGTCGGCGCCGGTACCGTGGAGTTCCTGCTGGACGCCCGTGGCGAGTTTTTCTTCATGGAGATGAACACACGCTTGCAAGTCGAACACCCGGTGACCGAAGCCATCACTGGCCTCGATCTGGTGGCCTGGCAGATCCGAGTGGCCCGTGGCGAAGTGTTGCCGATGACCCAGGATCAGGTTCCGCTGATCGGTCATGCGATTGAAGTACGGCTGTACGCCGAAGACCCGGCCAACGACTTCCTGCCGGCGACCGGTCGCCTGGAGTTGTACCGTGAGTCGGCACAGGGCGCGGGTCGTCGCGTGGACAGCGGTGTCGAGGAAGGCGATGAAATCTCGCCATTCTATGACCCGATGCTCGGCAAGTTGATTGCCTGGGGAGAGGATCGCGAACAAGCGCGCTTGCGCCTGCTGAGCATGCTCGATGAGTTCGCCATTGGCGGCCTCAAGACCAACATCAGTTTCCTGCGTCGGATCATCGGCCATCCCGCGTTCGCTGCGGCGGAGCTCGATACCGGGTTTATCCCGCGTTACCAGGAACAACTGCTGCCAGAGCCTTCAACGCTCAGCGATGAATTCTGGCAAGCCGCCGCCCAGGCATTTGCCCAAAGCCAGCCGAGCACCTCCCGTGCCGATGACCCGAGCTCGCCCTGGGCCAACGGTAATGGCCTGCGTGCCGGCCTGCCGCGGGAAATCACCTTGCACCTGAGCTGTGAAGGCCAGGACCGTGCGCTGACATTGGGTGACATGAACGCCCGACTCCGGGGCGAATACTTGCTGACCGAACACAACGGCGTACGTCGCCAGCATCGGGCGATTCGTCGCGGTGATTTTGTCTACCTGCAATGGGAAGGAGAATTGCGCCGCATCGAGTCCTACGACCCGATCAGCGCCGTCGAAGCCAGCCACAGCCATCATGGCGGCCTGACCGCCCCCATGAACGGCAGCATCGTGCGCGTGCTGGTGGAGGCTGGGCAGAAGGTCGAAGCCGGGGCGCAACTGGTGGTGCTGGAGGCGATGAAAATGGAGCACAGCATTCGTGCGCCCCATGCCGGTGTGATCAAGGCGCTGTATTGCCAGGAAGGCGAGATGGTCAGCGAAGGCAGTGCGCTGGTCGAGTTGGAAGAGGCGTGAAATGAAGATCGGTCCTACGCATTGCGAGGACCGATCTGATCAGAATTTGGCTGTTGCCTGAACCACCACTCCGATGATTCGGCACTCTTCGGTGTAAAGCGCTTTGGGATATGTCGGATTGAGCGGGACCAGGTAATGCTGCCCGCCCTCTTCGATCAACTTGCGAAAAATGGCTTCGCTGGTGTTCGGCCATTGGGCGATAACCAGCTTGCTAGGCAATGCCTCAATGTCCGGATCCACCAGGATCAACATGCCCTCGGCAATGCTGAGGCCACTGGGTGCGGTCATCGCATCACCCACCACCGTCAACCAGAACGCCGCGCCTTTGGCGTGGTAGTCGGACAGTTCGAAACGATACTGCCCCTGTTCGCCATCGCGTACGACGCTGGTTTCCCGCCAGTCGCTGACCGGGTAGCGAAAGTACGGGTTGTACTTTTGCGTCAGGCAAACCTCATCCTCTTGCGAGTCCTCGGCCTCCCTGATCACCATCGCCACTTCCAGAAACCCCAGGCCCAGCGCCTGCAACACCCGATTCATGTCCTCGATGCCGGGCTGACGGCGTTTTGTGAGCCAATGACCAATGCCCCCCTGGGACATCTCGAGGCGCTCGGCGAGTATCTCTTGAGTGATTTTGAGTTCACTCATCTTGGCCTTGACCAATTCAATCCATTTATCCATGTGCGGCACGATACGGGGCAGGCTCCAGCCAACAAAACACAAAATGTAGTATTTAAATTATGGTCACAAATACAGATCGTATTAGGATGAATTCACGGATCTGAATCTATCACGGAGCTTGCCCACACCATGAATCAACCCCCAAACCAATTCCCCAATCAACCGCCAGACGATCATCCCGACCTGCAGATCGACACATCACTCACCTCGCCCAAAGGCTCCGCCGCCGCACAAAAAGCCTTGGACTATTACTTGAAACCAGCTGTTGCAGAAGTACTCGTCGAGGAGCGCTTCTTCGACGTGAACCGAAACATCGGTTGTGAAGAAGCGTTGGTGCATGCATCGGATCTGTTGCGATGTGCGGCCGCGACGGCCAACGAGTCCGCCAACCATCTGCAAGGGACGAACCGGGACCTGGCGTTTTCGACGGTGCATATGATCGACATGGCGAAAGCCATGGTGGATCGATCCCTGGAGTGTCTTCAGACGGCTTGAAAAGAGGACGTAAAAAGAGAGGGCTGGAAAGAGTTTTCCAATCGCGCAGATGAAATCGTTTGACTTGCAAACGAGAATGATTATTATTGCATCAGCTGGTCGCGAGATCAGTCGATGGACCAGATGACCTTAGGTCGGTCTCCTGGACTATCTCCTCATCAGGCTAATCACGGTTTTTGACCCGGCTTTTTGCCGGGTCTTTTTTTGCCAGTTTTCTGGCTTATAGCTTCAGGCTAATGAAGTCTTTAGGTGCTGCAAATTCGATGGCGCGGATGATAGCAAAAGAATATTTGTTGGCAAGAGAGGCCTTTAATCATTAGGGCAAACTAATGTCATTTAGCACTTGAGAATCAATCGCATAATCTCTAAGCTGCGTTGGCGTCAAGGAAGACGCCCCCCGTTACACCCCGCAATTTCCCTCGGTTTCACCCCTGCCTTACGTGTAAAGTAGCCGCCATAAAAATCATATTCAGGACTTATGGCCGTGGCTAAATCCTCTCTCGACATCAGTGCCAACTTTGACAGCGGCAACATTCAGGTTATCGATGTCAGCGATCCGCTCAAGCCACTGTTGGCCATCCGCCCGGATACCAAAAGCAACCACTTTCAGTGGTTCCATTTCAAAGCCAGCGGCCTGCACGTGGGTCAAGATCACTGGTTTCGCCTGAACAACGCCAGCCAGTCCTCGTACAACAAGGCCTGGACCGGTTATCAGGCGGTCGCCTCCTACGACCACGTCAACTGGTTCCGCGTACCGACTATCTTCGAAGGCGATTGCCTGCGCTTCAGTCTCGAAGCCGAGCAGACTCACGCCTGGTTCGCCTACTTCGAACCCTACAGCCGAGGCCGTCACGATTGGCTGATCGAGCAGGCGCTGACCAAAGCCGGCACTGAATTGTTGGCCACCGGCAAGAGCGTCGAAGGCCGTGACATTCAACTGCTGCGCAAAGGCTCGGGCGCCGAAGGCCAACGCAAAGTGTGGATGATCGCCCAGCAGCATCCGGGTGAACACATGGCGGAGTGGTTCATGGAAGGCGTAATCGAACGCCTGGAAAAGCACGATGATCCGGTGCTGAATAAATTACTGGCCAGCGCTGATCTGTACCTGGTGCCGAACATGAACCCGGACGGCGCTTTCCATGGCCACCTGCGCACCAACGCCATGGGCCAGGACCTGAACCGCGCCTGGCAGAGCGCCAGTCAGGAACTCAGCCCGGAAGTCTTTTTCGTCCAGCAGCAGATGGAAAAATACGGCGTCGACCTGTTCCTGGATATCCACGGCGACGAAGAAATCCCCCACGTCTTCACCGCCGGCTGCGAAGGCAACCCAGGCTACACACCGCGCCTGGAAAAACTCGAAGAGCACTTCCGCAGCCATCTGAA
>NZ_JBOIBY010000396.1:0-5337 GCF_050739655.1 Pseudomonas sp. | reverse complement strand
CACTTGAAGTGCAGCAAAATCCGCCAGCAGATCCATGCTGCCAAGAACGAAAAACGCAGCGGTCCACGTTCGTGGTCTGGAGGTGCGCAGTGAAAAAAGCGCCTTCCAATCCAAACCGCCTGCCTTTGATCAAGCTGATTCATGTTGCCCGGCGCGAGCTGCATATGGATGACGACACCTACCGCCTGATGTTGGCCAGCATGAAAGGATTGGACGGCGCAACGTCCACCGCTGATTTGAGCGTTCCAAACCTGGTACGGGTCTTGGAACAGCTCAAGCAGCGTGGCTTCACGGTTCGTCCAAAGAATGCGCAGCAGCGTCCGATGGCGACTGATGGGCCGTCCAGGAAGATCCGCTCTATGTGGTTAACGCTTCACGGCCTTGGTGCAGTGCGTGACCCATCCGAGGAATCGCTGGCGAAATTCGTATTGAGCATGACCGGCGTCGCGGCCCTGCAGTGGCTCACTGGTCCACAGGCAAGCCGGGTGATCGAAAACCTGAAGCAATGGCAGCAACGTGTTGAGTTGGCTTCGACAGCCGCAAAGGAGGGTGTATGACTGAATTCAGAAGCAAAGGCCCGGAGTTGCTCACGGATCTTACTGAGCACATCGCAGTGGCGCTTGTTGAGCTGGTGTCCATGGAGGACGGCGCCGCTCGCCATGTTGCCCAGGAAGTCTCTGACCGGATGGCGGCGCATTGGGGTGGCCAGAACCTGTATTTCCCGATGGGGCTGTCAGTCAAGTTGAGTCGCCGGGATCGTCAGATCTACGACGACTTCAATGGCACCAACCATAGCGAGTTGGCGCGTAAATACGCTGTGTCGCTTCAGTGGATCTATAAGATCGTCAAGGCAGTACGAAAGGACGAGATAGCACGTCGCCAAGTTGATATGTTTGCCCCGCTCACCGACGATTGAGTGGGGCGTCGTCTTATTGCACCGGCTGCAACTGAATTTCACAATCCATCCCAACCTGTGCCAGCCTATCCCGGTATGGCCCAGGTTTATCCCACACTCCCCCTGGTATTTATCTCAGTCCTAAACACACAGAATCGTGGCGGCTTTAGTCAGGAACCACAGGATCACCACCACCAGCAGTGCGCCGACTCCGACCACGGCGCCGAGATCCTTCCAGGTCTTACGCTGGTTTTGCACGTCGGCGTACACGGTGAGCGAATGCCAGGCCACGCCCAGAAACGCGAGGGTGGCAATTAGCAGCCCGAGCAGGATGCCGCCGTCGTAGGCGTAGTTCTTGATAGTGTCAATGAGTCCGGCACCTTCGCCCCGGGACGGGGCTTCCATGGTTGGTAGGTCAGCCCAGGCCAGCGTTGAACTCAACAACATCAGGCCGGCGAGGAGGGCTTTTGAGCAGTACTCCCACATCGCTACGAGAGGACAAGGGCAAAAACGGCAGAGGTTCATGGCAAGGTCTCCTGGTTTACGACAGCATGAAAAACATCAGCACGATCAGGGCGAGGGCAATGCGCAATGTGCTGCCACCGAGCGCCCCGAAGTTGATATTGCCGGCCGCCCAGCCGCGGTAGCCGGTCCACAAGGTCCAGGCGCACCAGAGCAACGCCAGCACCAGAACGGACGAGCGCCACAGCACTGAGCTGAGCTGTGGGGTAAAGCCGGCCACTGCGGAGAACGCGGTGAGTTGGGTGTCAGTCATGCTCATCGGTCGTGCTCGGTTGCGGGGCGTTCGCGCGATAGTCGCCAATCAAATCGGCAAGGTCGGCCGGCTGCGCCCGGGAGGGTGAAAGGTACTGGTTGACGCCATGGCGCAAGCGCTCGAGATCAGCTGTGAACCGGGGGTAGTCGAAGCGATAGCGAGCTCCTTCGGTGTGGGTACTGACACTGTGAGCTCGCTCGGCCAGGTGTGCGATGACGCCGAGCTGCTGATCCATGAGGCCTAAGTCCGAGCGCTCTCGGATGTCTTGAGCAAGCGCGGAGAGCGTTACGAAGCAGACAATGACTGGGAGGCATGGAGAGTTCGTCATGGTGAAATCCAGAGCGGAAACTGGTTTTCACCTTGATGACTCACGCAGGTTTTGACATGAAGTAAACGGATCTTTGGGCATTCGCTTTAAGACGAAGTGCCAGTTGTAAGGCCGGCAGCTATTAGCCCAGAGCGTGTAAAAACGCAGACACCGTTTTGAAGTCTGCGTTGTTACGTAACATCTGCCAGCGCTTGGCTAGTCGGCCAGACCTGAAAATTGCGTAGGAACGCGATTTTCGTTCTGGTTCTGACCGTTTAACTTGCTCTAAAACGTTTTTACACAGCTTCGGCCGCTCTCTGCCGGTGACGACAGGCGGGAGTCGGCCAAGAGCGGCCCTTGG
This sequence comes from Pseudomonas sp., assembly GCF_050739655.1. Classification (GTDB taxonomy): domain Bacteria; phylum Pseudomonadota; class Gammaproteobacteria; order Pseudomonadales; family Pseudomonadaceae; genus Aquipseudomonas. Next base: position 2,999 of record NZ_JBOIBY010000396.1, on the reverse strand, counting down.
ACAACCTGATGGCGAAACAGTAGCTAATACAGAGAGACTGACGATAAACACTCGGCAGCAGAGCTCACTTCCATACCGTGTTTCACCTTGGACGATGTCAAGAAATGGGACCGAAAACCGAAGAGCTGATCTGCGTTCTTGATCAGCTTGCAGCAATGCTTGAGAGCGATGGAGATCCTCACTGGAGCCTGTGGATGCGTAAGGCAAGAGCACGCTTAATGGATTCTGATTACTCCGGAATTGAGTACCTACAGTCAGCCTATGGCGGAATGGGCTCATTCAATGATCTCATTCTTGGTCAAAGCGATGAAAATGGCGTCCTTTGCTGGAAGCCGGGCCATGTTGAGCTAAACGACAGATTCGATGAATTGCGCAATGAAGCCGCGAAGCTCGTCGATTTCATAAAGCGATAAGCATAAAAGGGCGCAGTTATCAAACTACGTTACTCAAAGGGGTCAGGCCGGCCACCGACTCATCTCACTTTGATCAGCTCCGTAGACTCCGCAACGGGCAACCTGGTGTTTGCCTACACGAAAGTCGGGGAGCACAGAGTGCATTACACATCACGTGCCGAACTGTTGTGCATGCTCAACAGCCTTTTGCGTCTGCGCGTGCCCATTGCTGTCGGAGGCATGCTCCCGGGACCTGCTGACGAGGTCGACATATTAATAGCGAACGAAGTACTTGAAGGCCCCTACATAGAACTGTCCTGGTCCGGCGCCAAGCAATGGACTCTGCGCGAAATCGATACCACCACTGCTGAATGGCAACCAGTACCTGGCGCTCGAACTATGGCCAATGTGTCATTCGATCCGAAGTCCCTGAAGCGCCTTGGCGGATTTGACTAAAAAATCAGTACAAGTTCAGGCAGTTCTTCGTATCTGGCAGCAATCGCATGCGGTTGCGACAGGCAGCTATATTGGGTCGTTTTCTGCCTGTCGTGACAGGCAGCAATCGGCCGAAGCTGTGTAAAAACGATTTAGAGCAAGTTAAACGGTCAGAACCAGAACGTTACTGGACAATCGAGACTACCGTTGGCCTGGCAATTCCCCCTTGAAGTCTCTGTACGAACGCATTCTGCCCGCCTATTTCTCCATACAGGCCTTCATCACCACCCTAAGTCTGGCGGGGTCTGGCTGCTGATTAAAGCGCCCTGCCCAGGCAATGTTCGACCTACACCAGCACGGTCAACCAGGCCGACACCAGCAGCAAAAAAGCCAGTGCATGGTTCACGCGTTTGAACGCCTGTGGCGAACCAAAAAACCGAGCACTACCCACGCCGAGCAACGCCCACAGAGTCATGCACGGTAAGGAGACCAACAGAAACACCAGCGACAACAACACCAGCCGCATGGTCTTGTCGCCGCCACCGGCAAACACGCTCACCACCGCCACCGCCATCATCCAGACTTTGGGGTTGAGCAATTGCAGGGTGGCGGCACCGAACACACTCAGGCCCTCGTCGCGCGGGGTAGTCGGGTTCAGGGACGGCGGTGCGCTTTGAATGATCTGCCAGGCCAGCCAACTCAACCAGAGCACCCCGGCCCAGGCCATTGCCTGCTGCACTCGCGGAAACCGCAGCAGCGTCTCGCCCACGCCGAGCCCGACTGCAAACACAATCAGCGCCGCCGCCACGCATGCGCCAAAAATGATCGGCAGCGTAGCGCCCAGCCCCCACCGCGAACTGTGGCTCAGCACCAGAATATTGGTCGGCCCCGGGGTGATCGAGGCAACGAACGCAAACAGCAGGAAAGGCAACAACGATTCCATGGCTCAGACTCCCTGAGGACACATCGAAGGCGTAGAAAGGAACAGCGAAAAAGACATGGCATGGACTCCTTGATCAGATAGGAGGCCATGGTCGCGGGTCAGCTGGATTCAGTCTGGAAGGTTTGAGCAGCGCTTGCGGTAGTCCGCTGGCGTGAGCTGGTAGGCACGGCGGAACCAGCGCCCCATATGGCTTTGATCGGAGAACCCGAGAGCACTGGCCACCTGCGCCGGCGACTCGCCCCGCGCCAGTAGCTGCCGCGCCTTGGCCAGGCGCAGCTGGATCAGATAAGCATGAGGCGCCAGCCCAAAGGCTGCCTTGAAGGACCGCGTCAGGCGAAAGCGATCAACACCACAGGCTTGAGCCAGATCATCCAGCCCGATGTCCTCGTAGACATGGGCATGCAGATAGTCACGTGCAACCTGGGCCACCAACGGCAGACGCGGATCAAAGGCCTGCCGCTTGCGCCAATCAAGGTGGCAAGTGAGCGACCCCAACAAGGTATCGATGGCGCTCTGGCGCACGATGCGCAAGTCACCCTCATGGAGCACGTGGAAGGCTTGATAAATGGCAGTGGCCAGGCCCGGATCCTGGCTCAGGGTGTCGGCAAAGCCCGGCTGACTATCGGCCGGCGCGTGCTCGAACAACGCATGCAACTCCCGTTCAAGCCAGTGCGGATCGAGGTAGAGCATGGAATAGGTAAACCCTTCCTCGGTCGGCGCATGCCCATCGTGGATTTCCCCCGGCTCCAGCATGAATACCTTGCCCGGCGTACTAAGATGGCGAACGCGTCGGCAATTGAACTGCTGCACCCCCTGTTCGGTGACCCCCACCAGAAAACTGTCATGCCAGTGCGGATCGTAGGCATGCCCCTGAAAATGGGCACGAATCGATTCAATCCCGGTATCGGCATCCTGGGACAGCTCAATCCAGTTGCGTTTATCCACGGAAGGCTCCAGAGGTATGGTTCAGCTTTGAACTGTGCGGGCGACTAAATTACCGCGCTTTTGAAAAGGACGTTTAGAAGATTTGTGCAGTTTGATGCTGAGCCATAGCTGCCTATGCTGAAAGGCAGAAAACGGGTCGGTTTCCGTCAGTCGTGACAGGCAGAAATCGGCCGATTGTGTTGAAAAATTCGGTTCTTCCAGACTGTCCGCATACTGGCCACTGAAAACGCCTTTTTTGTGCGTAGCTACGCGAAATCTGAGCCCGGAATCCTCTGCTCAAAGTA
>NZ_JBOIBY010000395.1:0-20430 GCF_050739655.1 Pseudomonas sp. | reverse complement strand
ATTCTGGAGTGTCACCTGCAACCGGCAGCCCGTAGCGATGATTTCTGCGGGCTGCACGGCGATCGCCTGAAGATCCGCCTGACCGCGCCGCCAGTCGAGGGCAAGGCCAACGCGTACCTGATGGCCTTTCTGGCCAAGGCCTTTGGCGTGTCCAAGAGCCAGATCAGCTTGATCAGTGGCGAGTTGAACCGGCAGAAACGGGTGCGAATCTGCTCACCGAAGAAGTTGCCGGATTTGCCTGGACTGGTACGCCCGGCGGGTTGACCGCGTCATCGTTCATCGCGGGCAAGCCACGCCCCCACAGGGATACGCATTCCAATGTGGGAGCGTGGCTTGCCCGCGATGGCCGCGCCTCGGTCTGACAGGAAACAATCAGGCCCGGCCTTTGCTTGCCGCTAACCCCAGCGGTCTTTAGACTTACGCCTCATTTCAATGAGAGCAGGGTCGATGCCAGCTGCCTTTCCCCCCGATTCTGTTGGTCTGGTGACGCCGCAAGTGGCGCACTTCAGCGAGCCGCTGGCCTTGGCCTGTGGACGTTCGCTCCCGGCCTATGACCTGATTTACGAAACCTACGGCACGCTGAATGCCACGGCGAGCAACGCCGTGCTGATCTGTCACGCCTTGTCCGGGCACCACCACGCCGCCGGCTATCACAGCCCCGACGACCGCAAACCCGGTTGGTGGGACAGCTGCATCGGCCCCGGCAAGCCAATCGACACCAACAAGTTCTTCGTGGTCAGCCTGAACAACCTCGGCGGCTGCAACGGCTCCACCGGCCCGAGCAGCATCAACCCCGAGACTGGCAAGCCGTTCGGCGCCGACTTCCCGGTCTTGACCGTCGAGGATTGGGTGCACAGCCAGGCGCGCCTGGCAGATCGTCTCGGCATCGCCCGGTTCGCGGCCGTGATCGGCGGCAGCCTCGGCGGCATGCAGGCGATGCAATGGAGCATCACCTACCCTGACCGCATCCGTCACTGCCTGGCCATCGCCTCGGCACCCAAGCTGTCGGCACAGAACATCGCGTTCAACGAAGTGGCGCGCCAGGCAATCCTCACCGACCCTGAATTCCACGGCGGTTCGTTCCAGGAACACAACGTGATCCCCAAGCGCGGCCTGATGCTGGCGCGGATGGTCGGGCACATCACCTACCTGTCCGACGACTCCATGGGCGAGAAATTCGGCCGCGGGCTCAAGAGCGAGAAGCTCAACTACGACTTCCACAGCGTCGAGTTCCAGGTTGAAAGCTACCTGCGCTATCAGGGCGAAGAGTTCTCCGGGCGCTTTGATGCCAACACGTACCTGTTGATGACCAAAGCGCTCGACTACTTCGATCCGGCGGCGAACTTCGACGATAACCTGGCGAAAACCTTTGAAGGCGCCAAGGCCAAGTTCTGCGTGATGTCGTTCACCACCGACTGGCGCTTCTCCCCTGCCCGCTCGCGGGAACTGGTGGATGCACTGATGGCCGCGCGCAAGGACGTCTGCTACCTCGAGATCGACGCACCGCAAGGCCACGACGCCTTCCTGATTCCGATCCCGCGCTACCTGCAGGCATTCGGCAATTACATGAACCGCATTACGCTGTGAGAAAGCCATGAGAGCTGATCTGGAAATCATCCAGGAATGGATCCCCGCCGGCAGCCGCGTGCTCGACCTCGGGTGCGGCGATGGCGAACTGCTGACCTGGCTGCGCGATAACAAGCAAGTCACCGGTTATGGCCTGGAAAACGACGCCGACAACATCGCCGAGTGCGTGGCCAAGGGCATCAACGTCATCGAACAGGACCTGGACAAGGGCCTGGGCAACTTTGCCAGCAACAGTTTCGACATCGTGGTCATGACCCAGGCGCTGCAAGCGGTGCACTACCCGGACAGGATCCTCGAGGAAATGCTGCGCGTCGGTCGCCAGTGCATCATCACCTTCCCCAACTTCGGTCACTGGCGCTGCCGCTGGTACCTGGCGAGCAAGGGCCGGATGCCGGTTTCCGAGTTCCTGCCGTACACCTGGTACAACACGCCCAACATTCACTTCTGCACCTTCGCGGACTTTGAAGCCTTGTGTCGCGAACGTGAAGCGAAGGTCATTGATCGACTTGCCGTGGATCAACAGCATCGGCACGGGTGGGCCAGTAAGCTATGGCCTAATCTGTTAGGTGAGATCGGAATCTACCGCGTCAGCAGTCCGGGACTTTCCGACCACAAGGTCGCGGTCTGATCCACCCTATTGCAAGGAGAACGATCATGGGTCGTCTAGCGTTATTTCTACTCACTGCCTGCCTGAGCGTTACCGCCATGGCCGCCGACGTCATCAAGGGCGAGCGCAAGGAAACCTTCGGTGACGTGACGGTGCATTACAACACCTTCAACTCCACCTTCCTGACCCCGGACATCGCCAAGTCCGCCGAACTGATCCGCAGCAAGAACCAGGGCGTGATCAACATTTCGGTACTCAAGGAAGGCAAGCCACTGATGGCCCAGGTGAGCGGCTCGGTCAAAGACCTGACCAGCCAGACTGTGCCACTGAAATTCAAACAGATCACCGAACAAGGCGCGATCTACTACATTGCGCAATACCCGGTGGATCAGCAGGAAGTCCGCACCTTCGATATCAAGGTGCAGACCGGCGACAAAACCAACACCATCAGTTTCCAACAAGAGCTTTTCCCCGGCCAATGATGAACTTCACCCAACTCGTACTGGCCAGCCATAACGCCGGCAAACTCAAGGAACTCCAGGCCATGCTCGGCGAGTCGGTGCAACTGCGCTCGATCGGCGAGTTCAGCAGCGTCGAGCCTGAAGAAACCGGTCTGTCGTTCGTCGAGAACGCCATCCTCAAGGCCCGTAATGCCGCGCGCATTTCTGGCCTGCCGGCGTTGGCCGATGATTCCGGGCTGGCGGTTGATTTCCTCGGTGGTGCACCGGGTATTTACTCGGCCCGCTATGCCGACGGCAAGGGCGATGCGGCGAATAACGCCAAACTGCTCGACGTTTTGAAAGATGTGCCTGAAGCGGAACGTGGCGCGCAGTTTGTCTGCGTTCTGGCGCTGGTGCGTCACGCCGATGATCCGCTGCCGATTCTCTGCGAAGGCTTGTGGCACGGACGCATTCTGACTGCTGCCAGCGGTGACCACGGTTTTGGCTACGACCCGTTGTTCTGGGTACCGGAGCGCGACTGCTCCAGCGCCGAACTGAGCCCGAGCGACAAAAACCAGATCAGCCACCGCGCCCGTGCAATGGATCTGCTGCGCCAGCGTCTGGGCCTGAAATGACCCGCGAATCATCTGCTTCGCCGCTGATTTTCGGCGGCGAAGCGCAATCGCCTCGGGCCGCCTTGCCTGTGCTGCCGCCCTTGGCGCTGTACATCCACATCCCGTGGTGCGTACGCAAATGCCCCTATTGCGATTTCAACTCCCACACCGCCAGCCCCGTGCTGCCGGAAGAAGAGTATGTCGACGCATTGCTGGCTGACCTAGATCAGGACCTGCATGCCGTTTACGACCGTGAGCTGAGTTCGATCTTCTTTGGCGGCGGCACGCCGAGCCTGTTCAGCGCTGATTCGCTGGGTCGCTTGCTCAAAGGCGTCGAACAACGCATCCCGTTTGCCAGCGACATTGAAATCACGCTGGAAGCCAACCCGGGAACGTTTGAGCAAGACAAGTTCGTGGCCTACCGGAAACTGGGCATCAATCGCCTGTCGATCGGCATCCAGAGCTTTCAGCAAGAAAAGCTCGAAGCCCTGGGGCGGATTCACAACGGAGACGAAGCCGTTCGCGCTGCCGGCATGGCGCGCCAGGCCGGGTTCGATAACTTCAACCTGGATTTGATGCATGGCTTGCCGAATCAGTCCCTGGACGATGCCCTGGGTGACCTGCGCACAGCTATCGCCCTGAAACCGACGCACCTGTCGTGGTATCAACTGACGCTGGAACCCAACACCGTGTTCTGGAACCAGCCGCCAACGCTGCCGGAAGACGACACGTTGTGGGACATTCAGGAGGCGGGCCAAGCACTGCTGGCTGAACACGGTTACGCACAATACGAAGTTTCGGCCTACGCCCAGCCTGGTCGTGCCGCGCGGCATAACCTCAATTACTGGAGCTTTGGCGATTTCATCGGTATTGGCGCTGGCGCCCATGGCAAGCTCAGCCATCCGGACGGACGCATCATTCGGACATGGAAGACTCGCCTGCCCAAGGATTACCTCAATCCGTCGAAAAGCTTTCAGGCTGGCGAGAAAGCGCTGGGCAACGATGAAATGCCGTTCGAGTTCCTGATGAACGCGCTGCGCCTGACTGAAGGCGTCGAATCGCGGTTGTACCCGGAACGTACCGGCATGACGCTGGAAAGCCTTGCTGAAGGCCGCCGCGAAGCCGAACAAAGTGGCCTGATGCAGGTCGAACCGTCACGTCTGGCGGCTACCGAACGCGGACAACTCTTCCTCAACGACTTGCTGCAGAAATTTCTGACATAAGGAAATCGAATGGATTTGGTACTCGACCTGCTCGCCACCGTATCTCGCTGGAGCCGTAGCAATCTCTCGGAAATCGCCCTGGCCTTGGTGGGCTGCCTGCTGGTGCTGTTCGGTGCGGATTTCAAAGGCTGGGTCGAGCAACGCCTGGGCAGCATCGCCGGCGCCCTGCGCGTGCCACTGATGGCCCTGCTGTGCATGATCGGCAGCGGCGCCGCGCTGATCTACGCCACGCCGTGGATCGTCAAGGGCTTGAGCCAGTTCAACAACTACAGCCTGGCGCCGGTGTTGTTGGTGGTGTTGGTGCTCATTGGCGTTGTAGCCGACCGTCGCTAAAGCGGCGGCAACTTACGCTCCATTGCTTTGATCAATGACGTATGAGTTGTTGCCATTGGCGCAAAACGGCTCAGCAGCTCGTCTAGATGATCGACTGAGCGCAGATACATCACGCAGACAAAATCGTCATCCCCCGTCACCTTGTAAAAGGTGACGCACTCCCCCGTCTCCCTAAGCAACTGCTCCACCGTTTGCATCTGACCGGGATTGGAGCGCATCCGAACAATCATCTGCAGCCGGTAACCGACCACCTCGGGATCGACATCGACGCAGTAACCCTTGATTGCAGTCTTCTCCAAGTGCCGAAGTCGCTCACCGCAACTGGGCGCAGACAGGCCGACCTGCCGACTCAATGCTTTCACCGATAGCCTGGCATGACTATTCAATGCGGTGATGATGGTCTTGTCGAGCGGGTCAAGTACTACCTCTTTTTTAATAAGTTTTTTCATCCTGATGGCCTTCTGAAAACAGGTCTATGAAGGTGTACTCGTTGATCTTGTCTCACGCCAATCGAATTCATAGCACGTCGACGGTTGTACTCATACACTCAAAAACCGCCAAGCAGTGTTATAGAAAAATACTACGCAAAACTCAGAATGAGATGACGAGGTATCAAAATGAAACTTGAACCCGACGAAAATCTGTTTGCCTGCTATCTTTCAAACCTTTTTCCGGAGCAGCGCATATTCACATTAAGAAACAAATTCTCCAAAGATGGCTTTATTAAAGTTAACGATATTGCTGACACAGAACTTAAACACCTTATAAAAAACGAAGTCTTGACTCTACTTGAGCAGCAGGGAGAACGTCGCGACTTACTGCTGACCACAACCGATAACAGCCCGAGACATATGAGTGTTGTACGCAGTGAATGGATCGCCCAACAGAAAGGACTCATATATAAACTTGCACGATCGCCAAACTTGCTCGAGCTCTTGTCGCGTATTGCGGGCACAGAAGTAATCCCTCAAGTATCAAACGATGAAGAATTTCTGATCACCCGACAGGAAAAGAAGGGTGATACGCATGGTTGGCATTGGGGTGACTATAGCTTTGCGTTGATCTGGATTATCGAAACACCACCCATTTCTTGCGGAGGCATGCTCCAGTGTGTTCCTCATACTTACTGGGACAAAAACAATTCACGAATAAACGAAATACTCTCCAACCACCCAATTTCCACCTATGGATTTTTAACCGGGGACATTTACTTCCTTCGAACTGACACGACTCTGCACAGAACTGTCCCTCTCAGCGACGACGTCACGCGAATTATTTTAAATATGACCTGGGCTGATAAACGACTGATCGACAAACCTCTTTCTGGTAACGACCGTTGGTGGGAAGACAAACACGCTGCAGCGGTGCGCACTGAACAATAACCTCACGTTTCTGAATCAGCGGGCCATTTATGCATGATCAAAAATGTTTATACGATGCAGCTTTACTGCTCGAACGAGCGAGCTCATCAGTGGCGATGGCAAATTTGGTTAAAGATGCCGTGAATCGAAACCAGTGTTGGCGCGGACAGCAATGCATCAACCTTGTTGCCGCCGAAGCGCCATCAAGTCCCAGCGCCAGAAGTCTACTGGCGAGTGAAATCGGGATACGCGCCTCCGGTGGTCACATAGGCCGTGACAATCGTTTCTTTACCGGCATGGCATTGATCGACGAGGTTGAATCACTCTGCGTAGAACTATTGAAAAAGGCCTTTCGCTGCAAATACGCGGACCATCGATTGATGGGAGGGATGGCTGGTGTCATGGCAGCTTATACCGCATTGGCATCGCCGGGCGATTGCGTGATGACCGTGCCGATCATGCAAGGTGGCGATTCCAGCCACCGCAGCAATGGCCCCCCGGGGGTCAGAGGACTAGAGATCATCGATCTCCCTTTCCACGCAGGGACAAACGATATTGATATCGACTTGTTCAAGCAAATTGCCACATATCGCAAACCGAAAGTCGTCGGTATCGGGATGACGTTAACGCTCTTCCCGGTACCGCTAGAGCGGATAAAGGAAATTATTTCCCCTTGGGGCGGCAAAGTTTACTTCGACGCAGCGCATCAACTTGGACTGATTGCAGCCGGGCTTTTTCAGGATCCGCTGAGGGAAGGCGCAGATCTGATGACCGGGTCTTCAGGAAAAACATTCAGTGGTCCTCAGGGCGGGATAATCGTTTGGGATGATGAGGAGCTGAGCGCAGCGATTTATCGTAGCCTTTTCCCGATGCTTACTGGCAGCCACCAAATTAATCGTGTTGCCGCGTTAGCGGTGGCAACAACCGAAATAATAGAGTATGGCAAGGCTTACATGACACAAGTAGTAAAAAATGCGCAACGACTGGGCTTGGAACTAAGAAAGCGTGGCTTGAATGCCTTATTTCACGAGCGCAATTTTACCGCCACTCATCAGGTTGTTATTAAATCGACTTATCTGGATAGCGCCGTCTATGAAGTCAGATTATTAGAATCTGCCAATATCATATGCAACAAAACACCACTTAGTTGGGGATTTTCAAAAGAAAGCCCTGCAGATCAAAGCGCGATAAGACTGGGCACTACCGAAATCACAAGACTCGGAATGAAGGAAAACCACATGGCATGGATAGCAGAAAAAATAGCCGAAGCACTGCAACACTCACGCAGTCCTGTGATGATTGCTCAGGACGTAATCGAATTCATGAAAGATTTTCGAACGCTGCATTTCTGCCACGACATCGGCACTCATTAAAGCCCTCTTTAAGGTTTTTCCTATGAGCTTTTTTACAACCCCGGAGTTTTCTTTTTTATTAACGGCCTCCGCACTACTAGCAAGTCCAGGCCCAGCAACAATGGCTCTGGCGGCTAGCGGGGCGGCTTACGGGCTCAAGCGATCGCTCATGTTCTTTTCCGGGATCATGGCGGGGCTCGCGATTTCAATTAGCTTGGTGGCGTCCGGTATCTTCATTATTATTCAGAAGGTTCCGATACTTGCTACGGGATTGGGACTTATCTCCGCAGCCTACATCGTGTTCCTCGCGTGGTTGATTGCTAGAACGCCACCTATCAGCAGCGTAACAACGGTTGCAGCACCACGATGGAGTGCCGGATTTGTTATTGGCGTTACCAATATCAAAGCTTACGCAGTTTTTGCAGCATTGCTGGGAGGATTTCCGCTTGGATTAGCACAACCTTGGGATTTGGTATTCAAGGTTTCCAGCTGTCTGGGGATCTGCGTTACGTTTGATTTTATCTGGCTTAGCTCCGGCAATCATTTAAGACGCTTTTTTGTCCGACCACGCTGGAATCGAGCACTCAACATTAGCTTTGCCATGTTGATGATATCCAGCGTTGCCTTGTCGCTATTGCTCTGAGATTCAACATGCACCGGAGCGGACGAACCGCTCCTGAACATTACGACTGCTTTTCGAACTTCAGATCCCAAACCCCATGCCCAAGACGTTCGCCACGGCGTTCGAACTTGGTGATCGGGCGTTCGGCCGGGCGAGGTACGCACTTGCCGTCTTCGGCCAAATTACGGTAGCCCGGCGCGACATTCATCACTTCCAGCATGTATTCGGCGTAGGGTTCCCAATCGGTGGCCATGTGCAGAACACCGCCGACTTTCAGCTTGCTGCGCACCAGCTCCGCGAACGACGCTTGAACGATACGACGCTTGTGGTGACGGCTCTTGTGCCACGGGTCCGGGAAAAACAGCATCAGGCGATCGAGGCTGTTGTCGGCCACGCAACGGTTGAGCACTTCGATCGCATCGCAATCGTAGACCCGCAGGTTGGTCAGGCCTTGGGTCAGCACGCCGTTGAGCAGCGCGCCGACACCCGGACGGTGAACTTCGACACCGATGAAATCCTGCTCAGGCGAGGCCGCTGCCATTTCCAGCAGCGAATGGCCCATGCCGAACCCGATTTCCAGCGACCGCGGTGCCGAGCGACCAAACACTTGGTCGTAATCCACTGGCGCATCGGCCAAGGGCAGCACGAAAAGAGGCGTGCCTTGCTCCAGACCTTTTTGCTGGCCTTCGGTCATGCGCCCGGCACGCATCACGAAACTCTTGATACGGCGGTGTTGGCGCTCGTCGCCTTCTTCCGTCTGGATTGGCGTGTCGTTCGATTCAGTCATCAATGGCTCTTACTTGATCAGACCATCCAGCGGCGAAGAGGCGCTGGCATAGAGTTTTTTCGGCATGCGGCCGGCGAGGTAGGCCAAGCGACCTGCAACGATGGCGTGCTTCATGGCTTCAGCCATCATGATCGGCTGCTGGGCATGTGCGATGGCCGAGTTCATCAGCACGGCATCACAACCCAGTTCCATGGAAATGGTGGCGTCGGAAGCGGTACCGACACCCGCATCCACCAGCACCGGGATCTTGGCTTCTTCGAGGATGATCTGCAGGTTGTACGGATTGCAGATACCCAGGCCCGAACCGATCAGACCGGCCAGTGGCATTACCGCGATGCAGCCGATTTCCGCCAGTTGCCGGGCAATGATCGGGTCATCACTGGTGTAGACCATCACGTCGAAGCCTTCCTTTACCAGCACTTCGGCGGCCTTGAGGGTTTCGATCACGTTAGGGAACAGGGTTTTCTGATCGGCCAGCACTTCCAGCTTCACCAGGTTGTGGCCATCGAGCAGCTCACGGGCCAGGCGGCAGGTGCGCACAGCCTCGACAGCGTCGTAGCAACCGGCGGTGTTCGGCAGGAAGGTGTAGCGATCCGGCGACAGCACTTCAAGCAGGTTCGGCTCGCCTTCGATCTGGCCCAGGTTGGTGCGGCGCACGGCAAACGTGACGATCTCGGCACCCGAGGCTTCGATGGCCAGGCGGGTTTCTTCCATGTCACGGTACTTGCCGGTACCAACCAGCAAACGCGACTGGTAAGTACGACCGGCCAGGACGAAAGGCTTGTCGCTACGAACGATGCTCATGGGGAATCCTCTGTAGGGGTGAGGGTCTTGCAGAATTCTGTCGGCCCGTGGGCCAGACGGCTAGCCGCCGCCGATGGCGTGCACGACTTCGACGTTGTCGCCGTCGTTGAGCGCGGTATCGGCATGCTGGCTGCGCGGAACGATATCCAGATTGAGTTCGACCGCCACCCGGCGTCCGGTAAGGTCCAGACGGGTCAGCAGGGCCGCAACGGTTTCACCGTCGGGCAGTTCAAAGGATTCGCCGTTCAACTGAATGCGCATGCGCTATGCCGCCATCATTTTAAAGGGCTGGCATTCTAGCCCGATCGTGACCTAAAGGTCAGCAATAAGCGTCAAGCGGTCAACGGCAAACGCCAGGCGGCGAGCCCCAGGCAGAGCCAGCCCGCGAGGAAGGCCAGGCCGCCGAATGGCGTGATGATGCCGAGCTTGCTGAAGCCAGTCAGCGTGAGCAAATACAGACTGCCGGAGAACAACAGGATGCCAAGGGCAAACGACGCACCGGCCCAGGTCACAAGGCGACCGGGAATTTGTGTGGCCAATATCGCGACGCCCAACAACGCCAGGGTGTGCACCAGCTGATAGGTGACGCCGGTGTGGAAAATCGCCAGGTACTCGGCGCTCAAACGGTTTTTCAGGCCATGGGCGGCAAACGCGCCAAGACCGACACCGGTGAAACCGAAAAAAGCGGCCAGCATCAGAAAGCCACGCAACATGAAGAACTCCAATCAGACTCGATCCAAAGGGTCTGTATAATGGCCCGCTCAACGGGTTCGGCCAAGCCATCTCTATGCTGCGTATCTATTTCCGTCGTTTTACCAAGGCCGTGCTCTGGTTCATGGGCGGCAGCGTCCTGCTGGTACTGATTTTTCGCTTTGTGCCTCCACCAGGCACGGCGTTGATGGTCGAGCGCAAGATCGAATCCTGGATCGATGGCGAGCCCATTGACCTGCAGCGCACCTGGAAACCCTGGGACGAAATCTCAGACGACCTGAAAGTCGCGGTGATTGCCGGCGAAGACCAGAAATTCCCGGAGCACTGGGGCTTCGACGTAAATGCGATAAAGGCAGCACTGGCCCACAACGAACTCGGCGGCTCGATTCGTGGCGCCAGCACGCTCAGTCAACAAGTGTCGAAAAACCTGTTTCTGTGGTCCGGTCGCAGCTGGCTGCGCAAAGGCCTGGAGGCCTGGTTCACCGGCCTGATCGAAGTGTTCTGGCCCAAGCAGCGGATTCTTGAGGTTTATCTGAACAGCGTCGAGTGGGATGACGGAGTATTCGGCGCGGAAGCGGCGGCCCGGCATCACTTTGGCACTAGCGCCAAAAATCTCAGTCGCCAGCAGTCGAGTTTGCTGGCAGCGGTACTGCCGAACCCGCGCGTATGGAGCGCCAGCCACCCAACGTCCTACGTGGCGCGGCGAGCAGGCTGGATACGACAGCAGATGAGCCAGCTGGGTGGGGACAGCTATCTGGTGGGGCTCAATGATTCGCGTAGGGCGCCGTGGGCTGAATAGCCCCAAAGTCAAAAGATCGCAGCCTTCGGCAGCTCCTACAGGATGTACCCCATTCCATGTAGGAGCTGCCGCAGGCTGCGATCTTTTGATCTTCAAACAAAAACGCCCCGATCAATGATCGGGGCGTTTTTTATTGCCTTTGCGCAAATTACGCGGCAATCGACAACTTGAGCTTGTTCATCGCGCTTTTCTCAAGCTGACGAATACGCTCGGCCGACACGTTGTACTTCTGCGCCAGGTCGTGCAGCGTGGCTTTTTCTTCCGCCAGCCAGCGCTGGTAGAGGATGTCACGGCTGCGGTCGTCCAGCACTTCCAGCGCTTCGTGCAGGTTGTGGTTGGAGTTATCGCTCCAGTCGGCGTCTTCCAGTTGACGGGCCGGATCGTACCGGTGGTCTTCCAGATAGTTGGCCGGCGACTGGAATGCACTGTCGTCGTCCGCTTCGGCGGCCGGGTCGAAGGCCATGTCATGGCCAGTCAGGCGACTTTCCATCTCGCGGACTTCCCGAGGCTCTACACCCAGGCTTTCCGCTACGCGATGGACTTCCTCGTTATTCAACCAGGCCAGACGCTTCTTCTGGCTGCGCAGGTTGAAGAACAGCTTGCGCTGGGCCTTGGTGGTCGCGACCTTCACGATGCGCCAGTTGCGCAGGATGAACTCGTGGATTTCCGCCTTGATCCAGTGCACGGCAAAGGACACCAGGCGCACGCCCATCTCCGGGTTGAAGCGCTTCACGGCCTTCATCAGGCCGACGTTGCCTTCCTGGATCAGGTCAGCCTGAGCCAGACCGTAGCCGGAATAGCTACGGGCGATATGTACGACAAAACGCAGGTGGGCGAGCACCATCTGCCGAGCCGCCCCCAAATCCTGCTCATAATAGAGACTCTCGGCCAGTTCACGCTCCTGCTCCGGCGACAGCAATGGAATGCTGTTGACGGTGTGCACATAGGCCTCCAGGTTCGCACCCGGGACCAGAGCATATGCAGGTTGCAAAGAATTGGTCATACGAAAAAACCTCCGACTTACAAACTCGTGCAGTTCAGCACTGCGAAAATTGACCGGAAACCGAAAGACAAGTTCCCTAAAACCCATAAACGCTGAAAGGTCAATACGAGCAAAATGATACTACTTAGGCGCAAGCTCCCTCAGGTGGCGTGCGACTGCAATCCATGCACCGATATACCCCAACAGCACCGCGCCAAGCAAGAGAGACAGACCGTCGGCAACTGGCACTCCAGCCAGCGCAAAGTCACTGCCGTACAAACCGGCCAGCCCTACTACCGCGTCGTTCAGCCAGTCAAGGCCGAACGCCAGTACGCCCCAAGACAGAACCCCCGCACCAAAGCCATACAACGCCCCCATATATAGAAAGGGCCTGCGTACATAGCTGTCAGTGCCGCCGACCAGTTTAATCACTTCTATCTCTGTGCGGCGGTTTTCTATATGAAGACGAATGGTATTGCCTATCACCAAAAGTAATGCAGAAACCAGAAGCACGGTCAGACCGAAGACAAAACGGTCACCCAGCTTGAGGATGGCGGCCAGACGCTCGACCCAGACTAAATCAAGTTGCGCCTGCTGTACCTTCGGCAGCTCGGATAGTTTTTGTCTTAATGCTTCAAGGGCCGGCTTGTCGACTTCAGTCGGCGTTACCAACACCACGCCCGGCAACGGGTTCTCCGGCAGTTCCTTGAGCGCCTCGCCCAGACCGGACTGTTGCTGGAACTCTTCCAGCGCCTGCTCCCGGCCAACATATTCGGCATCGGCGACGCCAGGCATACCCTTGATCTGCTCGCGCAACGCCTCGCCTTGCGCCGGGCTCGCCTCGATTTCCAGATACAGGGAAATCTGTGCCGCGCGCTGCCAGGAACCGCCCAGACGCTCGACGTTACTTAGCAAAAGTGACAGGCCCATGGGCAAACTCAGGGCCACCGCCATCACCATGCAGGTGAAAAAACTGCCGATGGGCTGCTTGCCCAGGCGGCGCAGGCTGTCCACCAGGCTGGCACGATGGCTTTCGATCCAGGCACGGAACAACGTGGCGAAGTCCGGCCCGTCGTCATCGTCGTGTTTTTTCTTTTGCGGTTGCGGATCGGCGGCTTTCGGGGCCACGCGCTCGGAAACCTTCGGGCTGCGGGTAGCACTCATACGGCAGCCTCCCCGTCGCCGATCAATCGGCCGCGTTGCAGGGTCAGCATGCGGTGACGCATGCGGGCGATCAGGGCCAGGTCGTGACTGGCGATCAGCACACTGGTACCCAGACGGTTGATGTCTTCGAACACACCCATGATTTCGGCGGCCAGCCGCGGGTCGAGGTTACCGGTCGGCTCGTCCGCCAGCAGCAAGGCCGGACGGTGGACGATGGCGCGGGCGATACCGACGCGCTGTTGCTGACCGGTGGACAGGTCGCCCGGGTACAGATCGGTTTTATCCGACAGCGCCACACGCTCCAGTGCTGAGTCCACGCGCTTGGCGATCTCGGCCTTGGACAGGCCGAGGATCTGCAAAGGCAACGCGACGTTATTGAACACCGTGCGATCGAACAGCAACTGGTGATTCTGGAACACCACGCCGATCTGCCGACGCAGGAAAGGTATCTGCGCGTTGCTGATGGTGCTCAGGTCTTGCCCGGCGAGCAGCAACTTGCCGCTGGTCGGGCGCTCCATGGCCAGCAACAGGCGCAACAACGTGCTTTTACCGGCGCCGGAATGGCCGGTGACAAACAGAAACTCGCCACGACGGACTCGAAAGCTCAGCTCATGCAAGCCGACGTGACCGTTCGGGTAGCGTTTACCGACCTGTTCGAAACGAATCATGAACGCTCCCGCTCGGCAAACAATGCCTGGACAAAGGGTTCTGCTTCAAAGGTACGCAAATCGTCGATGCCTTCGCCGACGCCAATGTAGCGGATCGGCAGGCCGAATTGCTTGGCCAGGGCGAAAATTACCCCGCCTTTCGCGGTGCCGTCGAGCTTGGTCAGCGCCAGGCCAGTCAGTTCGACGGTCTGGTTGAATTGCTTGGCCTGGTTGATGGCGTTCTGGCCGGTACCGGCGTCGAGCACCAGCAGCACTTCGTGCGGCGCGTCGGCGTCGAGTTTGCCGATCACCCGGCGAACTTTTTTCAGCTCTTCCATCAGGTTGTCTTTGGTGTGCAAGCGACCGGCGGTGTCGGCGATCAGCACATCGATGCCACGAGCCTTGGCGGCCTGCACGGCGTCGAAGATCACCGAAGCCGAGTCAGCGCCAGTGTGCTGCGCGATCACCGGGATCTTGTTGCGCTCGCCCCAGACCTGCAACTGCTCCACCGCTGCCGCGCGGAAGGTATCGCCGGCCGCCAGCATGACTTTCTTGCCTTCCAGCTGCAGTTTCTTCGCCAGCTTGCCGATGGTGGTGGTCTTGCCGGCACCGTTGACGCCGACGACCAGAATCACGAACGGCTTGTTCTGCGAGGTGACTTTCAGCGGCTGCTCGACAGGCTTGAGCATGGCGGCCAGCTCGGCCTGCAGGGATTTGTACAGGGCATCGGCGTCGGCCAGCTCTTTGCGTGCGACCTTCTGCGTCAAACGCTGAATGATCACCGACGTGGCTTCTACGCCAACATCGGCGGTCAGCAAACGCGTCTCGAGATCTTCGAGCAGCTCGTCATCAATGACTTTCTTACCCAGAAACAGGCTGGCCATGCCTTCGCCAATACTGGCACTGGTCTTGGACAGGCCCTGCTTGAGGCGGGCAAAGAAACCGGCCTTGGTTTCTTCGGTGCGTACCGGCGCGGCCGGGGTTTCGACCGGAGCAGGGACGGAAGCAGCAGCTGCAACCACCGGGGCTACCGGGGCTACGACGGGTGGGGCAACCGGTGCAGGTGCAGGTGCAGGTGCAGGTGCAGGTGCAGGTGCAGGTGCAGGCTCAGCCACAACGACGGGTGCCACCACCGGTTCGACCACAGGCGCATGAACCGGTGCCGGCGTGAACGCTGCCGGGGCCGGAATCGGCGGGGTCACATGGGGTGCCAGGTCATTCTCGACCAGCGCCACCGGCTCTTCCGCCACGGGTAAGGTCAGCCATGGCTCGGCAGCGGTAGTCAGCGGCTGCCCGATGATTTCGCGGGCAGGTTCGGCCTGCGGTTGCAGTACCGGCCCGGCAATCGGCGGGACCGCCGGTGCGGGCGCTTTTTCTAATGCCGGTGCCGCGACAGGCGCTGGCTCAGGAACAGGTTGTGGTTGTTCGACGGCGGGTTCCTGCGGCTTTTTGCGCAGCCATCCGAACAGGCTTTTCTTCTCGCCAGCCGCAGCTGGGGTCTTCTTGTCGTCGTTGGAACCAAACATGGAGGACGGCTATCTCACGGTAGCGACGCGCCAATGGCGCCCCGGCAAATAAATATTCGATGCAGAACAGACTGCGATTGACTCAGCTTGTTCACGCGCAACATTTTGTCGAGGTGCGAACGGCACCTCACGGAAACGTTTTTACGAAGGACTAAAGCAGCAAAATCGGCGAAAAAGCAGAGTTTAGTTGATAAATTCCAACCTTCTGCCGCAAACCCATACAACCTGATCAAACGCAAAGGCCTGATAGGCGTGGCCGCCAGTAAAACGGATCAGTATCCTAGCACCCTCTCGCCCGCTGACGCTAAGAACAAGCGGGCAGCCCCAAAGGTTTGAAAACGAATGAATGCTCTTGCCCGCCGCGCCGCAGGCCTGCTGCTCAGCACAGTTTGCCTGCCCCTTTCGGCCCTGGCTGCCGACCCGCAACCCACCCACGAATTCACCCTCGACAATGGCCTGAAGGTAGTCGTGCGTGAAGACCACCGTGCGCCCGTGGTGGTTTCCCAGGTCTGGTACAAGGTCGGCTCCAGCTATGAGACACCGGGTAATACCGGCTTGTCCCACGCTCTGGAACACATGATGTTCAAGGGCAGCGAGAAAGTTGGCCCCGGCGAAGCCTCGCTGATCCTGCGCGACCTCGGCGCCGAAGAGAATGCATTCACCAGCGACGACTTCACCGCGTATTACCAGGTGCTGGCCCGCGACCGCCTGGGCATAGCCTTCGAGCTGGAGGCCGATCGCATGGCCAGCCTGCGCCTGCCGGCCGACGAGTTCGCCAAGGAAATCGAGGTCATCAAGGAAGAACGTCGCCTGCGCACCGACGACAAGCCGATGTCCAAGGCCTACGAACGCTTCAAGGCCATGGCCTACCCGGCCAGCGGCTATCACACGCCGACCATCGGCTGGATGGCCGACCTTGAGCGAATGAAAGTCGAAGAGCTGCGTCACTGGTACCAGACCTGGTACGTGCCGAACAACGCCACGCTGGTGGTGGTCGGCGACGTGACGCCAGACGAAGTCAAGGCCCTGGCCCAGCGCTATTTCGGCCCGATCGCCAAGCGTGATGTGCCCGCCGCGAAAAAACCGCTGGAACTGGCCGAACCGGGCGAGCGCCAGATCACCCTGCACGTGCAGACCCAACTGCCCAGCCTGATGCTGGCCTTCAACGTGCCGAGCATAGCCACCACCGACGACAAACGCCTGGTCAATGCCCTGCGCCTGATCTCGGCGCTGCTCGATGGCGGCTACAGCGGACGCATCCCGACGCAGCTGGAGCGCGGAGAGGAACTGGTATCCGGCGGCTCGTCGAGTTACGACGCCTACACCCGTGGCGACAGCCTCTTCACCCTGTCGGCATCACCAAACTCACAGAAGCACAAAACCATCGCCCAGGCGGAAGCCGGTTTGTGGAAGCTGCTCGACCAGCTTAAGACCACCGCGCCTACCGCCGAAGAGCTGGAGCGCGTACGCGCACAAGTCATTGCCGGCCTGGTCTACGAACGCGACTCGATCACCAGCCAGGCCACCGCCATCGGCCAACTGGAAACCGTCGGCCTGTCATGGAAGCTGATGGACACCGAACTGGCCGACCTGGAAAGCGTGACACCGCAAGACATCCAGAAAGCCGCCAAGCTGTATTTCACCCGCGAACGTCTCAGCGTCGCCCATGTACTGCCTCTGGAGACGACTCATGAGTGAGCGTAAACCCTCCCGCCTGGCCCTGATCGGCCTGGTCACCGTTGCCGTTATCGGTTCCGCCGCGTTCTATTTGTCTCGCTCTGGCGAAACCAATGCCAGCGAAGCCCTCGACAAGGCCAGGGCCAGCCAGAAACTGCAATCGCTGACCGAACTCAACGGCAAGGCACCGGACCACCGCAAGCTCGATGTGCAGACCTGGAACACCACTGACGGCACCAAGGTGCTGTTTGTCGAAGCCCATGAGCTGCCGATGTTCGATATGCGCCTGATCTTCGCCGCGGGCAGTAGCCAGGACGGTAATACGCCGGGCCTGGGGCAGTTGACCAACGCCATGCTCAACGAAGGCGTCGCCGGCAAAGACGTCGGTGCCATTGCCCAGGGCTTCGAAGGCCTGGGCGCCGACTTTGGCAACGGTGCCTATAAGGACATGGCAATCGCTTCACTGCGCAGCCTGAGTGCCAAGGACAAGCGCGAGCCGGCCCTGAAGCTGTTTGCCGAAGTCATCGGCAAGCCGACTTTCCCTGCCGATTCGCTGGCCCGCATCAAGAACCAGATGCTCGCCGGTTTCGAATACCAGAAACAGAACCCCGGCAAACTCGCCAGCCTGGAACTGATGAACCGCTTGTACGGTGATCACCCGTACGCACATTCCAGCGATGGCACGGCAAAAACCGTACCGACGATTACCGCGGCACAACTGCGTGCGTTCCACCAGAAAGCCTACGCAGCGGGTAACGTGGTGATCGCGCTGGTCGGTGACCTGTCCCGCGCAGAAGCCGAGACGATTGCCGCACAGGTTTCCAGCGCCCTGCCCAAGGGCCCGGCCTTGCCGAAAATCGCGCAGCCTGTCGAACCCAAGGCTGGCGTCAATCACATCGAGTTCCCGTCCAAACAGACCAACCTGATGCTCGCGCAACTAGGCATCGACCGCGACGACCCGGACTACGCGGCGTTGTCCATGGGCAACCAGATTCTCGGTGGCGGCGGCTTCGGCACCCGGTTGATGAGCGAAGTTCGCGAGAAGCGCGGCCTGACTTACGGCGTGTATTCGGGCTTCACACCGATGCAGGCGCGTGGCCCGTTCATGATCAACCTGCAGACCCGCGCCGAGATGAGCGAAGGCACCTTGAAGCTGGTACAAGATGTGCTGGCCGACTACCTTAAAACCGGCCCGACCGAAAAAGAACTCGACGACGCCAAGCGCGAACTGGCCGGCAGCTTCCCGCTGTCTACCGCCAGCAACGCCGACATCGTCGGCCAGTTGGGCGCCATCGGCTTCTACAACCTGCCGTTGAGTCACCTGGAAGACTTCATGCAACAGTCCCAGGACTTGACCGTCGAGCAGGTCAAAGCCGCCATGAACAAACACCTGAGCACGGACAAAATGGTCATCGTCAGCGCTGGCCCGACCGTGCCGCAACAGCCGTTACCGGCCCCTACTGATAAACCTTCCGAGCAGCCGCTCGGGGTTCCGGAGCATTAATGGCCCATCCTAAAAAACCCGCCAAAAACGTCCATAACGGCGTAAATCAGCTACGCATCATCGGCGGCGAATGGCGCAGCCGGAAGCTGAGCTTCCCCGACGCCCCGGGCCTGCGCCCGACGCCCGACCGTGTGCGTGAAACCCTGTACAACTGGCTCGCGCCGTACGTGCCGGGCGCCAAGGTGCTCGACCCGTTCACCGGTAGCGGCGCGCTGTTCCTCGAAGCCTTGTCCCGTGGTGCGGCCATGGGTCAGGCGCTGGACGCCAGCAGCCTTGCGGTATCGAGCCTGAAGGAGCACCTGGGCACACTGCGTTGCACCAACGGCCAGGTCCAGACCGCCGATGCCCTGCGCTATCTGGAAACCCAGACCGCAACGGCCTACGACCTGGTGTTCCTCGATCCACCGTTCAACCAGAACCTGCTGCCCGCCGTTTGCAAGTTGCTCGAAGAGCGCCAATGGCTGGCCGAAGATGCCTGGGTGTACACCGAAAGCGAGTCCGCGCCGTCAACCCTGGGCCTGCCGCAGAACTGGCGCCTGCACCGGGAGCAGAAATCCGGGCGCGTCTACTACTCGTTGTGGCAACGTATGGCAGAGATCGCCGGTTAACCGACCGGCCTGAAAAAGGTGCGTACCCGCTACGCACCACTGCATCGAGAATGATCGTGTCTCATCCGCCAGAACGCTTCACCCCCGCCTTCGGCCTCGGCAACCCGCACTTGCAAACCTTGTGGGGGCCACTGTGGCGTAAAACCGTGCACATCGACCGCGAACGCGAACGCCTGTGGCTTGAAGATGGCGACTTTCTCGATCTGGACTGGCATGGCCCGCACAGCGCCGACGCGCCTTTGGTGCTGGTGTTGCATGGGCTCACCGGTTCGTCGAACTCGCCTTACGTGGCCGGGATGCAAAAAGCCCTGGGCGACCGGGGCTGGGCCAGCGTCGCACTGAACTGGCGCGGTTGCTCGGGCGAACCCAATCTGCTGCCACGCAGTTACCATTCCGGTGCCAGTGAAGACCTGGCCGAAACCATCAGGCACTTGCGGGCCAAACGGCCTCTCGCGCCACTGTATGCGGTGGGTTACTCCCTGGGTGGCAATGTCCTGCTCAAGCACTTGGGCGAAACCGGCAGCGACAGCGGCGTGACAGGCGCCGTGGCGGTGTCGGTACCGTTCCGCCTGGACCAGTGCGCCGACCGCATCGGCCAAGGCTTCTCCAGGATTTACCAGGCGCACTTCATGCGCGAGATGGTCGCCTATATCAAGAACAAGCAGCGACAATTCCAGCATGACGGACGCGAGGAGGGCCTGGCAGCCCTGGCGGCCCTCGGATCACTGGAAAACATGCGCACGTTCTGGGATTTCGATGGTCGGGTAACCGCGCCGCTGAACGGTTTCGCCGATGCCGAGGATTACTATCGCCGGGCCTCCAGCCGCTATTTTCTCGGTGAAATCCGTACGCCGACCTTGATGATTCAGGCCGCCGACGACCCTTTCGTGTTTCCCCACAGCCTGCCGCACGTCGATGAGTTGTCCGCTTGCACGCAATTCGAACTGCAAGCCAAGGGCGGGCATGTCGGCTTCGTTGACGGCACGCTCACGCAACCGGGTTACTACCTGGAGCGACGCATCCCCGAGTGGCTGGCCGCCGTAGGGCGCGCCTGAGTCATGGACGCAGATCAAGGCGAGTCG
>NZ_JBOIBY010000394.1:0-9904 GCF_050739655.1 Pseudomonas sp. | reverse complement strand
CAGTACAAAAATCAGGAACGCAACGGACTGGCCAATCAGGGTCGCATTAATGTTCACGCCAACACCTCGCAGTTACGTTGTCCATCACACCAAATTACCCGGAAGATCCGAGTAATTAGCCAGCGATCTGACCAACGAACGGGTTCGCAAAGGTGAAGAACAGAGCGATACCAACACCGATCATGGTTACGGCGTCGAGCAGACCGGCAACGATGAACATCTTAACTTGCAGCATTGGAACCATTTCTGGTTGACGCGCTGCGCCTTCCAGGAACTTGCCGCCCAACAGGCCGAAACCAATTGCGGTACCCAGTGCGCCCAGGCCGATCAACAGTGCAACAGCGATAGCGGTTAGACCAACTACAGTTTCCATCTTTCCTCCCGACTTTTACGTCGTATGGTTTAGGTTTTTTTAATTTAAAGCGGTAAAACAAATCGTTTCAGATGCTCCGTTAGGAGCCCCCTCCCGTTTAACCGGGAGGGACATCAGACTAGTCGAAACTGGTCTTAATGGTTTTCTTCGTGCGCCATCGACAGATAAACGATGGTCAGCATCATGAAGATGAACGCCTGCAGGGTGATGATCAGGATGTGGAACACAGCCCACGCCCACTGCAGAACGACGCCCAGGCCACTAAGCCAGAGCAGACCGCTGCCGAACATCACAGCAATCAGAATGAAGACCAGCTCGCCGGCGTACATGTTGCCGAACAGACGCAGAGCCAGGGAGATCGGCTTGGCGATCAGTGTTACGAATTCCAGCAGGAAGTTCACCGGGATCAGCAGGGCTTGAACGAGGATGTTCTTGCTGCCGAACGGGTGCAGGGTCAGCTCGCCGATGAAACCGCCGAGGCCCTTGACCTTGATGCTATAGAAAATGATCAGCGCGAAAACCGAGAACGCCATACCCAGGGTCGCGTTCGGGTCGGTGGTCGACACCGCGCGGAACGGGATGTGGTGATCGCCGGAAATCAGGATGGCCAGCTGAGGAATCCAGTCGACCGGTACCAGGTCGACAGCGTTCATCAGGAAGACCCAGACGAAGATGGTCAGTGCCAACGGCGCAATTACCGGGCTACGGCCATGGAAGCTGTCTTTCACGCTGCCATCGACGAATTCGACCAATACTTCAACGAAGTTTTGCAAAGCACCCGGTTGACCGGAAGTCGCTTTCTTTGCCGCCATGCGGAAAAGAAGAACGAAGATCAGACCCAATGCGACCGACCAGCCGAGTGTATCGACGTGGAAAGCCCAGAAGCCCATTTCCTTGGCTTCAGCTGCGGTGTGGGCAAAGCCCCAGCCGCCGGTAGGGTGCTGACCGAAGGTCAGGTTCTGCAAGTGGTGCTGGATATAGCCCGAAGCCGTTGTTTCTGCCATGGTTGCCTCAAACGCCCTAAGGTCTCGAAAGTCTTGTTCTCATCAACAGGGGAGCGAACCAGCTGACCGACTGGGTCAGCACGAAGGCACCGAATACTGCAATCGGCGCCAATGGCTTCACACCTGCAAACACCAGTGCAAACAGCACTGCCGTCAAAATCAATTTCCCTGCCTCGCCGGCATAAAACGACCGGACGATGGACTGGGCTGCTCGGGCGCCGGAAAACCGAAATGCCTTGTGAGCGAAATACACATTGGGCAGCGAGGCTATCAGGCCTCCGCAAAGTCCCGAATACCCGGCAACGACTCCGTACCATTTCCAAAGCGCCAAAGCGGCAATGATCAAAACGATAAACTGAGCCATTAACACCGGAAAAACTGCCAGGCGATGGAACGGCAAGCGGTTTGGCGTGCGGGTTTCCATCACATTTGCTCTCCAATGGTCGGCTGCCGAAATTCAATAACTTGGCATAATTTGTGCCGACAAAATGCGCGCAGAGTATAGGGGCGGTTTTGCCCCTATTCAACTGTCAGGTAGTGATTTCCGACTGCGCGCTACATGAGGAAATGTTTCAGCGGATATGTGCGAGCACACCCTGAAGTTCATCAAGTGAATTGTAGCCAATCACCAATTGCCCTTTCCCCTTCTTACCGTGTCGGATCTGCACCGCAGAGCCTAGGCGCTCGGCCAGACGCTGTTCCAGGCGGGCAATATCCGGGTCCGGTTTTGCAGGTTCAACAGGCTCCGGTTTACCACTCAACCACTGGCGAACCAGTGCTTCAGTTTGGCGCACAGTCAGTCCGCGTGCGACAACATGTCGCGCCCCTTCAACCTGTTGATTGTCAGGCAAACCGAGCAAAGCACGTGCGTGCCCCATCTCCAGGTCGCCATGGGACAACATGGTCTTAATAACTTCCGGCAAAGAGATCAGGCGCAGCAGGTTGGCCACGGTCACCCGGGACTTACCTACAGCTTCGGCCACTTGTTGCTGAGTCAGCTGGAATTCCTGCTGCAGGCGCTGCAAGGCCACCGCTTCCTCGATCGGGTTGAGGTCTTCGCGCTGGATGTTCTCGATCAGCGCAATCGCAATGGCCGTTTCATCCGGCACATCGCGCACCATCGCCGGGATGGTTTCCTGCCCGGCCTGCTGGCTGGCACGCCAGCGGCGTTCACCCGCGATAATTTCATAGCGACCGCTCCCGATAGGACGAACCACAATCGGTTGCATCACGCCCTGGGCCTTGATCGACTGCGCCAGCTCTTCGAGTGCCTGAGGATCCATATCGCGTCGCGGCTGGTACTTGCCTCGCTGGAGCAGGTCCAATGGCAGGTGTTGCAGCTCACGGTCGTCGGCTTGCGCCGCTTGTTCTTCCAGTGCGCTGACAGTCGGACCACTCAGCAGTGCATCCAGTCCACGTCCGAGACCTCGTTTCTTGACGGCCATGGGGATTCCTTAAGTTGCCTGAGCGGCGGCGATGCGTGAGTTTTTACGCTGACGACGAACCATTTCGCCCGCCAGAGCCAGGTAGGCCACAGCACCGCGCGATGCTTTGTCATATGCCAGGGCCGGCATGCCGTAGCTTGGCGCTTCGGCCAGACGGATGTTTCGCGGAATGACTGTGTCGTAGAGCTGATCGCCGAAGTGCTCCTTCAACTGGGCCGATACATCGTTCATCAGACTCAGGCGCGGGTCATACATCGTACGCAGCAAGCCTTCGACCTTGAGGTTCGGATTCAGCAGTTCGGAGATACGCTTGATGTTATCCACAAGGTCACTCAAGCCTTCGAGCGCGAAGTACTCGCACTGCATGGGGATAATGACCCCGTCGGCCGCCACAAGGGCGTTCAATGTCAGCATCGACAGCGACGGCGGGCAGTCGATCAAAATGTAATCGTAGTTTTCACGAATCGGCGCCAGCGCACTGCGCAGGCGGCTTTCCTTCATCTGCATTTCCAGCAGAACCACTTCGGCGGCAGTCAGGTCGCGGTTAGCCGGCAACAACTGGTAACCACCGTGTTCGGAGAAGTGCATGGCCTGGGCCAGATCACATTCACCGATCAGCAGATCGTAGACCGAGTTTTCCAGGCCATGTTTATCCACACCGCTACCCATGGTGGCGTTGCCCTGTGGATCGAGATCGATCAACAGCACCCTGCGCTTGGTGGCGACCAGGGATGCTGCGAGGTTGATGCAGGTGGTGGTCTTGCCCACACCACCCTTCTGGTTCGCTATCGCGAATACCTTAGCCATTCTTGCTTGTGTTCCCAATCATGCCGTGCGGCGCAGTATCAGCAGATGGCGTTGGCCTTGGCAACCGGGTACGGCCAGGGCGTGTTCGCTATCGAGGTGGAAGTCTGTCGGCAATGCTACCAGCTCATCGGCGGGATGAACGCCCTTCATTGCCAGCCAACGTGTATCAGTGTCGCCAAGGTGGCGAGTCCAGTTGCTGAAGTTTTCCATGCTGCTGAAAGCCCGGGAAATAATCCCGTTGAATGGCTGGGCAGGCTGGAAGGCTTCGACGCGACTGTGGATAACTTGCAGGTTATCCAGCTTGAGTTCGAGTTTCACCTGGGTCAGAAAACGGGTTTTCTTGCCGTTGCTGTCCAGGCAAGTCACTTGGGACTCAGGAAACAGGATGGCCAGTGGAATTCCCGGCATGCCACCGCCGCTGCCGACGTCCAGCCAGCGACCGTTTTCGATGAACGACATTATGCTCAGGCTATCGAGCAAATGCCTGGAAACCATTTCATCGGGATCGCGTACGGCGGTGAGGTTGTAAGCCTTGTTCCATTTGATCAACAGGGCCAGATAACCCAGCAGCTGCGCGTGCTGGGTTTCCGTCAGTGCGACCCCAAGCTCACGAGCACCTGTGGATAACTCTTCTGCGTGTTGCGAAGTGACCAACGAACTCAAGCGCTTTGCTCCAACTGACGGCCCGCGCCGCGTTTTTTCAAATGAATCATCAACAGCGAAATCGCTGCCGGCGTGACGCCCGGGATACGCGACGCCTGGCCCAAGGTTTCCGGACGGGTCGCACCGAGCTTGCCCTGAATCTCTTTGGAGAGACCGGAAATATTCGTGTAATCGATATCCACAGGCAGTTTGGTATCTTCGCTGGCGCGCAGACGGGCGATTTCATCCTGTTGACGATCGATGTAGCCGGCGTACTTGGTCTTGATTTCAACCTGTTCCGCGACCTGTGGATCTTCCGCCCCTCCGCCAGTAACGGCAATCAGACCAGCGTAGTCGATTTCCGGACGGCTCAGCAGGTTCAGCAGGTTGTATTCGTGGGTCAGCGGAGTGCCGAATTTTTCGGCAATTGCATCGCCTTGTTCGGTGCCCGGGCGTACCCAGGTGCTTTTCAGGCGCTGCTCTTCCAGCTCAATGCTTTCGCGCTTTTTGCAGAAAGCTGCCCAGCGAGCGTCATCCACCAGGCCCAGTTCGCGACCTTTTTCGGTCAAGCGCAGGTCGGCGTTGTCTTCGCGAAGAATCAGACGGTATTCGGCACGGGAGGTGAACATTCGGTACGGTTCCTGGGTACCGAGGGTAATCAGGTCGTCGACCAGTACTCCGACGTACGCCTCATCGCGACGCGGGCACCAGGCTTCTTTGCCTTGGGCACGCAATGCAGCGTTGGCTCCGGCCAGCAAGCCCTGGGCGCCGGCTTCTTCGTAACCTGTGGTGCCGTTGATCTGCCCGGCGAAGAACAGGCCGCCAATGACTTTGGTTTCCAGGCTGTACTTCAGGTCGCGCGGATCGAAGTAGTCATACTCGATGGCGTAGCCCGGACGCACGATGTGCGCGTTTTCCATGCCGCGAATCGATTGCACAATCTGCAACTGGACGTCGAACGGCAAGGATGTGGATATCCCATTCGGGTAAAGCTCGTTTGTAGTCAGGCCTTCCGGCTCGATAAAGACCTGATGGCTTTCCTTGTCGGCAAAACGATGGATCTTGTCCTCGATCGACGGGCAGTAACGCGGGCCAATACCTTCGATGACACCGGAATACATCGGCGATCGATCAAGGTTGGCGGCGATGATTTCGTGAGTCCGCGCGTTGGTATGAGTGATCCAGCAGCTGATCTGCTGTGGATGCAACTCTTTGGAGCCCATGAAAGACATCACCGGAATCGGTGTATCGCCTGGTTGCTCGGTCATCACGGAAAAATCCACAGACCGGGCGTCGATACGTGGAGGTGTACCGGTCTTCAGGCGGCCGACGCGTAATGGCAGTTCACGCAGACGGTGTGCGAGAGCGATCGACGGTGGATCACCCGCCCGGCCACCGGAGAAATTCTGCATGCCGATGTGGATAAGTCCACCGAGGAAGGTCCCAGTGGTCAATACCACTGAATCGGCCAGAAAACGCAGACCCATTTGGGTGACGACACCACGCACTTGTTCCTGCTCGACGATCAGGTCGTCGGCAGCCTGTTGAAATATCCACAGGTTCGGCTGGTTTTCCAGGATTTCGCGGACAGCGGCCTTGTATAGAACCCGATCTGCCTGAGCGCGGGTTGCGCGCACGGCCGGGCCTTTACGGCTGTTCAGTACACGAAACTGGATACCACCCTTATCGGTAGCCAAGGCCATCGCGCCGCCCAGGGCATCGATTTCCTTGACCAGATGACTTTTGCCGATCCCACCGATGGCGGGATTGCAGCTCATGGCACCGAGGGTTTCCACGTTATGCGTCAGCAACAGGGTTTTCACCCCCATACGTGCTGAGGCCAGTGCTGCCTCGGTACCGGCATGACCGCCGCCGATGACGATCACTTCAAAACGGGAAGGGAAATCCACCACGCACCTCGTGCCTGCTTAAGTAGGTAATTCAGGAATAGTTTGAGCTCAGGTTTTTGGACCTGGTCGACAAGTATAGGGACTTCGCCCTTCCTAAAGAACCCTTTGCACAAAAATTAACCAGCTGTGGAGAAGTCGCGGTTATAGAAATTAAAAAGAGAGAAATTTATTAAATCTTTGTTTTTATGTTTATTTCTACTGAGCATAATTTCTGTGGATAGATCGCTACAGGCCTTTATCTTCGATATGTACAGCGATTCAAAACCCTGTGACCATGTGCCAATGAGACCCTTGGATAACCGGTTTAAGGCTGTGGATGAAAGTGCCTGTTATCCACAGATGGGTTTATCTTCAGTTTTCAGGCCCTGTTATCAACGGCTCTTAGCCAGGGTTATTCACAGGGCTTAATCCACAGAAAAATGCCTGGATGAATAAAAACCGCCCACACAAGTACCGCTCAAGCAGAAAG
This sequence comes from Pseudomonas sp., assembly GCF_050739655.1. GTDB lineage: Bacteria > Pseudomonadota > Gammaproteobacteria > Pseudomonadales > Pseudomonadaceae > Aquipseudomonas. Next base: position 3,254 of record NZ_JBOIBY010000394.1, on the reverse strand, counting down.
GAACCACTCAGCACTGGAGGTTTTTAGGGGGAAAATGAAGAACAGGCAGGCACAGATGGCCTGCCTGGAGACAACGAAGAGAATTATTTACCGATGCAGAAGCTGGAAAAGATTCTTCCCAACAGGTCGTCAGAACTAAAGGCGCCAGTAATTTCTCCTAGCGAATGCTGAGCCTGCCGTAAATCCTCTGCCAGCAACTCGCCGGCACCGGCCAGGGTCAATTGAGCGCGGCCGTGTTCCAGGGCTGCACAGGCATGACGCAGTGCCTCTAGATGCCGTCGTCTAGCACTGAAACTGCTTTCTGACGTCTGTTCGTACCCCATGCAGGCCTTAAGATGCTCTCGCAGAAGATCTAGGCCGTCGCCGCCGGACTTTGCACTCAGGCTGATGGTGACGTGACCATCCTCACTGACTTCCAGAGTAATGGCTTCACTAGTCAGGTCCGCTTTATTACGAATAAGCGTGACTTTCGCCGGATCTGGACGGGTTTCGAGGAATTCCGGCCACAGTGCGAAAGGATCGAGCGCTTCAGGAGCCGTGGCATCAACCACTAACAGCACGCGATCCGCCTCGCTGATTGCTTTCAACGCGCGTTCAACCCCGATTTTTTCCACATGGTCGTCTGTATCGCGCAGACCAGCTGTATCGACCACGTGCAGCGGCATGCCATCGATGTGGATATGTTCACGCAAAACATCCCGGGTGGTACCAGCGATCTCCGTTACGATGGCAGCTTCCCTGCCAGCCAGTGCATTGAGCAGGCTGGATTTGCCGGCATTCGGACGACCGGCAATCACCACCGTCATGCCATCACGCAGTAAAGCGCCCTGCCCGGCTTCTCGCATGACGGTGGATAACTCATCGCGTACTTTGTCGAGCATGCTCAGCACATGGCCATCGGCGAGGAAGTCGATTTCTTCTTCCGGAAAGTCGATCGCGGCCTCGACATAAATCCGTAAACCGATCAATTGTTCCGTTAGGTTATGCACGCGTGCAGAAAATGCACCCTGCAACGAACGCAAAGCATTTCGGGCAGCCTGTGCAGAACTGGCTTCGATCAGGTCGGCAATGGCTTCTGCCTGAGCCAGGTCCAGTTTGTCATTGAGGAATGCACGCTCGCTGAATTCTCCCGGGCGGGCCAGACGGCATCCCAGTTCCAGGCATCGCTTGAGCAACATATCCAGAACTATCGGACCACCATGACCCTGGAGTTCAAGGACATCTTCCCCCGTGAACGAGTTCGGCCCCGGAAAATACAGAGCAATTCCCTGATCGAGCACTTCGTCGTGCTCGCTGAAGAATGGGCCGTAATGGGCAAATCGCGGCTTGAGTTCGCGCCCACAGAAGGCTTTGGTCGCAACGCTGGCCAACGGCCCGGAAATACGGACGATGCCTACACCGCCTCGACCTTGAGCAGTGGCTACAGCGGCGATGGTTTCACGAGGAGCGCTCATAAACCGGTATCCAGACAAAAGTGACAGATAGCAAAACGCCCCACTAGGGGGCGTTTTGAGTGGTAATCCACAGTGTAAATCAGGCAGCTGCTTTGGTAGCTGCTTCGATCTTACGAGTGATGTACCACTGTTGGGCGATCGACAGGCAGTTGTTCACTACCCAGTACAGCACCAGACCAGCCGGGAACCACAAGAAGAAGAACGTGAAGATGATTGGCATCATTTTCATGACTTTCGCTTGCATCGGATCCGGAGGAGTCGGGTTCAGCTGCTGCTGGATGAACATGGTTGCGCCCATGATGATCGGCAGAATGAAGAACGGATCCTTGATCGACAGGTCAGTAATCCACAGCATGAACGGCGCCTGGCGCATTTCAACGCTTTCCAGCAGAACCCAGTACAGGGAAAGGAAAACCGGCATCTGCACGAGGATTGGCAAGCAACCACCCAGCGGATTGATCTTCTCTTTCTTGTACAGCTCCATCATGGCTTGCGACATTTTCTGCCGATCATCGCCATGTTGCTCTTTCAGGGCAGCCAATTTCGGTGCCACTGCACGCATGCGCGCCATGGATTTGTAGCTGGCGGCCGACAGAGGGAAGAAAATCCCCTTGATCAGCATGGTCAGGAAGATGATCGACCAACCCCAGTTACCCACAATGGCGTGGATATGTTGCAGCAACCAGAAGATCGGTTGAGCGATGAACCACAGGATGCCGTAGTCGACAGTCAGTTCCAGACCTGGGGACAACTCTTTCAGGACTGCCTGGCTTTTCGGGCCGGCGTACAAAATGGCGCTGGTTTCAGCTTTGGCACCCGGTGCAACGGTCAACGAAGGACCTGTGTAACCGATGATGTAGTTGCCTTTGCTGTCTTTACGGGTCTGGACGACATTATTTTCGCCCTTCGCCGGAATCCACGCGGTCACAAAGTAGTGCTGCAGCCAAGCCACCCAACCACCGGTGACGGTTTCTTTCAGCTGCGCCTTGTCCATGTCTTTCATGGACACTTTCTTGTACGGCTCGGAACTTGTCCACAGGGCGGCGCCCAGGTAAGTCGCGGTGCCGGTGGCGGTGCTGGAAGAAGGATCGGAACTGGCATCACGCTTCAACTGCGCGAACATTGCGCCGGACCATGGTTGAGCGCTTTCGTTGTCGATCAAATAGGAAACGGTTACGTCATACAGGCCACGTTTCAGGGTGAAACGCTTGATGTAGTTGACGCCGTCCTTGCTGAACTTCAGGTCCACGACCAATTGGTCTTGACCGTCAGCCAGTTGATAAACCTTCTTCTCCGAGGAGTAAACCGGACGACCGGCTGGATTTGCGTCCGGGCCGTTGCTGCCGATCAGGCCACTTTGAGCCAGATAAGTCCTTTCGTTGCCGTTATCAAACAGCTGGAATGGAATTTCCGGATGGTCCTGGCGACGTGGATACAGCGGCAACTTCAGCTGGGCGATGTCACCACCCTGTGGATCGACAGCCAGATCGAGCACATCCGTTTTGATCTGGATGAGATCGGTGCTCACGGCTACCGGAGTTTCGGCAGGTGCGCTGGTATCGTTTGCGGCGTGTGGAATGTCGTCACTGACTGACGCTTTATTGCCAGTTGCCGTATCCGGGAGGCCCGGTGCGGTAGTACTGGAAGCAACATTCTGAGTCGGCAGGGCAGCTTGGCCATAGTCCTGGTTCCATTTAAGAACCATAACGTAGGACACGATTGCCAGGGCGACGATCAGGATCGTGCGTTTGATATCCATGATTACTCGGCCATCGAAGAAGAACGGGAGGTAGGGATAGG
>NZ_JBOIBY010000393.1:0-1684 GCF_050739655.1 Pseudomonas sp. | reverse complement strand
CCTCTAGATAAAGTCCGTAGCCGTCTGATAGTTTTATTCGCTTGGGGCCCGGCTTCGCATTTCGACACTTAACATCTGAAAGCATTCAGGTTTCTCCGTCTTGTTGGCACCGGATTTTGTAAATTATGCCAGGTGCCAACACTGGTGCCAACAAAATCGGTAGATGGGCAGAGATTGAGAGAGACAGCTAGTGGATAGAATCTAACGCTTGGAACCCTCTTTTTCTTGCGGCGATGATTTTGTCTGGGTCGGCGGTCCAGGTAAAGGGCTTTGGTTTGGCGTTATGCTCATCGACGAAACGATTGATGGCGGCCTGCAAGTCGACGACGGAATGAAAGACGCCGCGTTTGAGGCGTCTTCTTGCGAGCTTGGCGAAGAAGCCCTCGACGGCGTTGAGCCAGGAGGCGGATGTCGGCGTGAAGTGAAAGGTGAAGCGTTTGTGTCGATCGAGCCATTCGCGCACCTTGGGATGTTTATGAGCGGCATAGTTGTCGAGAATGATGTGAACGTCCTTGTCGGGCGGGACCTCGCGGTTGACGGCGTTCAGGAAGCGGATGAACTCCTGATGCCGGTGACGCTGCATGTTGCGTCCGATGACGGTTCCGTCGAGCACGTTGAGCGCCGCGAACAGGGTCGTGGTTCCGTTGCGCTTGTAGTCATGGGTCATCGTGCCGAGCCGGCCCTTTTTCATAGGCAGTCCCGGCTGGGTGCGGTCCAGCGCCTGGATCTGGCTCTTTTCGTCAACGCTGAAAACAACCGCATGCGCGGGCGGATCGACATAAAGGCCGACGACATCGCGCAGCTTTTCGACGAACTGCGGATCGTTCGAGAGCTTGAACTGACGCCAGCGATGCGGCTCAAGCCCATGAGCCTTCCAGATGCGCCGCACCGCGCTGGCGCTGACGCCTGCGGCTTCGGCCATCGCGTCCGCCGTCCAGTGCGTGACCTCGCCCGGCGGGTCGCAAAGCGTCAGCGCCACAATCCGTTCTTCGATCTCCGGCCCGAGCGGCGGAATGCGCGAGGGCCGCGTCTTGTCGTGCAAGAGACCGTCAACGCCTTCCTCCATGAAACGCTCCTGCCAGCGCCAGACGCATGTCTTCGACTTGCCGGTCCGGCGCATGATCTCGGCGGTTCCGAGGCTGTCGGCGCTCAAGAGCACGATCCGACAACGCCACACATGCTTCTGCGGCGAATTGCGGTTGGCGACGATCGACGACAGCCGGCGCCGAGCAGACGGACTAACGGTGAAAGAGATTCCTGTGCGCATACGGAAGACTCGCACGCATCGCGCAGAATGGGAATCCCCAAACGGACTCTTTTGTTAGATGGATACCACTAGAGAGTTCGAATTGAAGGTCTACTATGTCCTACAATAAGACGATCGTTTGCCTTGCAAATTCAAGAAAACTGAGTGGGCGATGCGTCGCCGGTCTGGAGCTAACGAGCGGTGGAAAATCCATCTGGATCAGGCCGGTCAGCAGCCGTCTTGGAGGGGAATTGTCCGACAATGACCGGCGGTACAAAAACGGGCAGGAAGTACAAGTCCTCGACAAGGTCTCGATTGTCTTCAAAGGACCGATACCACACGGATTTCAGCCTGAAAATCATCTTATTGACGATGAGGAATATTGGTCTCGTACTGAAACCGCCACATTCGATGAGGTCGCCGCCCTTGTCGAAGCCG
>NZ_JBOIBY010000392.1:0-5573 GCF_050739655.1 Pseudomonas sp. | reverse complement strand
AAATCAAAAGATCGCAGCCTTCGGCAGCTCCTACAGGGGTGTCGGGACAAAAAAAGGAGTGTGCCGTGCTTGCGACGGCGTTGGTGTTGGTGGCGGCGCTGTTGCACGCGGCGTGGAATACCCTGATCAAGTTCAGCGCGGAACGACTGCTGGTAGTCGCCTGCATGGACAGTGTGGCGATGATCTTTGTCGTGGTGATGCTGCCGTTCGTGACGCTGCCGCCGCTGGATATCTGGCCGTGGATTCTCGCGTCGGCGGCATTCGAGTTGCTCTATCGCTACTTGCTGATCCAGGCCTATCGGGTCGGTGACCTCGGACTGGTCTATCCGCTGATGCGGGGTTTGTCGCCTCTGGTGGTGCTGGCGCTGACCCTGATCTTTGCCGGCGAGGTACTGACCCATCAACAGATCTTCGGCATTCTGCTGATTCCGTTCGGCATGCTCTGTCTGCTTTGGCAAGGCGGGGGCGGGGCGCGTCTGCCGTGGTCGATGTTGCCGGTGGTGGCGTTGATCGGCCTGTGTATTGGTTGCTACACCTTCATCGATGGTCAGGCGCTACGGCGCTGGTCACATCCGCTGGATTATCTGGTCTGGGTAACGTTGCTCAGCGCCTGGCCGTTCCCGTTGCTGGCGTGGGTGCGCAAACGGCCAGCGTTCAGGTTGTTCTGGCGTGAGCAGTGGCGATTGGGCCTGGCGGTCGGGTTCTGCGTGTTGTTCAGCTACGCTCTGGTGCTGTGGGCCATGCAGTTGGGCTCCATCGCCGAAGCGGCGGCGTTGCGCGAGATCAGCGTAATTCTGGTGGTGCTGTTTGGAATGCGTTACTTGAAAGAGCCTTTCGGCAGGCCGCGGCTTTTAGCGTGCGGGCTGGTGCTGATCGGCATGTTGGTCATGAAATTCTGACTGCTTTGAAAACGTGAAAAAGGGATGGATCAATGAATGTTGCTCTGTGGTGCATTTTGATTGCGATTTTCCTGCCTTATCTGTGCACGATTGTGGCCAAGGTCGCTGGCGGGTATCGACTGGCAGACAACCACGACCCCAGGGATTTTCTCGAGTCGCTGAACGGACTGGCCAGGCGCGCCCATGCGGCGCAATTGAACGGTTTTGAAATCACCCCGGCGTTCGCGGCGGCTGTGATCGTTGCGCACCTAGTGGGCAATGCCGAGCTGGTGACGCTCAATGTGCTGGCGGTGTTGTTCATCACCAGTCGGCTGCTCTACATCATTTTCTATCTGGCGGACTTGGCGATTCTGCGGTCGCTGGTGTGGCTCGTGGGGCTGGGGCTGATTGCGGCGTTTTTCGTGGTGTCGGTGTAACGGCAAGATCAAGAGATCGCAGCCTGCGGCAGCTCCTACAGAGGCGATGTATTCACCTTTGAGCTGCCGCAGGCTGGGATCTTTTCGGCTTTATGGCTTGTCGGCGACCTGAGGCACCTGCGGCAACGCCGCCCCTTTCGGCCACAGCATCCAGATCTGCCCTTGCTGTTTCATGTCCCCGGCCAGTTGCCCGGCTGCATCACCTGTGCCCCAGAACAGGTCTGCGCGGACCTCGCCGGCAATGGCGCCACCGGTGTCCTGTGCTGCCACCGGCCGAACCAGCGCGCTGCCATCCGGACGGGTTGTGGATAACCACAACAGGCTGCCCAGCGGAATCACCTTGCGATCCACCGCCGCGCTGTAACCCGCCGTCAACGGCACGTTCAAGGAGCCTCGTGGCCCTTCGTTACTGTCGGGGTTGCGAGTGAAGAATACATAGCTCGGGTTGCTGCCCAGCAGTTCCGGAATGCGCGATGGATTGGCTTTGGCCCAGGCGGCGATGGTGCCCATGGTCACGTCTTCCTTCTTCAGCTCGCCTTGCTCCACCAGCCACCGACCGATGGGCCGATACGGATGGCCGTTCTGGTCGGCATAAGCGATGCGCAACTGACGGCCGCTGTCGAGCTGGATGCGGCCTGAGCCCTGGATTTGCAGGAACTGCAGATTCATCGGGTCAGTCAGCCAGGCCACTACTGGTGCCTTCACACCCTTGGTTTCAATTGTTGCGGCGTCGTCGTATGGCTTGAGCACCCGACCTTCAAGCCGGCCGCGCAGACGCTTGCCCTTGAGCTCCGGGTAGATGCTGTCGAGTGAGACGATGATCATGTCTTCGGGAACGCCATACACCGGGACACCGGCGGCGCTGGTCTGGGTCAGGCTGCCTGGGTAGACAGGCTCGTAGTAACCGGTGATCAAGCCGTTGGGGTTGTCATTGGCTGCGCGCAGGCCAAAGACATCCAGGTTCTGCTTGAGAAAGCCGCGAATTTCGCTGGCGGTTTGTGGCACGTTGGCCGCCGCGGCACAGGTGCCGCTCCAAACCGGATCGGCCTTGAGCCGGGTGCAGGCGCTGCGCCAGGAGCCGAAACCGGCGACGAGGTCAGCGTCGGATACCGCCGGCAATGCTTCCCAGGTACCAGCGGAGTAAGTCGCCAATGCGTGGGTTTTCGGTTGAGGTTTTTCGCCACCGGTGCAGCCTGCGAGCAGGGCCACCATTGGAAGGGCTGTTATTGGCAGGGTCCGGGTCAGGTTGCGACGCCAGGCCTTGAAACGGCTTTTCATGGAGTAATTCCTTTGCCGGTTGCTCGAGCGCTCCATGCGCTCAGGCAACCCGTATTAATGATAGGGCTATTGGTGTTTGCCGAGGACACGAGGATACTGGCCGCCGTTTCCCGTGACCTGAAGCCACCATGACTCTTAAAAGACTTTCTGTTGTATTGCTGGCCTGCCTGACGTTGTCCGCTTGTGGCGGTGTCGACCCCAATTCGCCGCTCGGTCAGCGCAAGGCCATTTTCAAGCAAATGCTCAAGACCGGCGAAGATCTGGGCGGTATGTTGCGTGGCCGTATTCCTTTCGATGGTCCGAAATTCGCGGACGGTGCGGTGAAACTCGACGCCTTGTCCCAAGAACCCTGGAAGCACTTCCCGCAGGTGCGTGAAGAAGATCACACCAGTGCGAAAAGCGATGTTTGGGAGCAGCAGGCACGCTTCCAGGCAATGGCTCGCGATCTCGAACACGCCACCGGTGAATTGGTGATTGCCAGTCAGGTTCAACCCTACAAGGCCAGTAATCTGGGGCCGGCGGTGCAGAAGGTCGAAGATGCTTGCAGTGCGTGTCATAAGGCGTTTCGGGATCATTGATGGCTGAAAAGATCGCAGCCTGCGGCAGCTCCTACAGGGGCTGCGATCTTTTTTACTTGTCCAGCTCGTCGACGGCTTCCTGCAATTCCTTGCGGGACTGGGCGAGTTTGTCTTTGCGCTTGTCGATCTTCTCGGGGTCGCCTTTTTTCATGGCTTTTTCAAGGTCGGACTGACGCTTGCTGACTTCGTGCTTGGCCTCGAGCACCTTGTTTTCCCGTTCTTTTTTCAGCGATGCATCGGTGCAGTTGGCGGTGACTTCGCTCAGGGCCTTTTCCAGTCCGGCCTGCTGGTCGGCATTGCCACGGGACTTGGCCAGCTCGATCTGGTTGATGATGCCTTGCTTCTTGGCGGCGCAGCCGGTCAGGCCTGGCGCGTCTTCGTTGGCCATCAATGGAGTGGCCAGGACGCAGCAAAGGGTCAACAGGGCCAGCGGTGAAAGACGTTTCATAAAAGCTCCATGTGAAAAGGCGATCGTGTCGATGCGGCGATGGCTTGTTTGAGCTCATCGGTACTATAGGGTTCCCGGATGGGCAGGTATCGGCGGCTGCTTGAAACCGTCAACGCCTGCCTCTTGTAAAACGCTGCTTAAGGCCAGGACCTGCGGGTCGCGAAAAAATGCGCTCAACTGCATTGCGCGTCCCGGCCCGATGCCGGGTTCAACCTGCCATTGTTCGGTATTTCGTTGTGCCAGTGCCTGCCATGAGTCACCCAGGTTCGCCTGACCTACGGGCGGCAGGCCCAAGGCTTTGAGCCACTGGGTGAAGGGGCGTTGCCGGGCACTATTGAAACTGTTTGCAAGACGAGCCGCACTGCGTTCGCCGAAACCATCAATGTTAGCAAGCTCTTGAGCGTCGAGGGTCAACCAATCCAGAAGACTGTTCAGGCGACCTGTTGCCAGAAGTTTTTCCCAGGTGCCAGGGCCGACATGGGACATGGCCAGGCCCTGCTTGCCACTGAGCCAGGTCAGGCGCGCGAGAAACTGATCCTCACATCCAGCCGTAGGCCGCCAGCAACTCAACGAATGAAAGTCCTTCGCCAGCGGCGCGCTGATCTCCGGGCGCTCTGGGGTGCGCAGTACAACACCGTCGAGCCTGGGTATGGTCAGGCCGGCGAGGCTGATAGCGATCTGGTCGCCAGGTCGAATGTCCATTGTCTGCCAGCGTTGCAGGGAGCTCACGCTGACTCGTTTGATCTGGCGGTCATCGAGTGTGACCGGTGTCAGCTCCAGCACCGGGGTGATCCGCCCGGTGCGGCCAATCTTGAAGTGAACCTTGCGCACCTCGGCCAGCGCCTGGGCGAAGGGGTATTTCCAGGCAACGATCCAGTACGGCGGTTTGGCTTGCCAGCGTTCAGCGGATGGGCGTTGGCTTTGGCGCAGGACGATGCCGTCGCTGGCAAACGGCAAGGGGGCGCGGTACCAATGATCACGCCAGCGTTCGGCATCGCTGAATGCGCTGATCGATTGGCTATACGGCGTGGTGTCCGCAAAGCCCAGTTCATCCAGTTTCGCGATGCGTTCCGGCAAAGTCGCAGGACCTTCGGGCCAGTCCCAGATGAACAGGCCGATCCCGTCTGCCTGTTCGGCGGTCATTATCTTGCGGGCCATCAAGCCGGCGACTGTGGCGCGCGCGTTCAGGCTGCCCGCCTTGGACTGCACGTGATCGGTCAGGCGCCAGTAGAGTTCGCCTTGCACCCGCAAATCCAGAGGTTGCGTTAGTTGCTTGGGAATGGCCGGGATCTGTTGCGCCGAGGGGGTCCAGTCCTGCCCGCTTACACCATCGCCGCGACTGATGGCCTGTGTCAGCAGGCCATTGCGATACACGAGGGTGACCGCCACGCCGTCGACTTTGGGTTGAGCCCAAACATCCGAGCGGCCTCGAAGCCAACTTTCAACGGCGCGCGCATCGCGCATTTTTTCCAGGCCTGTATGGGCGATAGGGTGGGGAACCGTGCCGCGTGACGTGCGCAATGGATCTGCGGCTGTCCCGATATTGAAGCATTGGCGCCATTGGGTGAGTCGCGCGCGGGACTGGTCGTAGAGTTCATCGGCGACCAGGGATTTTCCTTCGCGGTGATAGCCGTCGTCCCAGATGTCGATCTGTTTTTGCAGTGCAGCGATCTCGTTCGAGGCGCGTTCAGGTGGCCAATCGGGGCACTGGGAGGCTTGGATACTGAGGCTGGTGAGGATAAACAGGCAGGTAAAAAACAGGCGCAGGTGCGGCATCGTGAGCGTCCTTGCTCATTGGGGTGTCTGAAGGCTAGGTCAGCTATCGAACGTTGCGCAGGTAGATGATTTTCTGAGTGTTTCGAGGATCAGGATCAAAAGATCGCAGCCTTCGGCAGCTCCTACATGGGATCGGCGTACAACTGTAGGAGCTGCCGAAGGCTGCGATCTTTTGATC
>NZ_JBOIBY010000391.1:0-9674 GCF_050739655.1 Pseudomonas sp. | reverse complement strand
CACATGGTCGCGCAGATAATTGAGCACGGTCAGGTTCGGGTCCAGGGCGTGCTCGCTACGGAGTTCCTGGTTTAGTAAAAACTGGATCACGGAAGGCCTCGCAGACTCATTATTGTTGTTAACCGATGTGACCGAATTTAGCAGGTCTGACTTTTCGGTCAATGATTTTCTGACTTAAAGGTCAGGAAAACCCGTTTTCTCGATTAATCGCTCGTTTCTTCATTATTGACCCTGGCGAGTCAGCCTGCTTTTTTGCTGGAATCGTGCCAAAACCACCGGGCAGGCACTCCGCCACGGGGTATCAATTGCGATACACTGCGCCGCTTGTGCAGATCGAAGAGTTTGAAGGACAACCATGACGTTCAAGGCGCCGGACAGCCTCGCCGAGCAAATCGCGCATCACCTCGCCGAACGCATCATTCGCGGCGAAATGAAGCCCGGAGAGCGCATTCAGGAACAGAAGGTCACGCTGGCCCTCAATGTCAGTCGCGGCTCGGTCCGTGAGGCCTTGCTGATCCTCGAACGTCGCCATCTGATCGCGATCCTGCCGCGACGTGGCGCTCATGTGACCGAGCTCACCGCGCACAAGGTGCGCAGCCTGTGCACGCTGATGAGCGAGATGTACATCCTGCTCGCCAACGCCGTGGCCACTAACTGGAAAGTCCAGGCCGACCTGGCGCCGTTCGTGCAGATTCAACAGCGCCTGACCGCCAGCTACGAGCGCCAGGACATCCATAGCTTCGTCGACGACAGTTTCAGCGTGATGCGCGCCACGTATCCGTTCGCTGACAATCCTTACTTGCAGGAAACCGTCGAGAACCTGCAACCGGCCATGAGCCGTGCATATTTCCTCGCCCTGGACCAGCGCAAGGCGTCGATGAGCGAATACCTCGAACTGTTCGAGCGCTTGCTCGCCGCCGTGGTGGCACGTGACTTTGCCCAGATCCGCGAGGTGCTGAAGGCTTACGGCCAGCGCAGTTGCGATTTGGTGATCTCTGCCCTGACGGACGCCTGATCTTGCGGCTAAAGTGCATCAAGCTGGCGGGGTTCAAGTCCTTCGTCGACCCAACCACGGTGAATTTCCCCAGTAACATGGCGGCAGTGGTCGGGCCCAATGGTTGCGGCAAGTCGAACATTATCGACGCCGTTCGCTGGGTGATGGGCGAGAGTTCGGCCAAGAACTTGCGTGGCGAGTCGATGACCGACGTCATCTTCAACGGCTCGACCAGCCGCAAACCCGTGAGTCAGGCCAGCATCGAGCTGGTGTTCGATAACTCCGATGGCACATTGCTCGGTGAATACGCCGCCTATGCGGAGATTTCCATTCGCCGCAAAGTGACCCGCGACAGCCAGACCACCTATTACCTCAACGGCACCAAATGCCGGCGCCGCGACATCACCGATATCTTCCTCGGCACCGGCCTCGGCCCGCGCAGCTACTCGATCATCGAGCAGGGGATGATCTCCAAGCTGATCGAGTCCAAGCCTGAAGACCTGCGCAACTTCATCGAAGAAGCAGCGGGCATCTCCAAGTACAAGGAGCGTCGGCGCGAGACTGAAAACCGCATCCGGCGTACCCACGAAAACCTTGAGCGCCTGACCGACCTGCGAGAAGAGCTGGAACGTCAGCTCGAACGTTTGCACCGCCAGGCCGAGGCCGCAAAGAAGTATCAGGAATTCAAGGCCGAGGAGCGTCAGCTCAAGGCTCAGCTGTCGGCCCTGCGTTGGCAGGATCTGAACGATCAGGTCGGCCAGCGCGAATCGATCATTGGCACCCAGGAAATCAGTTTTGAAGCCCTGGTGGCTGAGCAACGCAATGCCGATGCCAGCATCGAGCGCCTGCGCGACGGGCATCACGATCTCTCCGAGCGCTTCAATCTGGTGCAGGGACGCTTCTATTCGGTCGGCGGTGATATCGCCCGGGTCGAGCAGAGCATCCAGCACGGTCAGCAGCGCCTTCGCCAGCTGCAGGACGATCTGAAGGAAGCCGAACGGGCGCGCCTGGAAACCGAATCGCACCTGGGGCACGACCGCACATTGCTGCTGACCCTCGGTGAAGAGCTGGACATGCTCACCCCCGAGCAGGAAGTCACCAGTGCTGCCGCCGAAGAAGCCGCCGCCGCGCTGGAAGAATCCGAAACCACCATGCACGGCTGGCAGGAGCAGTGGGACGCGTTCAACCTGACGGCCGCCGAACCGCGGCGTCAGGCCGAGGTTCAGCAGTCACGCATCCAGCAACTGGAAACCAGCCTGGAGCGACTGGCCGATCGACACAAGCGTCTTGGCGAAGAGCGAGACTTGCTCTCGGCGGACCCGGAAGACGCAGCGATCATGGCGCTCAGCGAGCAGCTTGCTGAATCCGAGGCGACGCTCGAGGATTTGCAGACCAGTGAAGAAGCCCAGGTCGAAAAGCTCGAGCAACTGCGTCAGCAATTGCAACAGACGCTGTCGGCGCAACAACAGGCCCAAGGCGATTTGCAGCGCCTCAACGGTCGATTGGCCTCGCTGGAAGCTTTGCAGCAAGCCGCGCTCGATCCGGGCACCGGCACCGCCGAATGGCTGCGCGAGCAGAACCTGGCGGATCGCCCGCGCCTGGCCGAAGGCCTGAAAGTTGAGGCCGGTTGGGAGCTGGCGGTGGAAACCGTTCTGGGCGCCGATCTGCAAGCGGTGCTGGTAGACGACTTCAACGGTTTCGATCTGGCCGGTTTTGCCCAGGGCGATTTGCGCTTGCTCAGCTCCGCTGGCGATGGCGTGCGAGTGCCCGGTAGCCTGCTCGACAAGGTTGAGGCGCAGATTGATCTGTCGCCGTGGCTGGGGCAGGTCAAACCGGTGGAAAACCTCGAACAGGCGTTGGCCATGCGCGGTCAGTTAGTCGCCGGCCAAAGCCTGATCAGCCGTGACGGTTATTGGGTCGGCCGGCACTTCCTGCGAGTGCGTCGGGCCAGCGAAGCGGAAAGCGGCGTACTGGCTCGTGGCCAGGAAATTCAGGCGCTTGGCCTTGAGCGTGAAGAGCGCGAAGCCGCCGTCGAAACTCTGGAAACCCAATTACAGAACCTGCGGGCGCAACAGCGTCAGCAGGAAAACGGTCGTGAGCATTTGCGTCGTTTGCTGCAAGACGAGGCCCGTCAGCAAGGTGAATTGAAAGCTCAGTTGTCGGCCGGTAAAGCCAAGGCCGAACAGTTGACCTTGCGTCGTACCCGTCTCGACGAAGAACTCGAAGAGCTGGGCGAACAGCGCGAACTTGAACACGAGAACATTGGCGAAGCGCGCCTGCAGTTGCAGGAAGCACTCGACAGCATGGCCTTGGATACCGAACAGCGCGAATTGCTGCTGGCCCAGCGCGATAGCCTGCGCGAGCGACTGGATCGAGTGCGTCAGGAAGCGCGGCAGCACAAGGATCACGCCCATCAATTGGCGGTACGCCTGGGTTCGCTCAAGGCGCAGCACGACTCCACGCGTCAGGCGCTGGAACGTCTGGAAATGCAGTCTGAACGCCTGACTGAAAAGCGCGAGCAACTGAGCCTGAATCTGGAAGAGGGCGAGGCGCCGCTGGAAGAGCTGCGCCTGAAGCTCGAAGAGCTGCTCGACAAGCGCATGACCGTCGACGAAGAACTCAAGACCGCACAGATCGCCTTGGAAGATGCCGATCGCGAACTGCGCGATGCTGAAAAGCGCCGCAGCCAGGCCGAACAACAATCGCAGCTGATCCGCAGTCAGCTCGAACAGCAACGCATGGAATGGCAAGCGCTGACCGTGCGCCGCAAAGCCTTGCAGGACCAGTTGCTTGAAGACGGCTACGACCTTCACGGCGTAATCGCAACGCTGACGGGCGAGGCCAGCGAAAAAGCCGCCGAGGAAGAACTTGAACGCATCGCCGCGCGGATTGCACGACTCGGGGCGATCAACCTGGCGGCCATCGACGAATACCAGCAACAATCCGAGCGTAAACGTTATCTGGATGCGCAGAATGCCGATCTGGTCGAAGCGCTGGAGACGCTGGAAAACGTCATACGCAAGATCGATAAGGAAACCCGAAACCGTTTCAAAGATACCTTTGATCAGATCAATGGCGGTTTACAGGCACTTTTTCCAAAAGTTTTCGGTGGTGGCAGCGCGTATTTGGAACTGACGGGCGAAGATCTACTCGATACAGGGGTGACGATCATGGCGCGGCCGCCAGGTAAGAAGAACAGCACCATCCATTTGCTCTCTGGTGGCGAAAAGGCACTGACTGCATTGGCCCTGGTTTTTGCAATCTTCAAGTTGAACCCGGCGCCGTTCTGCATGCTCGATGAAGTTGATGCGCCATTGGATGACGCTAACGTTGGACGCTACGCACGGCTGGTCAAAGAGATGTCGCAGACGGTGCAGTTCATCTATATCACCCACAACAAGATCGCTATGGAAATGGCCGATCAATTGATGGGGGTAACGATGCACGAGCCCGGTTGTTCGCGTCTGGTGGCAGTGGATGTCGAGGAGGCGATGGCGATGGTGGATGCCTGATTCGCCGCTTGTGGGACAGGTATTAGTAGTCTGTAGGATATTTTTTACTTGTTTCGACTTGCTGGCCAATCGACATATTCGCGCAAGCCGGGGCTGTAGACGGTGTAAAGTTGCCTTTGGTCGTGCTAGTTTAATGTCAATTTTTCGTATACGTGGGCAAAACGCCTGTCAGAACATAGAGTTGGCGCCACGTTTTAAAGCGGTTTACAGGTTGTAAACCCCTTATTTTTCAGCATTTTTTATAGAGGCACGGGATTACATGGAAATCGGTCTGCGCGAGTGGCTGATCGTCATCGGCATTATTGTCATTGCCGGTATTCTTTTTGATGGCTGGCGCCGGATGCGCGGCGGCAAGGGAAAACTGAAATTCCGTCTTGATCGAAGTATGTCCAACGGGCCGGATGAGGACACCAGCGCCGAGCTGTTGGGCCCGTCCCGCGTACTGGATTCCCACAAGGAACCGCAACTGGACGAGCACGACCTGCCGTCGGTGAGCATGCCGGCTCGCGAGCCGCGTGACTCGGGTTCCAAGCGCGGCAAGCGTGCTCACAGCGAGCCTTCGCAGGGCGACATGAACCTCAGCCTGGATCTGGACGGCGGCCCTGCCTTGAGCAGCCGTGACGACGATTTCCCGGATGACACCAAATCCTCCCCTGCGGTCAGCGACAAGGAACAACCGCAAGCGGAAGAAGTGCTGGTCATCAGCGTGATCTGCCGTGACGCGGCGGGTTTCAAGGGCCCGGCACTGCTGCAGAACATTCTGGAAAGCGGTCTGCGTTTTGGCGAGATGGATATTTTCCA
This sequence comes from Pseudomonas sp., assembly GCF_050739655.1. Classification (GTDB taxonomy): domain Bacteria; phylum Pseudomonadota; class Gammaproteobacteria; order Pseudomonadales; family Pseudomonadaceae; genus Aquipseudomonas. Next base: position 4,367 of record NZ_JBOIBY010000391.1, on the reverse strand, counting down.
CCGTCACGAAAGCATGGCGGGTAATGGTGAAGTCCTGTTCTCCATGGCCAATGCGGTCAAGCCAGGCGTATTCGATCTGGATGATATCGACCACTTCAGCACCCCGGCGGTGAGCTTCTTCCTCGGTCTGCCAGGTCCGCGTCATCCGAAACAGGCTTTCGACGTGATGGTGGCCGCGGCACGCAAACTGTCCCAGGAGTTGAACGGCGAACTGAAGGATGACCAGCGCAGCGTACTGACCGCCCAGACGATTGAACACTACCGTCAGCGCATCGTCGAATTCGAGCGCCGCGCCCTGACCCAGAAGCGTTAGGATCAGACCTCGTTTCACTCAACCTCTGTAGGAGCTGTCGAGTGCAACGAGGCTGCGATCTTTCAAACACGATGAGATAAACAGGAGCAGCCACGGCTGCTCTTTTGCTTTATGAGAGAACACCCATGACTGCCGCCAAAGACCGCATTCAAGAGCTGCGTGCCGAGCTGGATCAGCACAACTATCGCTATCACGTGCTCGACGAGCCGAGTATTCCGGATGTCGAGTACGATCGGTTGTTCACCGAGCTCAAAGCCCTTGAAGCGGCCAATCCCGAACTGATCACCAGCGACTCGCCGACCCAGCGAGTGGGCAGTGCGGCGCTGTCGGCGTTCACCCAGGTGCGCCACGAAGTGCCGATGCTCAGTCTGGGCAACGCGTTCGAAGAAACCGACATGCGCGAATTCGACCGTCGCGTGACCGAGGGCCTGGATCTTCCGGCCGGTGATCTGTTCGGGGACGGGGCGGCAGTGGAATACAGCTGCGAGCCCAAGCTCGATGGCCTGGCAGTCAGCTTGTTGTACCAGGACGGTATGTTGGTGCGCGGCGCCACGCGTGGTGATGGCACCACCGGCGAAGACATCAGCGTCAATGTGCGCACGGTGCGCAACATCCCGCTCAAGTTGCACGGCACTGGCTGGCCGCAGACGCTGGAGGTGCGCGGCGAAGTCTTCATGTCCAAGGCCGGTTTCGAGCGGCTCAATGCCACGCAACTGGAAGTCGGCGGCAAGACCTTCGCCAACCCACGCAACGCCGCTGCAGGCAGCCTGCGGCAACTGGATTCGAAGATTACCGCCAACCGTCCGCTGGAGTTCTGCTGCTACGGTATTGGTCAGGTTTCCACTGATATCGCGGATACACATATCGGCAACCTGCAACAGCTCAAGGTCTGGGGGATGCCCATCAGTCATGAGCTGAAATTGGCAAACGGCATCGATGAGTGCCTGGCGTACTACCGCGACATTGGCGAACGCCGTAACGCGTTGCCTTATGAAATCGATGGTGTGGTGTTCAAGGTCAACAGCATTGCTTCGCAGCGAGAGCTGGGTTTCCGCGCCCGTGAACCGCGTTGGGCCATCGCCCACAAATTCCCGGCCATGGAAGAACTCACCGAGCTGCTGGACGTTGAGTTCCAGGTAGGTCGCACCGGTGCCGTGACGCCGGTAGCACGCCTCAAACCGGTCAAGGTTGCCGGCGTCACCGTAGCCAACGCGACACTTCACAACATGGATGAAGTCGCGCGTTTGGGGTTGATGATCGGCGACACGGTGATTATCCGTCGTGCGGGTGACGTGATTCCGCAGGTGGTGCAAGTGGTGCTTGAGCGCCGTCCGGAAGATGCGCGTCCGGTAATGATTCCCGAGAAATGCCCGGTCTGCGGTTCCCACGTCGAGCGTACGCAACTGGTCAAGCGCAGCAAGGGCCGTGAGACAATCAGCGAAGGTGCGGTGTATCGCTGTGTCGGTCGACTGGCCTGCGGTGCGCAACTAAAGCAGGCGATCATCCATTTCGTTTCCCGTCGGGCGATGGACATTGAAGGCCTGGGTGACAAGAGTGTCGAGCAACTGGTCGATGAAGGTCTGGTCAGCTCGCCGGCTGATTTATACGCGCTGACGTTCGAACAGATCGTCGACCTGGAAGGCTTCGCCGAACTGTCGAGCAAGAAGCTGCTCAGTGCTATCGAGGACAGCAAGAAGCCGGGCCTGGCGCGATTCATCTATGCCTTGGGGATTCCCGATGTCGGCGAAGAGACGGCCAAGGTGTTGGCGCGTTCCCTTGGCTCGCTGGAGAAGGTTCAACAGGCATTGCCGCAAGTGCTCACGTACTTGCCGGATGTCGGCCTGGAAGTGGCACATGAGATTCACAGTTTCTTCGAGGATGCGCACAACCAGCAGGTGATCGCTGATCTGCTCAAGCACGGTTTGCAGATTCAGGATCAGGGCGAGTTGGGCGCCGAGTTTGCGGCCAGCACCACCCTGGGCGGTTTCCTCGACAAGCTGCACATTCCATCGGTAGGCCCTGGCGGGGCGCAGAAATTGGCTGACAAGTTCGGTTCACTGCAAGCGGTCATCGACGCTGACTGGTTGGACATGCGTCAGGCGCTACCGGAGAAACAGGCCAACTCGGTACGTGAGTTCTTTGCCATCGAGGAAAATCGCCAGCTTGCCGAAGCGGCTGAAAAACAGCTGGCTGATTTCGGCATGCACTGGCAAAGCGAGAAAAAAGTCGTCGAAGGCCTGCCTCTGGCTGGCCAGACCTGGGTGCTCACCGGTTCGCTGGAGTTGATGAGCCGCGACGTGGCCAAGGACAAGCTCGAAAGCCTCGGGGCCAAGGTGGCGGGTTCCGTGTCGGCCAAGACCCATTGCGTGGTGGCGGGACCGGGCGCGGGGTCGAAGTTGACCAAGGCCAATGAGTTGGGGTTGAAGGTGCTGGATGAAGAGGCGTTCGTCGACTTCCTGAAGGAACACGGCATCACTGCCTGATGCCGGCAAGATCAAAAGATCGCAGCCTTCGGCAGAACCTACACAAAATCCTGGAGCTGCCGCAGGCTGCGATCTTTTGCTTTAAATGCGGGAACGATCAATCCGCAACCATGATCTAGTCTCTGGCAAGCCCCAGGGAGAGGTCATCATGTACCGTTTCTTCGAACAACTCAGCTCGCGCATCGCCGCGCCCTTCATGGGTGAGCGTTCACGTAACAGCAAAGTCTGGCCTTGTCGCTGCGGGCAATCGCTGTTCTTTCGCAACAGTCAGTGCCTGGCCTGTTCGGCGGCGTTGGGTTATCAGCCGCAGCTGAGTCGATTGTGTTCACTGCAACCGGGTGAGCAGCCGGGTTCTTGGTTGCTTGATGACGATAGCGTGGCTGGCCTGTATCGCCGATGTGCGAATCTAGACTCCCCGGCAGCATGCAATTGGCTGTTGCCTGCCAAGGACCACGATGCGTTGTGCATTGCCTGTAGCCTTAATCGAACCATTCCTGATTTATCGATCGCCGAGAACCACGAGCGCTGGCGCAAAGTGGAAACGGCCAAGCGGCGACTGGTCGCGCAACTGGTGAGCCTGGGTTTGCAGGTAATTCCCAAGACGGTCGACGAAGCAGCAGGCCTGGCCTTCGACTTCATCGGTATAGATCTGGAGGGCAAGCCACCCACCACGGGCCACGCCAATGGCCTGATCACCCTGGATATCAACGAAGCCGACGATGCGCACCGTGAGCAAGTGCGAGTACAAATGCACGAACCGTATCGCACGTTGCTTGGGCATTTTCGACATGAAGTCGGGCACTATTATTGGGACCGGTTGATCGCCCAGAGTGATTGGCTGGAACCGTTTCGCCTATTGTTCGGCGATGAGCGCGCCAGCTACGCCGATGCCCTGGAACGGCATTATCAACAGGGCACGCCGCTTGACTGGCAGCAGCAGTACGTCAGTGCCTATGCCACCATGCACCCGTGGGAAGACTGGGCGGAAACCTGGGCTCATTACCTGCATATGATGGACGCCGTCGATACCGCGCTGGGGTTTGGCATGAGTGCCCGGGAAATGGACTTCGACTATCAGCCCTTTCCGCTGGATGCCCTCTACGACCCGCAACATCCCGGCGGCGCGGCATTTCTCTCGTTCGTCAACGCCTGGATCGAGCTGGCCGGCATGCTCAACGAACTGTCGCGCAGCATGGGCCAACCGGATTTTTATCCCTTTGTCCTGCCACCGGTGGTGATCGCCAAGCTGCACTTCATTCACCTTGTCATACAGCGTGAAGGCGGCAAGGCGGACGAGGTGTTGCAAGACCTGTAGGAGCTGCCGCTGGCTGCGATCTTTTCAAGCTCAACGCATGTCCTTGAAGCCATTCATTTTTTTTAATCCACATGAACGGTTGTAACTTCGTCTCAGATAGGTACAATGGCGCGGCTCGCCGTCAGGCGGGCGTCGTTATGGTGACCCCATCGGTCCCCCCGCAACGATTACCCGTGAACCTGGTCAGAGCCGGAAGGCAGCAGCCACAGCGGGAACATTGTGTGCCGGGGTGTGGCTGGTGGGGTTGCCTCCATAA
>NZ_JBOIBY010000390.1:0-2303 GCF_050739655.1 Pseudomonas sp. | reverse complement strand
CATGCGGGCAGTGCGTACGTTGATCATCAGATGTCTCCGATGGCGAAGAGCACATCTTCCAAGGATAGCGCTATCTGCGCGTTGCGGTGCGGGCACTGATTATCGGTCACCCCGCACCTGCACCTTTACCTTTACCTTTACCTGTAGGAGCGAGCATGCTCGCGATGGACTCGAATACTGCGTTGGGTGTCAGCCAGCCAGCGTCATCGTTGACGACCATCGCGACGGTGCGACGATTCGACATGCTCGCTCCTACAAGGGGTGCTGGTCAGTTACTGGAGAGGCGGTCGCCGCGTGCAAATTTCCACGTGCGGATGATTTCCAGGCGATCGATGTCCGACAGGTCCCCGGTAAAGGGGGCGAACGGCGCTGCCAGGCGCACGATGCGCTGGGCCGCCTGGTCCAGCAGCGGTTGTCCGGACGACTCCAGTACCAGCACCTCATACAGCGAGCCATCGCGGTTGATCGAGACCATCAGGCGCAAGTTGCCGTAGATCTGCTTGCGCCGGGCTTCGTCAGGGTAATTGAGGTTGCCGATGCGCTCGACTTTTTTACGCCACTCGTCTTTATACCAGGCGCCCTTGTCGCGCATGGTCGAGGCGGCGCTCAGGCGGTGGATGCGCGGGCGTTTGGCGTAGAGCTGTTGTTCTTTGGCCAGTTCGGCTTCCAGGCTCGCAATGTCGCTGGACAGCTGTTCAGTGTCGAACGTCGGCGCCGCCACCGCAGGCTTGGTGACGGGCTTGGGTTCTTCGGTTTTGGTTGCGGCTTTTTTCGGCTTCGGGGCGACGGTGGTCACGGCAGCCTTGGGCGCGGTTTCCTGCACCTCAGGCTTGGCGGCTGGCGGGGGCGTGACTTTCTGCACCTTGTTGTCCTGGAAAGGCGCGACCTCGGTGGTCTTGGGGATGGCCTTTTTATCCAGGGTGCCGCTGCCTTGCTGATTCTCCTGAGCGAGGAAGTCGGCCTTTTCAGGCTTCTTCTCGCTTTTGAAGGTGGCGAGCGTGATTTCCAGGGTTCTGCTGATCTGCTTGGGTTCGACCATCGTAAAGCCGACACCCAGCAGCAGCGCCAGGTGCACCAGCGCCGCCAGAAACAGGGTAAAACCGAGGCGATCGGCCGGGCGCACGCCATAGTGGGCGAGTTCGGCGGGCAGATCGGACGGGAGGGTCATGACAAGGAAACCAACATCGAGTTTTCACAGGCCGCGCATGATAACGCAATGTTGGTTTGGCTTTTCAACGTGCCTTGAGCTTCTGATCGATGGCATCCATCAGCTGGCCGCCGATATCGGTGCCGAACGCGTTATCAATCTCGCGGATGCAGGTCGGGCTGGTGACGTTGATTTCGGTCAGGTGCTCGCCAATCACGTCGAGGCCGACAAACAGCAGGCCTTTTTCGCGCAGGGTCGGGCCAACTTGCGCCGCAATCCAGCGGTCTTTCTCGGTCAGCGGACGCGCCTCGCCACGGCCACCGGCGGCGAGGTTGCCACGGGTCTCGCCAGCGGCAGGAATCCGCGCCAGGCAATAATCCACCGGCTCGCCGTCGATCATCAGGATGCGTTTGTCGCCATCGACGATGGCAGGCAGGTAACCCTGGATCATGATCTGTTGCTGACCGTGCAGGGTCAGGGTTTCGAGGATCACCGACAGGTTCGGATGGCCGGCGGTGTGACGGAAGATCGAAGAACCGCCCATGCCGTCCAGGGGCTTGAGGATAACGTCGCCGTGATGATCGGCGAATTCACGCAGCACGTCCGGGCGGCGGCTGACAATGGTCGGCGGCGTGCACTGCGGGAACAGCGTGGCGAACAGTTTCTCGTTGCAGTCGCGCAGGCTCTGCGGCTTGTTGACCACCAGCACGCCGGCGCTTTCGGCCTGTTCGAGCAGATAGGTGGAGTAGACGAACTCCATGTCGAACGGCGGATCCTTGCGCATCAGGATCACATCCAGATCGCTAAGCAGCGCATCTTGCTCGGCGTCCAGTTCGAACCATTTTTCCGGGTTGGCGAATACCTTCAACGGACGCATCCGCGCCCGGGCCTGGCCTTCGGCCTGGTACAAGTCGCGCTGTTCCATATAGAACAGTTCCCAGCCACGCTTCTGCGCGGCCAGCAGCATGGCCAGCGAGCTATCCTTTTTATAGGAGATGCTGGCGATAGGGTCCATGACAATCCCGACGCGAACGCTCATGGGTGTTTCCTCAGATATGAAGGGCAAAAGGGTTCAACTGTGGGAGCGAGCCTGCTCGCGATGGTGTATCAGCTACATGCATGTCGACTGACACTCCATCGCGAGCAGGCTCGCTCC
>NZ_JBOIBY010000389.1:0-1025 GCF_050739655.1 Pseudomonas sp. | reverse complement strand
CCTCGCTCCTACAGGTCGAGTGTGATCCTGCAGGAGCGAGGCTTGCCCGCGAAGCTCTAAAAATCACCCGCCGAACGCATCCTTGAGGAAACCCGGCGCAATGTACCGCTGGTAATGCGCCTCGGAGAGCAGGAAAAACTCCCGATCGATGGCATCACGCAACTCCGGCAGGTTCCAGTCGCGAAACTCCGGCAGTAACACCATCCCATAGGCTTCAAGGTTGTTGATGACCCGCGCGCCCCGGGCAATCAGCTGATAGGCCCAGCAATATTCCGACTGATGGGGCACAAAGCGGATCTTGCGTTGTTCCAGCTGCGTTCTGAGCAGTGCCGGATCAAAAATTTCAACCTTGGCAGCCATGACCTGGGACAAAAGCTGCTCCAGACGCAGCCACACCGCGCGTTTTTCTTCCTCGTTGTAACCGTTCCAATGAATCACTTCATGGTGGAAACGCTTGCAGCCACGGCACACCAGATCACCGTAAACAGTGGAGCAAAGGCCGACGCAAGGGGTCTTGATGGTCTGATTGGGCATAGGTAGGCAAAACGCGAAAAAGCAGAACAGGCCGGCATGTTAGCCCTTTGGGCAGCATTGATCACCCCTCAAAGTTCAGGGTCAGGGCCAATCGGGCTCCGCTGAGCGCCTCCACCAAAGTCCAATAAACCCTGACTTACCTTAATTTTTTTTTTGCCGTAGAATCAGCCTGCCTTTTTAGGCGCCAATGTCCGTTAGAAGCTGTTTTCAAAGCGTCACGAGCACAGTCGTTCCTTCAGAGCGGTGTTGGCGAAGGGTTTTTCCAGCGGGGAAAAATCCAGCGCCAACCCTCATCAGCTCCCGTTCTGCAGGCGTAAAACTTTGAAAGCAGCTTCTGTAAGGAATTGTCGGTAATTCTGGCTAAGTGGCTCACAACGCCATGCAGCGCATGAGTACGGCAATTTCGGGATGAGCGTCCCGGACACCCATTTGGGACCACTGATGAGGGTAATAACTGTGCTTGAAGCCTACCGCAAACATATCGAAGAGCG
>NZ_JBOIBY010000388.1:0-8464 GCF_050739655.1 Pseudomonas sp. | reverse complement strand
CTGTAGGAGCAGCCGGTCGACGCTCGATTGCTCCGGGCGGCGTTCCGACGAAAAACCTGTAGACGCCGCGACCATTCAGGATGCTCGCGTCATCGTTAACGTTTTTCGCGAGCAAGCTCGCTCCTACAGTTGCTTAACTGATCGGCATTAGTCCTCGTGACGGTTTTTTTGTGGGCGTCGGGAACGGATTGTTAACGATTGATCGGTGTTGTTTGATAATTCGATCTCGGATGTAACCTAACTGATGGGTTGGCATGAAGGTATGTAGCTACATAGGATTTGCGGAGACCCTAACGACGCACAGGAAAGTGTGGAGATCGAGTTATGAAAACGATAAAAGCCAAACCTCCCATTGATAATCCGGTGACAGAAGATCGCCTTGAGGAAGCTATCAAACGGGGCAAGTTATGCCGAAACAGCGGTTTACAAGCAACGGCGGTAGCCTTTCTGGATCCATGCCTGGCAGTCAGCTTCGAAGATGGCAGTGGAGTATTGCTACCCGTTCGAAACTACCCTGAGTTCGATGGATTTGAGGTCGAAAATTTTGCTGGTATCGAGGTGGGTTACATCGGGACGGCGCTCTGCCATGAAGGCAAGGATCTGCAGGTTTCTATCGCCGGGATGATCTCTGCCAGCGAACCACTGATGGCGATGGCGGCCTCGGTGATCGCCTCACGCAATGGTCGGCAGAGCAGAGCAGAGCAGCGCTGCCAAGGCTGAGGCGGCGAGGGCTAATGGCAAGAAAGGTGGACGCCCACGCAAGGTCGATGTGGTGCAGTGAGCGGGTACAAAAAAGCCGTCGTGATGACGGCTGATTTGGTTTGCAGATTTACAATCACCGCCGGGTCAACAACACCCCGGACTCCATGTGATGCGTCCACGGGAACTGGTCGAACATCGCGCATTGGGTAATGCGGTGGGTGTCGTGCAGTTGCGCGATGTTGGCCGCCAGGGTTTCCGGGTTGCAGGAAATGTAGAGAATGTTGTCGAAGCGTCGGGTCAGCTCGCAGGTGTCCGGGTCCATGCCGGCGCGGGGCGGGTCGACGAAGACGCTGCCGAACTCATAGCTCTTGAGGTCGATGCCGTGCAGGCGGCGGAACGGGCGCACTTCGTTCAGCGCTTCGGTCAGCTCTTCGGCGGACAAGCGCACCAGCGTGACGTTATCCACGGCGTTTTCACTGAGGTTGCTCAAAGCAGCGTTGACCGAGGTCTTGCTGATTTCAGTGGCCAGCACTTTGCGTACTCGCGTTGCCAGCGGCAGGGTGAAGTTGCCGTTGCCGCAGTACAACTCCAGCAGATCGTCGGTACGGTCACCCAGGGCGTCGAACGCCCAGTTGAGCATCTTCTGGTTCACCGTGCCGTTGGGCTGGGTGAAGGCGCCTTCGGGCTGGCGATAACTGAAAGTACGACCACCGACTTGCAGTTTCTCGACCACATAGTCGTGACCGATGACTTCGCGTTTGCCTTTGGAACGGCCAATGATGCTGACGTTCAGCTCGGCTGCCAGCTTCGAAGCCGCCGTGTGCCAATGCTCGTCCAGCGGACGGTGGTAACACAGGGTGATCATCGCATCGCCGGCCAGGGTAGTCAGGAACTCCACCTGGAACAGCTTGTGGCTCAGGGGCGCGCTGGCTTGCCAGGCGGCCTTGAGCTGCGGCATCAACTCATTGATACGCAAGCTTGCGATCGGGAACTCTTCGATCAGGATGGGTGTGCGCTTGTCTTCCTGGGAAAACATCGCGTAGTGGCGCTCGCCGGCTTCACGCCACAGGCGGAATTCGGCACGCAAGCGGAAGTTTTGCAGCGGCGAGTCGAAGACGGCTGGCTGCGGTGCATCGAACGGGGCCAGCAGGTCACGCAGGCGCGTGACCTTGTCTTCTAACTGAGCGGCGTAGGCCTGGGAATCAAAAGTCATGCGTTGAACCAACCCAGCTTGATCACGAACAGAATCGACAGGATCACCAGCGCCGGGTTCAGCTCACGACCACGACCGGACATCAGCTTGATGGCCGTCCAGGCAATGAAACCGAAGGCGATGCCGTTGGCGATGGAGTATGTGAACGGCATGGCCAGTGCGGTGATCACGACCGGTGCGGCGACGGTGATGTCGTCCCAGTCTATTTCGGCCAGACCGGAAGTCATCAGCACGGCGACGAACAGCAGTGCCGGAGCAGTGGCGAAGGCTGGAACGCTGGCGGCCAGTGGCGAGAAGAACAGCGCCAGCAGGAACAGGATGGCCACGACGATGGCGGTCAAACCGGTACGGCCGCCGGCGCTCACACCCGCAGCGGATTCGATGTAGCTGGTGGTGGTCGAGGTGCCCAGCAGGGAGCCGGCCATCGCCGCAGTACTGTCAGCGATCAGCGCACGCCCCATTTTTGGCATGTGGCCGTCCTTGCCCATCAGGCCGGCGCGTTTGGCCACGCCGATCAGGGTGCCGGAGTTGTCGAACAGGTCGACGAACAGGAAGGCGAAAATCACGCTGACCAGACCGATGTCCAGTGCACCCTTGATGTCCAGTTGCAGGAAGGTCGGCGCCAGCGAAGGTGGCATCGACATCACACCGCCGAACGGCGTGAAGCCCAGCGCGATGGAGATGATCGTCACCACCAGGATGCCGATCAGCACCGCACCGCGCACCGCCAGCGCTTCGAGGGCGACGATCAGGGCGAAACCGAGGGTGGCGAGGATCGGTGCCGGTTGTTTCAAGTCACCGAGGCCGACCATGGTCGCCGGGTTGCTGACCACGATGCCGGCGTTGTGCAGGGCGATCAACGCCAGGAACAGGCCGATACCGGCCGCAATCGCAGAGCGCAGTGGCAGCGGGATGCTGTTGATGATCCATTCACGGATACGGAAGATCGACAACAGGAAGAAGCACACCGCCGAGATGAACACTGCTCCCAGCGCCACCTGCCAGGTGTGGCCCATGTGCAGGACCACGGTGTAGGTAAAGAAGGCGTTCAGGCCCATGCCCGGTGCGAGCGCGATCGGGTAGTTGGCGATCAGGCCCATGATCGTGGAGCCGATGGCGGCTGCCAGACAGGTGGCGACGAACACCGCGCCCTTGTCCATGCCGGTCTCACCGAGGATGCTCGGGTTGACGAACAGAATGTAGGCCATGGCCAAGAAAGTCGTGACGCCCGCCAGAATCTCGGTCCGCACGTTGGTGTTGTGTGCCTTGAGTTGAAACAGCCTTTCCAGCATGTCTGCTCCCCGTGGCGCGCCCGGCGCCGTGAATGTATCGACCTCAACAGCAAAGCACAGACCGCTGAACGCGCCTGGGAAATTACTGTGGGCCGGAAAAAGCCGCGCATCATACCAGCAGAGTCGGGTTATGGCTGCTTATGGCGGTGATCGTCGTCGATGTTTTGCGTTTGGCGTGAGTCAGCCATACTGCGCGACTGTTTTCGGGGGTGTTATTCATGAAATTGCGTCTGTTGATCTTGCTGGCAATGCTTCTGGGGGTACAAACCGCTTCGGCAGCCTCGGCACAGCCGTTGACCCAGGTGAAAGTGCTCAAGGTCGAATCCCCAGGCTGTGGGTTTGAGACCATTGATGAGGGGCAGACGCAGACACGCTGCAATCACACTGGTCCGAATATCAGGATCTACGTTCTGGAAGTGGGTTATGGCCGTAGCCAGCCCCATGTCGGACTGGACGGCTTCGACCTGAATGGAAGCCGCACGCCGGTCTGTGCTTACGATAATGGCAACCTGACCGATTGCATCCCCGGTCGAAAAACCGTCGGCAATCTCTACATCTTCGATATGGCAGGCAGGCAGGAAGGTACCTTCACCTTCAGTAACACCTCTATCAACGCCCCGGGGAACACGATGTCGACGCTGCTTTATATCAAGTAGCCTATACGTCAGATAACGGCGGGCCCCGAACAAGGGTCAGGAAAGCTGGCTACGCTTTAAGAACACTCCAGTGGATTGTTCCCATGACCTTTAGAGCCTTGATTGCCCTCGCCGAGGGCACCGATGACCTGCAAACCGTGACCCTGATTGATGTACTGCGCCGCGCCAAGGTTGAAGTGGTGGTGGCCAGCATCGAAGGGCGACGCATGCTCACCTGCGCCCGCGGCACCCGCCTGACGTCTGACGCAATGCTGGTGGACCTGCTGGCTCAGCCCTTCGACCTGATCGTCCTGCCCGGCGGTGCGGTGGGGGCACAACATCTCGCAGCACATCAACCGCTGCAACAATTGATCAAGGACCAGACGGCTGCCGGTCGGCTGTTCGCCGGTATTGCTGAAGCGCCGGCGGTCGCGCTGCAATCCTTTGGCGTATTGCGCCAGCGGCGCATGACTTGCCTGCCATCGGTCAGCAACCAACTCTCAGGCTGCAACTTTGTCGATCAGCGGGTGGTGATCGATGGCAACTGCATCACCGCCCAGGGCTCGGGCTCCGCGTTGGCATTTGCGCTGACGCTGGTGGAGCAGCTGTGTGGTAAAGCCACGCGGGCGGCGGTGGCGGGGGAATTGTTGGTATAAGCCGAGTCAGACATGAGCGGCGATGGGCTTGATGAGCGGTTGCTCGCGTCGTTCAGCTTGCCAGAGATCGTAGTCAGTCTGGACTCCCAACCACATACGAGCCTTGCCAATGCCTGCGCGCTCAAGACGTACCGCCAGGTCCGGACTGATGGGCGCGTGCCCATGCAGGACACGTGAAAGATGCGGACGTGCATATCCAAGATGTCGAGCCAGCTGCGCGATACTGATGCCCAGTTCGGGCAACACATCCATCAACAATGTTTCGCCTGGGTGTGGCGGGTTGTGCATGGGCATATCCTGCCTCCTGTCAGTGGTAGTCCAGATAGTCGACCAGTTCTATATCCGTACCGACAAAGCGGAAAATGCCCCGCCAGTTACCCGAAACCGTCAATGACCAATAGTGATTCAGCTCTCCCTTGAGCGGGTGCAGTCGCCATCCTGGAATATCAAGGTCACCGGGCGTCGCCGCGCGATCCATGAACTGCAGAATTCGTGACAGACGCTTGGAGTGGTCTGCTCGAATCCCACGAGTCGAACCCGTTTCATAAAAGCCCCGAAGGCCTTTGTGCTGGAAAGATCTGATCATGGTGCGAGTGTAAGGCGATACATTACACTCGTGCAGTCTCTATGTATTGCATCCAGTTGCCAAACTGGTGATCCGGGCCTGTCAGACCTTCGCTTCTTCCACCGGCGCATGCATCCGGTCGCGATTGGCCAGGGTCGGGAACAGTTTGATCCAGGTTCCTGTCACCACCAGCGTACCGATGCCGCCCATGACCACTGCCGGCACGGTGCCGAACCAATGGGCCGTCAGGCCGGACTCGAATTCACCCAACTGATTGGAAGCGCCGATGAACAAGCCGTTCACCGCGCTGACCCGGCCGCGCATTTCGTCCGGGGTTTCCAGCTGCACGAACGAGGCGCGGATCACCATGCTGATCATGTCGGCGGCCCCCAGAACCACCAGCACGGCCAGCGAGAACCAGAACGAGGTCGACAGACCGAAAGCAATGGTCGCCACACCGAAGATGCCCACTGCGGTGAACATCACTCGCCCGACATTGCGTTCTACTGCAAATCGCGCGAGATACAGCGACATCAGCAGCGCTCCCACTGCAGGTGCCGAACGCAACAGGCCCAGCCCCCAAGGGCCGGTCAGCAGAATGTCCTTGGCGAACACTGGCAGCAGCGCCGTCGCACCGCCCAACAGCACGGCGAACAGGTCCAGGGAAATCGCGCCGAGAATGTCCGGGCGACTGCGGATGAAGCGGATCCCCGCCAACAGGGAATCCAGCGTCGCCTTGCCTTTGTTCAGCGGCGTTTGCCGCGCAGGCAGGTTGAGCATCAGTGCACAGGCGATGATGTACAGGACCACCGTCGGGCCGTAGACCCAAACGCTGCCAAAGGCATAGAGCAAGCCGCCGAGGGCTGGCGCGACAATGGTGGCCGATTGCTGGGCCGATTGCGCGGCGGCCACGGCCCGAGGGAACAGTCCGCTGGGCACAATGCTCGGGAGCAAGGCCTGGGTGGTCGGCATCTCGAAGGAGCGGGCGGCGCCGAGTAAAAAGGCGAGGATGAAGATCATCTCCCGGGTGACATGATCGGTCGCGCTGCCAATGGCCAGCGACAGGGCGATCAGCGCTTGCAGGGACTGGCAGATGGCCGCGACCTTGCGTCGGTCGTAGCGGTCGGCGACATGCCCGGTGTGCAGCATGAACAGCACGCGAGGCGCGAATTCCACGAGCCCCACCAACCCCAGATCAAGCACATTTCCGGTCAGTTGATACAGGTTCCATCCAATCGCCACGGTGAGCATCTGAAAGCCGCTGGCGGTAAAAATTCGCGCGAACCAAAAGGCAAGGAATGGACGGTGGTGACGCAGCAGCAACGGCTCTTGGCTGGGCATTTGAAGGCAGATCTGCAGGAGGGGAAGGGCGAGGTTATCACCAACCTGTAACCGAAAGTTGCAAGGCCGGAAAATTTAGATAGCTAGGTACCGATCTTCAAAATCAATGAGGTCCCCTGTGGGAGCGGGCTTGCTCCGGGCGGCGATCCGACGAAGAGGCCGGTACATCCAACATCATTGTCGTCTGACACACCGCTATCGCGGGCAAGCCCGCTCCCACAGGGATCTGTGGTGCCACAGGGTTTTGAGTGGGCCAAACGCCATGAGGCAACTTGTCACGCGGCAATAGACCACGCGGTTCATCCCCGGAAATGGGACTACTCTTTCAACGTTGATTGATCCAGGTCAAAACCTTCAAAAGGAATTGATCCGGCGGCCGGTTGGCCTGACTCCCTGCGTTGTGATGCGTGAAAAAAAGAACAAACCGAAACTCGCCACACTCCATTACCCGTGGGGGCCGTGGATGCAGGCTTCCAGCCCGCAGCCGTACTACCTGACAGAGGAAGACTTATGTTCGGTTTAGAGGCACTTGATCTCGCCCGAATTCAGTTCGCGTTCACCATCTCGTTTCATATCCTGTTTCCGGCCATCACCATCGGCCTGGCGAGTTACCTGGCGGTACTCGAAGGCTTGTGGCTCAAAACCCATAACGACACCTACCGTGACCTTTACCACTTCTGGTCGAAGATCTTTGCCGTCAACTTCGGCATGGGGGTGGTCTCCGGGTTGGTCATGGCCTATCAGTTCGGTACCAACTGGAGCCGATTCTCGGACTTCGCCGGGTCAGTGACCGGTCCGTTGCTGACGTACGAAGTGCTCACGGCCTTCTTCCTTGAGGCCGGTTTCCTCGGCGTGATGCTGTTCGGCTGGAACAAGGTCGGACGCGGCTTGCACTTCTTCGCCACGGTCATGGTCGCCATCGGCACGTTGATCTCGACGTTCTGGATTCTCGCCTCCAATAGCTGGATGCAGACCCCGCAGGGCTTTGAAATTGTCAACGGCCAGGTGATTCCCACCGACTGGCTGGCAGTGATCTTCAACCCCTCGTTCCCGTATCGCCTGATGCACATGGCCACGGCGGCGTTTGTCGCCACAGCATTTTTCGTTGGCTCCTCCGCGGCCTGGCACTTGCTACGTGGCAAGGATAATCCTGCGATTCGCAAAATGCTGTCGATGGCGATGTGGATGGCCTTGATCGTCGCGCCGATCCAGGCCGTTATCGGCGACTTCCATGGCCTCAACACGCTTGAGCATCAGCCGGCGAAAATCGCTGCTATCGAAGGGCACTGGGAAAACAAGGGCGACGAGGCGACGCCGTTGATCCTGTTCGGCTGGCCGGACATGAAAGAGGAGAAAACCAAATTCGCCGTCGAAATACCGTATCTGGGCAGCCTGATCCTGACCCACTCGCTGGACAAACAGGTGCCGGCGCTTAAGGAGTTCCCACCGGAAGACCGGCCGAATTCGACCATCGTGTTCTGGTCGTTCCGGATCATGGTCGGCCTGGGTTTCCTGATGATCTTTACCGGTCTGTGGAGTCTCTGGCTGCGCAAGCGCGACACGCTCTACACCTCGCGTCCATTCCTTTACCTGGCACTGTGGATGGGGCCGTCCGGCCTGATCGCGATCCTCGCCGGATGGTTCACCACTGAAATCGGACGCCAGCCGTGGGTGGTCTACGGCCTGATGCGCACGGCGGATGCGTCCTCCAACCATAGCGTCATGCAGATGAGCATCACCCTGATCCTGTTCGTCGTGGTGTATTTCGCGCTGTTCGGAGCCGGTCTTGGCTACATGATGCGCCTGGTGCGCAAAGGGCCGAAGATCGACGAGGGCAAGGAGACCAACGACGGTGGTCCCGGGCAGAAACGCACGCCGGCTCGTCCGCTGTCCGCAGCCGACGACGACGATCATGCCGATACCGATCGCATCGTGACCAAGGAGATTTGAATCATGGGTATTGATCTTCCGCTGATCTGGGCCGTGATCATCATCTTCGGCATCATGATGTACGTGGTCATGGACGGTTTCGATCTGGGCATCGGCATTCTCTTCCCGTT
>NZ_JBOIBY010000387.1:0-17307 GCF_050739655.1 Pseudomonas sp. | reverse complement strand
CGGTCGACGCTCGATTGCTCGCGAAAAACGTTAACGATGACGCGAGCATCCTGAATGGTCGCGGCGTCTACAGGTTTTTCGCGAGCAAGCTCGCTCCCACAGGGATCTGGATCGCCCAACGATTTTGCAATCAATCGCAAAACCTGTAGGAGCGAGGCTTGCCCGCGAAGAACGATGACACGGACTGTCAGGCGAGCTCCGGCTGCTCCGTGCGATGAAGTTGCGCCATGAAACGATCGGCGGGCAACGGGTGCCCGAGCAGATAGCCCTGAAGCGAATCACAACCCAGTTGGGTCAGGAAGTCCTGCTGCACGTCGGTTTCGACGCCCTCGGCGACGATCCGCAACCCCAGCGCCTGACCCAGGGCGACAATCGCGGAGACGATCGCAGCATCATCGCTGTCGCGCTCCAGATCACGCACAAAACCCCGATCGATTTTCAGCTCGTTGGCCGGCAGACGCTTGAGGTACATCAGGCTCGAATACCCTGTACCAAAGTCGTCGATGGACAAGTCGACGCCCATGTCCGACAACTCCTGCAACACAGTCATGCTCGCATCGGCATCACTCATGGCGGTGGTTTCGGTGATTTCCAGGGTCAGGCTGTTGGCTGGCAGATGGTGGGTTGCCAGTGCCTTGGCGACACTCTGGACCAAACCGGTGTGGCAAAACTGCAAGGCGGAAAGGTTCACCGCGATGCGCCAGTCGGTGTAGCCCAACACGTACCATTCGCGCATCTGCCGGCAGGCTTCGTTGAGCACCCATTCGCCAATCGGAATGATCAGCCCGGTCTTCTCCGCCAGTTCGATAAACTTGTCAGGCAACAGCATGCCCTGGGTCGGGTGTTCCCAGCGCAGCAGCGCTTCGGCGCCGACCGGGCGCTTTTTGCTGGCGTCGAACTTGGGCTGGTAATACAGGCTGAATTCGCTGTGCTCCAGGGCATGGCGCAAGTCCTGGAGCAATTGCAGCTGTTTGCGTGCATTACTGTTCATCGAGGCGTCGAAGAAGCTGTAACCATTTTTGCCCGCGCCTTTGGCGTGGTACATCGCTGCATCGGCATTCATCAGCAATTCGTGGGCGTTCTGACCATTGCCCGGATACAGTGCGATGCCAACGCTGGCGGAGATCTGCAAGTCATGCTCGGCAACGCGGAATGAACGCGCGATCAACCCCACCTGACGCGCCGCCAGACTCAATGCGTCATTCGGTTCGCTCAATTGCACCAACAACACAAATTCATCACCACCGATGCGCGCCAGTGTGTCCTGGCTGCGCAAATCCTCGCGCAAACGCAGGCTGACTTCACGCAACAACAGATCGCCCATATGGTGACCGAACGCATCGTTGACCGGTTTGAAGCCATCCAGATCGATGAACATCAACGCAAAACAGCCGCCCTCGCCGTCCACTCGCGACATGGCCTGATCAATACGGTCAGCCAGCAACACCCGATTCGGCAAACCGGTCAGGGTGTCGTGCAAGGCCAGTTGGGTCAGTTCACGATTGGCCTCGGTCAACGAATGGGCAAGGGCTGCGGTGCGAGCCTCCAGGCGTGCATCGAGGATCGAGGTCAACAGTGCGATGCTCAGCACCGCCAGGGTGGTGATCAGTACGAGGTTGTCCAGGCCCGCGCCGTTCAGGCCATTGCTTGCGGCACCACAGAAACTGCCATCGGCGAATTGGGCGGCCGCCATGCCGGTGTAATGCATGCCGACGATGGCGATGCCCATGATGATCGCGGCGCCGCCACGAATCAGCCGTACGAAAGGGGTGTGCTGGCGCAGGTGGAAGGCGATCCACAACGCCGCGCCCGACGCGGCGACCGCAATGAGCAAGGATGCACTGAACAACGTCGGGTCATAGTCGATTCCCGGTTGCATGCGCATGGCTGCCATGCCGGTGTAGTGCATGGCACTGATACCGGCGCCCATCACCAATGCGCCGAACCCCAGTTGCCACAACGGCAATTTTGGCTGAGTGACCAACCACAGGGCAAAACCGCTTGAAAGGATACCGATCAGCAGCGAAAGCAAGGTAATGCTGATGTCGTAGCCCAGATCGATGGGCAAGTTGAAGGCGAGCATGCCGATGAAGTGCATCGACCAGATGCCGATCCCCATGGCCAAGGCCCCGCCCGCTGTCCATAGATGCACGGCCCGCCCCTTGGCCGTGGCGATACGGCCGGTCAGGTCGAGGGCGGTGTATGAGGCGAGAATCGCCACACAAAGCGAAATGATAACCAGCGTAGGGGAATAGCTACCGATGAGCATGCAAAAGGACTCGTAATCACCCCTGTACTGCTTCCATTCTCAGGGGCGCAAATCGGACGATTGTACTGGTTCCAAATGAGAACGCACTCACAAAATTAGCAAAATGCCATCAACCCGATGAAACGCTTGTTTTAAGGATCTACTTTAAGCCGAAAACACTGATCCAGAGCCTTGCTCGTAGCCCCTGTAGGAGCTGGCTCGCCAGCGAAAAACCGGAGGCCACCGCGTGGTGTCAGGCTTAACGCGTCATCGTTAAAGACCATCGCTGGCAGGCCAGCTCCCACAGGTGATCGTGGTGGGTCGATATGGTGTAAACGACACCGGACCCTGTAGGAGCTGCCGAAGGCTGCGTTCTTTTGATCTGGAGGCAGCGATTGCTAGTTGCCACTCACCTGAAGCTGCCCATCCCAGCCACCACCCAGCGCCGCAATCAACTGCACGCTGGCGATCAGGCGGCTCTGCAACAAATCCAGGTTGCTGCGCTCATTGCTCAATGCAGCGGCTTGAACCACCACCACATCGAGATATGCAATCACGCCGGCCTTGTACTGATTCTGGGTCAAGCGCAACGACTCGCGCGCAGCATCCAGCGCCTGTTGGCGCACCACGGCCTCGTCTTGCAACACCTTCAACTGGACCATAAAGTTTTCCACTTCGCGAAAACCGTCGAGCACGGTCTGGCGGTACTTGGCCACGGTTTCGTCATAGGCCGCTTCGCTGCGGTCCACTTCGGCCGAGCGTTGCCCGCCGTCGAACAGGGTCATGGCCATCTGCGGGCCGACTGACCAGAAGCGATTCGGAATGCTGAACAGGTCTTTGGAGGTGCTACTGCTGTACCCCCCATTCAGACTCAAGGTGAAATCCGGGTAATAGGCGGCTTTGGCCACGCCGATGTTGGCGTTGGCGGCGATCACCGAGCGTTCGGCGGAGGCAATGTCCGGTCGCCGTTCCAGCAACTGCGATGGCAGGCCCAGCGGTACCTGCGGCAATGCCGGGATGTTCTCGGTCTCCGCGAGGCTGAACTCGGCCGGTGGCAAGCCGATCAGCACCGCAATGGCGTTTTCGAACTGGGCGCGTTGCCAGATCAGATCGACCATGTCCGCCTCGGTGCCCTTGAGCTGCGTCTGCGCCTGAGCCACCGCATCCTTGCCGGACACGCCAGCGCGGTATTGGTTTTCGGTCATTTTCAGCGATCGCTGATAGGCCTCGACGGTCGCCTCCAGCAGACGCTTCTGCTCGTCGATCACCCGCAACTGCAGGTAATTCTGCACCAGCTCCGACTGCTGGCTCAGGCGCATCGCCGCCAGATCGGCAAAGCTGGCCTCGGCGTTGGCGGTGTCGGCTTCCAGCCCCCGACGCAGCTTGCCCCAGATATCCGCTTCCCAACTGACGCCGGCCTGCGCGGTATAGGTGTCGCGAATACCACTGGAGGAACTGGTCAGGCTTGAACTGCTGCTACCGGTCCCCTGGCTGGAACGGTTTTTCCCCATGGTCAGGTCGACGGTGGGGAAAAACGCGCCCCGGGCGCTACGCACCAAGGCCTGGGCCTGACGATACTGGGCTTCGGACTGGGCTACGGTCTGGTTGGAGCTGTTGAGCTGCTCGATCAGGCCATTGAGTTGTTGATCGCCGTACAGCTCCCACCAGGCACCACGGGCCAGGGAATCGCTCGGGGTGGCCTGACGCCAGCCAGCCGCTTCCTTGTATTGCGCCGGCGTGGCGGCGGGCGGTCGCTGGTAATCCGGGCCGATGGCGCAGGCGCTGAGCATGGCCACGCACAGCGACAGGCTCAGCAACCGCGAGCCTCGAGCGGTGATCAGCGGTGCAGCCAGGTTGAACAGCGAACGGTCAGTCATAGCGGAGTTTCCAGAGCAGCATCAGAACGCACCCCACGCCAGTGGTTGAAGCGATGGCGCAGTTTGTCGAGATAGAGGTAAACCACCGGAGTGGTGTAAAGGGTCAGTACCTGGCTGAAGATCAGGCCGCCAATGATGGTCAGGCCCAGCGGCTGGCGCATTTCCGCCCCCTCCGCACGGCTCAGCAACAACGGCAAGGCACCAAGAATCGCTGCCAGGGTGGTCATCAGAATCGGCCGCAAACGTTGCAAACAAGCGTTGCGGATCGACTCCAGCGGTGCCATCCCCTGCTGGCGTTCCAGTTGCAGCGCCAGGTCGATCATCAGAATGGCGTTTTTCTTCACCACGCCAATCAACAGGAACAGGCCAAGCAATGAAATCAGGCTGAATTCGCCCCCCAGCACATAGATCGACAGCAATGCACCGACGCCCGCCGACGGCAGGGTCGAAAGAATGGTCAGTGGATGAATGTAGCTTTCATAGAGCACGCCCAGTACCAGATACACCGCCACCAGCGCGCCGAGGATCATGAACGGCTGGCTCTTCTGGGTCGCGGCGAAGGCATCGGCCGTACCGGCCATTTTCGCAATCACGTCTTCCGGCAGGCCGACAGAGGCAATGGCGCGCTCGATGGCGGCGCTGCCCTGCTCCACCGTCACGCCTTCGGCCATGTCGAAGGCAATGCTTTCCGATGCGAACTGGCCTTCATGGCTGACCCGATCGTCTTCCAGGCTGCTTTCGTAATGAGCGATGGTCGACAGCGGAATCCGGGCGCCATCGGCGGTGATCACCTGGACCTGCTTAAGGGTGATCGGGTCCTGGGCGTACTTGGGATTGACCTCCATCACCACCTGATACTGGTTGAGGCTGTCGTAGATGGTGGAAATCTGTCGCTGGCTGTAGGCGTTGTTCAATACCGCCGTGACCATGTCCATGTCGACACCCAGGCGCTTGGCCTGGTCTCGATCGACGATCAACGTCACTTGCTGGGCGCCACGGCCTTCGCGAGCGTCGATTGCCGTCAGCTCCGGCAAGGCCTTGAGCGCGGTGACGACTTTCGGATACCACTCGCGCAGTGCCCCAAGGTCACCACTCTGCAGGATGTAGGAATACTGCGACGAGGTCTGCTCGCGGCCACCGCCAAATTGCAGGTCCTGGTCGGCCATCAGCATCAGTTGCGCCCCGGGCACCTTCGGCATTTCCTTGCGCAGCCGCTCGATGACCTTTTGCGCGGAAATATTGCGTTCCTTGATCGGTTTCAAGCGCACCAGCATGAAGGCATTGTTGGTGCCGTTGCTGCCACCGATGAAGCCGGCGACGCTTTGCACGGCGTCGTCCTTGAGCACGGCGCGGCGGAAAATCTCCATCTTCGGTTGCATCACGCTGAACGACAGGCCGTCGTCACCACGGACGAAACCGATCAGCTGACCTGTATCCTGCTGTGGAAGAAATGTTTTAGGAACAACAACATACAACGCAATGTTAACGCCAACTGTCACGATCAGACTGAGCAATGTCAGGCGCCGATGACGCAGCACCCAGTCCAGACTCGTCGCGTATTTGCCCACCATCCATTCATTCGCCCGATGACTCCAGCGTTGCAGACGGTTTTCCTGGCCAGGGGTGTGCGGCTTCAGCCAGCGGGCGCAGAGCATCGGGGTCAGCGTCAGCGAGACCAGTAGCGAGACGACGATGGAGGCTGCCAGGGTGATGGAAAACTCGCGAAACAGGCTCTGGATGATGCCGCCCATGAACAGGATCGACAGGAACACAGCCACCAGCGATACGTTCATCGACAGCAAGGTAAAGCCGACTTCCTGCGCCCCGAGATAGGCGGCCTTCATCGGTTTCACGCCTTCGTCGATGTGACGGGAGATGTTCTCCAGCACCACGATCGCATCGTCCACCACCAAACCGGTGGCCAGGATCAACGCCATCAACGACAGGTTGTTCAGGGAAAATCCGTAGAGGTACATCACTGCAAAGGTGCCGACCAGCGACACCGGTACCGCCAGCGTGGGAATCAGCGACGCACGGAAGTTACCGAGAAACAGGAACACCACCAGAATCACCAGGGCCACGGCGATCAACAGGGTCATTTCCGCTTCGTGCAGGGTCGCCTTGATCACCGGCGAACGGTCCATGGCCAGGTTCAGTTTGACGCTGGCCGGTAGCACCGCTTGCAGCGCGGGCAACTGAGCCTTGATCTCGTTGACCGTCTCGATGATGTTGGCACCCGCCTGACGGTTGATCACCAGCAATACCGCAGCGTCATCGTTGAAGAAGCCGCTGTTGTAGCGGTCCTCGACGCCGTCGCTGACCTTGGCCACATCCTTCAGGCGCAGGGCTGCACCGTCCGCATAGTGGATGATCAGCGACTCATAGTCCTTGGCTTTCTCCAGTTGGTCGTTGGCCTGCACCTGCCAAAGGCGCTGGTCGTCTTCCACCGAGCCTTTGGGCCGGCGCACGTTGGCATTGGCGATGGTCTTGCGCACATCGTCAAGGGCGACGCCGTACTGGTTGAGCGTCTGGGGTTCGAGTTCGATACGCACGGCCGGCAAGGAGCTGCCGCCAATCTGCACTTCGCCCACGCCCTGCACCTGGGACAGGCTCTGGGACAGGATGGTCGAGGCCAGGTCATACAACTGGCCCTTTTCCAATACATCCGAGGTCAGCGACAGCACCATGATCGGCGCCTGGGACGGGTTGACCTTCTTGTAGGTCGGCATGCTGCGCATACCGCTGGGCAGCAGGTTGCGCGAAGCATTGATGGCCGCCTGCACCTCCCGCGCCGCGCCGTTGATGTCGCGGTCCAGGTCGAACTGCAGGATCACCCGGGTCGAGCCCTGGCTGGAGCGGCTGCTCATGGTGTTGACCCCGGCGATGGCGCCGAAGGAACGCTCCAATGGCGTGGCCACGGTCGAGGCCATGACTTCCGGGCTGGCACCGGGCAGGCTGGCTTGCACCACGATCACCGGGAAGTCCATTTGCGGCAGCGGCGAAACCGGCAGCAGGCCGAAGCTCACGCCGCCCAGCAACATGATTGCCAATGAAAGCAGCATGGTTGCCACAGGGCGTTTAATGAAAGGACCCGAGAGATTCATAGGTGGTAACCACTAGCTGCAAGCCACAAGCTGCAAGAAAAAAGCAGGATTCGCGCAGGTTTTGACTTACGGCTTGAAGCTTGAACCTTGTAGCTCGCCGTCATACCACCACCTCTTTCGAGTCAGATTTGCCAAAGCGGCGTCCCAACCGATCGAAGTACAGGTAGATAACAGGCGTGGTAAACAGCGTCAGAATCTGGCTCAGCAACAGGCCGCCGACCATCACCAGACCCAGCGGCTGGCGCAGTTCCGCGCCGGAACCGGTGGCCAGCATCAGTGGCACCGCGCCGAACAACGCCGCCAGCGTGGTCATCAGGATCGGCCGGAAACGCAGGAGTGCCGCCTGATAGATCGCCGTCTGCGGGTCCAGGCCCTGGTTGCGTTCAGCATCGAGCGCAAAGTCGATCATCATGATCGCGTTTTTCTTCACGATGCCGATCAACAGGATGATGCCGATGATCGCGATCATCCCCAGGTCGTTACCGCTCAACAGCAACGCCAACAAGGCACCAACCGCCGCCGAGGGCAAGGTCGAGAGAATGGTGATCGGGTGGATGTAGCTCTCGTAGAGCACGCCCAGCACGATATACATGGTCACCACCGCCGCCAGAATCAGCAGCAAGGTGCTCGACAACGACGCCTGGAAAGCCTCGGCTGCGCCCTGGAACTGGGTCTGCACGCCAATCGGCATGCCGATGTCCTTCTGCACCTGCTCGATGACTTGTACCGCATGGCCCAACGCCACGCCGGGCGCCAGGTTGAACGACATCATCACCGCCGGGAACTGGCCGATATGGGTGATCGCCAGTTGCGCCTGACGCTCTTCAATGCGCGCAAGGCTCGACAAACGCACCTGACCGCCGTCGGTGGTCTTGACGTGGATCTGGTCCAGCGCCTGCGGACCGATCTTCTCGCCTGACTGCGACTGCAGCACTACCCGATACTGGCTGGCCTGGGTGTAGATGGTGGAAATCTGCCGCTGGCCGAAGGCGTCATACAGCGCGTCGGTGATGTTCGATACAGAGACCCCGACCCGCGACGCCGCATCGCGGTCGATCACCAGATAAACCTGCAAACCCTTGTCCTGCAAATCACTGGCAACGTCTGTCAGTTCCGGCCGGTCGGCCAGGGCCTCAACCAGACGCCCGCTCCACAGGCTGAGCAGTTCGGAATCCGGCGAAGACATGCTGAACTGATACTGCGTACGGCTGACACGGTCCTCAATGGTCAAATCCTGCACCGGCTGCATGTACAGGCGGATGCCGATCAGTTTGTTCAGTTCCGGTTGCAGGCGTGCGATCACGTCGATCGCGCTCAGGTCACGGTCGCTGTGGGATTTGAGGTTGATCAGCAAGCGGCCGCTGTTGAGCGTCGAGTTGTCGCCATCGACGCCGATGTAGGACGACAGGCTTTCGACGGCCGGATCGGCCAGGATCACCTTGGCCAGTGCCTGCTGACGCTCGCTCATCGCCGCAAAGGAAATCGACTGCGGCGCCTCGGAAATCCCCTGGATAACCCCGGTGTCCTGCACCGGGAAGAAGCCCTTGGGCACTACCATGTACAGGACCACCGTCAGCGCCAGGGTGCCTATGGCCACCAGCAGCGTCAGCGGTTGGTGCTTGAGTACCCACTGCAATTTGCGCCCGTAGGCGGCGATCATCCAGTCGATGAACGCGCCGCTGGCGCGGTAGAAGCGGCCTTGTTCATCTTCCTTTGGTTCACGCTTGAGCAAGCGTGCGCACATCATCGGCGTCAAAGTCAGGGAAACAACGAGGGAAATCAGGATCGCCACCGCCAGGGTGATGGCGAATTCGCGGAACAACCGCCCCACCACGTCCGCCATGAACAGCAGCGGGATCAGTACCGCAATCAGCGAAAGGGTCAGGGAAATGAGGGTGAAGCCGATCTGTTTTGCGCCCTTGAGCGCCGCGTTCAGCGGGGTTTCGCCCTCTTCGATATACCGGGAGATGTTCTCCAGCATGACGATTGCATCGTCCACCACAAAACCGGTGGCGATGGTCAGGGCCATCAGGGTCAGGTTATTGACCGAGAACCCGGCGAGGTACATCACACCGAATGTACCGATCAGCGACAGTGGCACGGCCACCGACGGAATGATCGTGGCGCTGGCCCGGCGCAGGAACAGGAAGGTGACCATGACCACCAATACGATTGCGATCAGCAGTTCGTGTTGCACGTCCTTGACCGAGGCGCGAATGGTCTGGGTGCGGTCGGTCAGCACCACCACATCAAGGCCGGCTGGCAAGTTGTCGGTGATGCTCGGCAGTAGCGCCTTGATCCGGTCGACCACTTCGATGACGTTGGCGCCGGGCTGACGCTGGATGTTCAGCAGCACGGCCTGGTTTTCATTGGCCCACGCCGCCAGACGCTCGTTCTCGGCGCCATCGACGATCTCGGCCACATCTTTGAGGCGTAATGGCGCGCCGTTGGCGTAGGCCAGGATCAGGTTGGCGTAGTCCTTGGGCGAGGTCAGTTGATCGTTTGCATCGAGCATCGAAACCCGGGTCGGGCCGTCGAAGTTGCCCTTGGGCTGGTTGACGTTGGAGGCGCTGATCAAGGTGCGCACATCCGAGAGGTTCAACCCGCTGGCCGCCAAGGCCTCGGGGTTGACCTTGATCCGCACCGCCTGGCGCTGGCCACCGGCAATGCTGACCATGCCGACACCGCTGATCTGGGCAATCTTTTGCGCCATGCGGGTGTCGACCAGGTCATTGAGCTTGGGCAACAGCATGGTCTTTGAGGTGATCGCCAGGGTCAGTACCGGCGTATCGGCCGGGTTGACCTTGTTGTACACGGGCGGTGCCGGCAGATCGCTGGGCAGCAGGTTGGTTGCTGCGTTGATCGCCGCCTGCACCTGTTGTTCGGCCACGTCCATGTTGATATCGAGGCTGAATCGCAGGGTCAACACCGAAGCACCGCCGGAGCTAGTAGACGCCATTTGCGTCAGGCCCGGCATTTGCCCGAACTGGCGTTCAAGGGGCGCGGTCACGGCGCTGGTCATGACATCCGGACTGGCGCCGGGATAGAGCGTCATGACGCGAATGGTCGGGTAATCCACCTGAGGCAAGGCCGACACTGGCAGCAACCGATAGGCGATCACACCGGCGAGGATGATGGCCAGCATGCTCAGCGTGGTCGCTACCGGGCGAAGGATAAACAGCCGCGAGAGGTTCATGCGCCGCCCTTTTTCGCCTTGTCGACGGGTGCCGGCTCAGTCGTGCTGGCCGCGGACTTTCCCTGTAGATGCCCTGCCGGGCTGGTCGGCACCTGCTGGGGGTCGTTGACCACTTCCACGTCGCTGCCGTCTTTCAAGCGGTCGGTGCCTTCTAGCACTACGCGATCACCCGCGACCAGGCCTTCGGTCACAACGGTGTTCTGACCGTCGCTGGCGCCGATTTTCAACTGGCGGATCTTGACCTTCTTGTCGCCATCCAGGGCATAGACGAAGGTGCCGTTGGTGCCGAACTGGATCGCGGCGGAAGGCGCGAGCACCACGCCCTTAAGGGTGTCGGCCAGCAGGCGCACATTGACGAATTGATTGGGGAATAGCGACTGGTCGCGGTTGTCGTAACGGGCCTTGAATTTCAGGGTGCCAGTGGTGACGTCGATCTGGTTATCAAGGCTCTGCAGTACACCAGTGGCCTGCAACTTGGTATCGCCACGATCCCAGGCCTCGGCTGGCAATTTGGCGCCACTGCGATATCGGGTCAGAACGGTTTCGAGGCTGTTTTCCGGCAGGGTGAACGCCACGCTGATCGGCTGGGTCTGGGTAATGATTGCCAGCGCCGTGGTGTCATTCGCCGCCACAAGATTGCCGACGTCGAGCTGACGCAAGCCCACACGACCGGCGATCGGCGCGCGGATTTTGGTGAATTCGAGATTAAGCTTGGCGTCGTTGACCGCCGCCTGATTGGTCTTGACCGTACCCTGATACTGGCCGACCAGCGCTTCGGCGGTGTCCAGGGTCTGCTTGGCGATGCTGTCTTCGCGGTACAGCCCGCGATAGCGCTCGACATCGACCTGGGCATTTTTCAGCTGCGCCTGATTCTGCAACAAAGTGCCTTCGGCCTGGAGCAGCGCATTCTGGTAAGGACGCGGATCGATTTCGGCCAGCAGATCGCCCGCCTTGACCATCTGTCCTTCTTCAAAATAGATCTTGACCAGCTCACCACCCACGCGGCTACGTACATTGATGGTGTTCAACGCCGTCACCGTGCCCAGCGCCTTGTAATACAGCGGGAAGTCGCCTGTGACCGCTGGCGCCACACGCACCGGAACCGGCCCGGAAGCGCCACCGAAACCCGGACGCATGCCACCCGACCTGCCCGTGTGTCCGGCGACGGCTTTTTGCCCCGCCCCCTCCTTCGGCGCAGCACTACCTGGCCAGAATTTCCAGCACAGGGCAGCGATGACCAGCAGGACAAGCAGGCCGAACAGCCAGCGACGAGGACTACGGGAAGCGGAGGATTGCATTGAGTGATCAACCATTGGGCGCGTGGGCTTCTTTTACATGAGGCTGAACGATAAGCACTGGCGGGTTTTAAGCAAAGCGCCTTTACCGGCAATTTACCTTTGGCTTACGTAACAGGGGTTTTCTGTAAGGTACTGAACCACAAATGAAAACGGCCTGGACAGAGCCAGGCCGTTAAACTTTGTAATGTAATGCTTATTTCAGAACAGCAAGTGCCGCGTCGTAGTTCGGCTCTTCAGCGATTTCGCCAACCAGTTCGCTGTGCAGCACGTTGTCATTTTCGTCCAGAACCACCACGGCACGGGCGGTCAGGCCTTTGAGTGGGCCGTCAGCGATGGCAACGCCGTAGTTCTGGATGAACTCGGCACCACGCAGAGTGGACAGGTTCTGTACGTTTTCCAGGCCTTCAGCGCCGCAGAAGCGGGCTTGGGCGAACGGCAGGTCTGCAGAGATGCACAGCACGACGGTGTTGGCGATGTCGTTGGCCTGGGCGTTGAACTTGCGCACGGAAGTCGCGCAGGTAGGCGTGTCAACGCTTGGGAAGATGTTCAGCACTTTGCGCTTGCCGGCAAAGTCTTTCAGGGTGACGTCGGACAGATTGCCGGCAACCAGGGAAAAGGCTGGCGCCTTGGAACCGGCTTGAGGCAGTTGGCCGTTGACTTGAACCGGGTTGCCTTTAAGAGTGACTTGAGCCATGAACTGAGTCCTTCTGAACGTTGTGGTGGAGAATTTTGACGAGGCCGAAGTTAACCACGAAATTGTCCTGCGACCTACTCCGGATACAAATTGTGGGGAGTTGTCGCACGAGATTGTATGCAAAGCACAAAACCCTGCAGGCGCTGGCTTGGCGGAGCTCCGTATTGCAGCGATGGCGATCTGACATTTACCACTACCATCGCCAGCAATCCGGCGCCTACGGACTTGTGTCGTACTCCACTTCACCCAGCATCCACACCCTGTAGGAGCTGCCGCAGGCTGCGATCTTTCGATCTCGCCTTCAAACAAAATCAAAAGATCGCAGCCTCGTTTCACTCGGCAGCTCCTACAGTTTTCACTGCCGCGTCATTTGTGAGCGATGCAAAACCTGTGGGAGCTGGCTTGCCAGCGATGGCGATCTTACATTCACCACCGCCATCGCCAGCAATCCGGCGCCTACAAATCGAGTCATACCCAACCAACACGACGCACCCGAAACATGGGCTCGGAAAAAGTAAAAATTGTTGTTGCCAGCTTGTCGATTCCGCCGGTGATCGTTCGACTATAAGTGAATCAACCCAATCCCCCGGAGAACCCACCATGCGCTTCATGATCATCATTAAGGCCAGCCAGGATTCCGAAGCCGGCATCATGCCCAGCACTGAACTGCTGACCGCCATGGGCAACTACAACGAAGAACTGGCCAAGGCCGGCATCCTGCTCGCCGGTGAAGGCCTGCACCCCAGCAGCAAAGGCGCCCGTGTACGCTTCAGCGGCGATAAACGCACGGTGATCGACGGCCCGTTCGCCGAAACCAAGGAACTGATCGCTGGTTTCTGGCTGTGGCAGGTGAAGTCGAAAGAAGAAGCCATCGAATGGGTCAAGCGCTGCCCCAACCCGATGCCGGGTACCGAGCCCGAGATTGAGATCCGTCAGGTGTTCGAATTGGATGACTTTGGAGCTGAGTTGACGCCTGAGTTGCGCGAACAGGAGGAACGGGCGTTCGGGCAAACAAAAAAGTGTTGAGTACTTGAGGTCACTTGATCGCTCTATGCAAAACATGGAGCGATCGAACTGTACCTTGCGCGGTTATCAGCCGTGCGCATTAACTTTTTAGTACACAGAAATACTGAAACCCTGCACACAAAATCCACAAATTCAGTCACTTCAACTGGTTAAACACCCGTTAGCTGCTAGCTTCAACTGACATGTCCTACAGGCTTGTTACCAAAAGAATTTGCGTAGCAACGGCCAGCAAGTGCCGCATTGAGCAATGAGCCACCAAGGAATCGGGGAATCATGTCGAACACATTGGGGATGCACGTCTTTTTCCTGGCGACGATGTTTTTGCCTTTCATTCATGCCCGGGCGAATCGCGCCCTCGGGATGAATCTGCAGGATCACTTCACCCCTGAAGTGCTGCAACTCCAACATCCTTACCAATCGCCTGCCGGAGCTAACGCTGTTCGCGAGCTTCAACGTTACTTTTGGGAAATGAGGACACCGCCATGCATATAGCCCTTCGCTCTGCCGGCTTCGCACTGATGACGATGTTCGTCAGTTGCGGCGTGGGTGCCGACATCACAGGCACTCCCCATGAAGCCCGGGACATTGCCAGCATTCCATCTAAAACGATAAACGGAGCCATTCATGATCAAGCCCTGCGTAGTGCGCCCGTTGTTGGCGCTGTGCATCATGGGCGCAAGTCCACTGGTGCTGGCGGTTGAAGGCGGCGTCGGTCGGCCGATCACCGGGCAGCAGGTGTTTTCCAATGCCGGGATCGTGCCGCCGGAACCCGGTTGGGTGATGTCCCTGACCAGCATCTGGTATGACGGCGACCTCAAGGGCAATGCCCAGGTACCCATCGTTGGGGCATTGAGTACCGGGCTGGACATGAAGGTGTCCTACACCATGGCCGACTTCACCCATGTCTGGGACACCGGCAAAGGGCGCTGGAACTACGCCTCGGCTGTCGGCGTACCCGTGCAGTACACCGACGTCACGGCAAGCATCACCGGCCCCCGTGGCCGGACACTGGGTAGCGAAGACACCGGCACCCAGTTCGCCGACATGCTGGTCACGCCGATTGCCGCCGGTTATCACTTTGACGAGGTCAACCATCTCTCGCTCTCGCTGCCGATCTACCTGCCTACCGGTGCCTACAACGACAACCGCCTGGCCAACCCCGGACAGAACACCTACACCTTCATCCCCACCGTCGCTTTCACCCATCTGGACGGCAAGGGTGGCGAACTGACGCTGTCCAGTGGCCTGGAGTTCTACACGGAAAACGA
Source organism: Pseudomonas sp. (assembly GCF_050739655.1). Classification (GTDB taxonomy): domain Bacteria; phylum Pseudomonadota; class Gammaproteobacteria; order Pseudomonadales; family Pseudomonadaceae; genus Aquipseudomonas. Next base: position 2,596 of record NZ_JBOIBY010000387.1, on the reverse strand, counting down.
CGCCACGGATTATCAGAACGGTGATCTCTTCACCCTCGATGCCCTGTTGACCCACGGTTTCGGTAACGGTTGGGCTGCAGGTTTAGCGGCGGGCTACATCCAGCAGATCAATGACGATTCCGGCTCAGGTGCCACCAGCGGTTTTCGTGGTCGCTCGGTGGGGGCCGGGCCGGTGGTGGGCTGGACCGGCAAGTTTGCCGACGCCCAGGCCAACTTCAACCTGCGCTGGGTACCGGAGTTCGACACCAAGAACCGTCCTGAAGGTAACGGCGTTGCGGTCAACATGACCCTGGCATTTTTCTAGGAGGCGGCATGACAGCACTGAACGATCTCAACGCCCTGCAAGCCAGCATCGCCGAAGCGGTGCTCGGCCAGGACCAGGTGATCCGGCAGATTCTCGTGGGCCTGCTGGCCAACGGGCATCTGCTGCTGGAAAGCCTGCCGGGGCTGGCCAAGACACGCACCGTCAAGGCACTGGCCAAGCACCTGGACGCCAGGATGAGTCGTATCCAGTTCACCCCGGACCTGTTGCCATCGGACATCACCGGCGCCGAGGTGCTGCATCAGGTCGAGGGCAAAAACGAAATACGTTTCCAACCAGGCCCGCTGTTCGGCAACCTGATCCTGGCCGATGAGATCAACCGCGCCCCTGCCAAAGTCCAGGCGGCATTGCTCGAAGCCATGGAAGAGCGGCAAATCACCGTGGCCGGCAATAGCCATGCGCTGCCGGAGTTGTTCATCGTCGTCGCCACCCAGAACCCCATTGAACAGGAAGGCACCTACCCGCTGCCCGAAGCGCAGATGGACCGCTTCCTGATGAAGGTGTTGCTCGACTACCCCAGCGCCGACAACGAAAGTCAGGTGCTGCGCCTGTTACGCGAAGAAGAACAAGCCCTCGGCGCAAAAACCGCATCCGCGCAGGGTTTCGCACTGGAACAGGAAGTGATCTTCGCCGCGCGCCGGGAAGTCAGTGCGGTACACGTCTCCCCCGCCATCGACCGTTACCTGATCGACCTGATCAATGCCACACGCCACCCCGCCGATTTCGATGCCGACCTCGGCCGCTGGATTGCTATTGGCGCCAGCCCCCGTGGCGGTATCGGCCTGGACCGTTGCGCCCGCGCCGACGCCTGGCTACAGGGCCAGGATTTCGTTTCGCCGGACAATGTGCGGGCCGTCCTGCATCCAGTACTGCGCCATCGCCTGCAACTGAGCTACGACGCCGTGGCCGACGGTGTCAGCGCCGATCAGGTACTCGACCGCTTGCTCGACAAAGTGGCCATTCCCGCATGAATGCCGATGGGCTGGTCTACGTGTCTCTGGCGCAATTGATGGCTCTGGAGTTCCAGGCCCGTGATCTGAGTTTCGTCGCCCGTCAGCCCCAAGGCAGCATCCTGGCCGGCAACCACGCTTCACGTTTGCGGGGTCGCGGCTTGAATTTCGACGAGTTGCGCCGCTATCAGCCTGGCGATGATTTGCGTCACCTGGACTGGCGCGCGTCATTACGCACCGGCAAACCGGTGGTGCGCACCTTCACCGAAGAACGCGACCGCCCGGCGCTAATCCTGGTGGACCAGCGCATGTCGATGTTTTTCGGCTCGCAACGCAGTTTCAAATCGGCGGTCGCCGCTGAACTGGGCGCCCTGGCGGCGTGGATGGTGTTCAACGCAGGAGACAGGGTCGGCGGGCTGGTGTTCAACGACCAGCGCATCGACAGCATCGCACCGCTGCGCAGCCGCAAGCGGATCGAGGCGTTGTGCAGCCGCATCGTCGAACAAAACCAGCAACTGAATGCGGGCAACCCAGACGCCGAAGGCCAGGGCCAGCTCGACAAGGTGTTGCAACAGTGCCTGGCCGTGGCCGGCCACGATCACCTGATCTGCATTGTCAGTGACTTTGCCGGCGCGGGCGAACGGACGTTGCAGCTGATGCGCCAGTTGGCGGCGCACAACGATGTGATCGCCATGCAGGTCTACGACCCCTTGGCGCTGAACCTGCCGAAAAATGGCCGCGTGTTGATTACTCAAGGCCAGTTGCAGGTGGAGCTGGCGGTAGAGCGGCGTCAGGTGCACCAGCCACTGGGCGATTTCCTGGGCGGTCGGCTCAAGGACGTTGCCACGCTGCTGCGCCGCAGCCAGGTGCCGTTGATGATGTTCAGCACAGCCACCCAAGCGCAGGAACAATTGCGTACGGAGCTGGGAAAACTCGGCGGGCGTCGGCGATGAATCCGAATATCCCGAGCATCGAGCAACTCAAGGAAATCGCCCTGCCGGCGCCTGTCAGTTATGCACCGCAGACCTGGGGTTGGTGGGTGTTGCTTGGTTTGCTGGTGCTGACCGCGTTAATCATCGCTGCCCGGCGTTATTGGCAATGGAAGCGCGATCGATATCGGCGTGAAGCATTGGCGCGCCTGGCGCAGTTACAGCAGCGCAGTGATGATTTGAATGCATTGCGTGAGCTGCCGGAGTTGCTCAAACGCACCGCCATCTCCCTACCGGATGTACACCGTCACTGTAGGAGCTGCCGAAGGCTGCGATCTTTTTTTGGCTTCAAGCCCGCTGAACATCAACATCAAAAGATCGCAGCCTTCGGCAGC